>NZ_SZWZ01000068.1:0-31659 GCF_005281025.1 Citrobacter sp. wls714 | reverse complement strand
GAAGAAGTTGAAATCGTTGGTATCAAAGACACCGCTAAGTCTACCTGTACCGGCGTTGAAATGTTCCGCAAACTGCTGGACGAAGGCCGTGCTGGTGAGAACGTTGGTGTTCTGCTGCGTGGTATCAAACGTGAAGAAATCGAACGTGGTCAGGTACTGGCTAAGCCGGGCTCTATCAAGCCGCACACCAAGTTCGAATCTGAAGTGTACATCCTGTCCAAAGACGAAGGCGGCCGTCATACTCCGTTCTTCAAAGGCTACCGTCCGCAGTTCTACTTCCGTACTACTGACGTGACTGGTACCATCGAACTGCCGGAAGGCGTAGAGATGGTAATGCCGGGCGACAACATCAAAATGGTTGTTACCCTGATCCACCCGATCGCGATGGACGACGGTCTGCGTTTCGCAATCCGTGAAGGCGGCCGTACTGTAGGTGCGGGCGTTGTTGCCAAAGTAATGAGCTAATTGCCGAATAACATTTGACGCAATGCGCAATAAAAGGGCATCATTTGATGCCCTTTTTGCACGCTTTCACACCAGAACCTGGCTCATCAGTGATTTTTTTTGTCATAATCATTGCTGAGACAGGCTCTGAAGAGGGCGTTTAGTCCGAAACGCACCAGAGCATTTCGGTTTGGATCGCCTCGCTTACGCGGGGTGAAAATGTTTGTAGAATACTTCTGACAGGTTGGTTTATGAGTGCGAATACCGAAGCTCAAGGAAGCGGGCGCGGCCTGGAAGCGATGAAGTGGGTTGTTGTCGCTGTATTGCTGCTTGTAGCTATCGTTGGCAACTACCTTTATCGTGACATGATGCTGCCGCTGCGTGCGCTGGCCGTAGTGATTCTGATTGCCGCAGCGGGTGGTGTCGCGCTGTTGACAACAAAAGGTAAAGCGACCGTTGCTTTTGCCCGTGAAGCGAGAACCGAAGTCCGTAAGGTCATTTGGCCAACTCGCCAGGAAACATTGCACACCACATTAATTGTGGCTGCGGTTACCGCAGTAATGTCACTGATCCTGTGGGGACTGGATGGTATTCTGGTTCGCCTGGTATCCTTTATCACTGGCCTGAGGTTCTAAGATGTCTGAAGCCCCTAAAAAGCGCTGGTACGTCGTTCAGGCGTTTTCCGGTTTTGAAGGCCGCGTTGCCACGTCGCTGCGCGAATATATCAAGTTACAAAATATGGAAGAGCTGTTTGGCGAAGTCATGGTGCCGACAGAAGAAGTGGTCGAGATCCGTGGTGGCCAGCGTCGCAAGAGCGAACGTAAATTCTTCCCGGGCTATGTACTGGTCCAGATGGTCATGAATGATGCGAGCTGGCACCTGGTGCGCAGCGTTCCGCGTGTGATGGGCTTTATCGGCGGTACTTCTGACCGTCCGGCGCCAATCAGCGACAAAGAAGTTGATGCGATCATGAACCGTCTGCAGCAGGTTGGTGATAAGCCGCGTCCGAAAACGATGTTTGAGCCGGGCGAAATGGTCCGCGTTAGCGATGGTCCGTTTGCTGACTTTAACGGCGTAGTTGAAGAAGTGGACTACGAGAAGTCTCGTCTGAAAGTTTCTGTATCTATCTTCGGTCGTGCGACTCCGGTTGAACTGGACTTCGCCCAGGTTGAGAAAGCCTAACACGCCGATCAAAAAAGCGGCGATTTAATCGTTGCACAGGGCGCGAGATTGGAATACAATTTCGCGCCTTTTGTTTTTATGGACTCTGTCCGTAAAGCGAATTTAAAAACACGGGGAGCTTCTTTGAGGCGCTATAACCCAACTAGAGGAATTTAGAATGGCTAAGAAAGTCCAGGCCTATGTCAAGCTGCAGGTTGCAGCTGGTATGGCTAACCCGAGTCCGCCAGTAGGTCCAGCACTGGGTCAACAAGGCGTGAACATCATGGAATTCTGCAAAGCGTTCAACGCAAAAACTGATTCCATTGAAAAAGGTCTGCCGATCCCGGTTGTTATCACCGTTTACGCTGACCGTTCTTTCACTTTCGTTACCAAAACGCCTCCGGCAGCAGTACTGCTGAAGAAAGCGGCTGGTATCAAGTCTGGTTCCGGCAAGCCGAACAAAGACAAAGTGGGTAAAATTTCCCGCGCTCAGCTGCAGGAAATCGCGCAGACCAAAGCTGCCGACATGACTGGTTCCGACATTGAAGCGATGACTCGCTCCATTGAAGGTACTGCACGTTCCATGGGCCTGGTAGTGGAGGACTAAGAAATGGCTAAACTGACCAAGCGTATGCGCGTGATCCGTGACAAAGTTGATGCAACTAAACAGTACGACATCAACGAAGCTATTGCTCTGCTGAAAGAGCTGGCCACTGCTAAATTCGTAGAAAGCGTGGACGTTGCCGTTAACCTCGGCATCGACGCTCGTAAATCTGACCAGAACGTACGTGGTGCAACTGTACTGCCGCACGGTACTGGCCGTTCCGTTCGCGTAGCTGTATTTACCCAGGGCGCAAACGCTGAAGCTGCTAAAGCTGCAGGCGCTGAGCTGGTAGGTATGGAAGATCTGGCTGAACAGATCAAGAAAGGCGAAATGAACTTTGACGTTGTTATTGCTTCCCCGGATGCAATGCGCGTTGTTGGCCAGCTGGGTCAGGTTCTGGGTCCGCGCGGCCTGATGCCAAACCCGAAAGTTGGTACTGTAACTCCTAACGTTGCTGAAGCTGTTAAGAACGCTAAAGCTGGTCAGGTTCGTTACCGTAACGACAAAAACGGCATCATCCACACTACCATCGGTAAAGTGGATTTTGACGCTGACAAACTGAAAGAAAACCTGGAAGCTCTGCTGGTTGCGCTGAAAAAAGCAAAACCTACTCAGGCAAAAGGCGTGTACATCAAGAAAGTTAGCATCTCCACCACCATGGGTGCTGGTGTTGCCGTTGATCAGGCTGGTCTGAGCGCGTCTGCGAACGTCTAAGATTAGCTTTACGTGGGCGGCGAATTTGTCTACAATCTTCGCCCACGATTCTATTAGCTTCGGCCAATAGACAACAGATTTGTTCGTTGGAGCCTGGCCTATCCAGGCCTCCGTCGAAGACCGCAGGTGTTTCGCAAGAAACTTAATGCCCTGCGTAGACGGTGACAGAACGCTAAGATTATTTCTGATACTCTGGCTTGTTTCTGCTCACCGTATTTAGACGCTCTCTCCGTTGGGGGGAGTGAAGTGAGTTCCGGAACATGAGTTCCGGCAAACATCCAGGAGCAAAGCTAATGGCTTTAAATCTTCAAGACAAACAAGCGATTGTTGCTGAAGTCAGCGAAGTAGCCAAAGGCGCGCTGTCTGCAGTAGTTGCGGATTCCCGTGGCGTAACTGTAGATAAAATGACTGAACTGCGTAAAGCAGGTCGTGAAGCTGGCGTATACATGCGTGTTGTTCGTAACACCCTGCTGCGCCGCGTCGTTGAAGGTACTCAGTTCGAGTGCCTGAAAGACACGTTTGTTGGTCCGACCCTGATTGCATACTCTATGGAACACCCGGGCGCTGCTGCTCGTCTGTTCAAAGAGTTCGCGAAAGCGAATGCAAAATTTGAGGTCAAAGCCGCAGCCTTTGAAGGTGAGTTGATTACCGCATCGAATATCGATCGCCTGGCAACTCTGCCGACCTACGAAGAAGCAATTGCACGCCTGATGGCAACCATGAAAGAAGCTTCGGCTGGCAAACTGGTTCGTACTCTGGCTGCTGTACGCGATGCGAAAGAAGCTGCTTAATTGCAGTTACCTTTCTCAAGCATCTGCTTACGTATAAACTTATTCTGATTTTCAGGAACAATTTAAATGTCTATCACTAAAGATCAAATCATTGAAGCAGTATCCGCTATGTCCGTAATGGACGTTGTAGAACTGATTTCTGCAATGGAAGAAAAATTCGGTGTTTCCGCTGCTGCTGCTGTAGCTGTAGCTGCTGGCCCGGCTGAAGCTGCTGAAGAAAAAACTGAATTCGACGTAATTCTGAAAGCTGCTGGCGCTAACAAAGTTGCTGTTATCAAAGCAGTACGTGGCGCAACTGGCCTGGGTCTGAAAGAAGCTAAAGACCTGGTAGAATCTGCACCGGCTGCGCTGAAAGAAGGCGTGAGCAAAGACGACGCAGAAGCACTGAAAAAATCTCTGGAAGAAGCTGGCGCTGAAGTTGAAGTTAAATAAGCCAACTTTTCTGGTTGCAGCCTAAGCAATTAGGCTGATGGCTGGTGACTTTTTAGTCACCAGCCTTTTTGCGCTGTAAGGCGCCAGTAGCGTTTCACACTGTTTGACTACTGCTGTGCCTTTCAATGCTTGTTTCTATCGACGTCTTAATATACTGCGACAGAGCGTCAGTTCTGTGTAAATCGCAATGAAATGGTTTAAGCGTGATAGCAACAGGCATTGCGGAAAGTATTCGATTTTCCGGTCAACAAAATAGTGTTGCACAAACTGTCCGCTCAATGGACAGATGGGTCGACTTGTCAGCGAGCTGAGGAACCCTAATGGTTTACTCCTATACCGAGAAAAAACGTATTCGTAAGGATTTTGGTAAACGTCCGCAAGTGTTGGACATACCTTATCTCCTTTCTATCCAGCTTGACTCGTTTCAGAAGTTCATCGAGCAAGATCCTGAAGGGCAGTATGGTCTGGAAGCAGCTTTCCGTTCCGTTTTCCCGATTCAGAGCTACAGCGGTAATTCCGAGCTGCAATACGTCAGCTACCGTCTTGGCGAACCGGTGTTTGACGTTCAGGAATGTCAGATCCGTGGCGTGACCTATTCCGCACCGCTGCGCGTAAAACTGCGTCTGGTGATCTACGAGCGCGAAGCGCCGGAAGGCACCGTAAAAGACATTAAAGAACAAGAAGTCTACATGGGCGAAATTCCGCTCATGACCGACAACGGTACCTTTGTTATCAACGGTACTGAGCGTGTTATCGTTTCTCAGCTGCACCGTAGCCCAGGCGTCTTCTTTGACTCCGACAAAGGTAAAACCCACTCTTCGGGTAAAGTGCTGTATAACGCGCGTATCATTCCTTACCGTGGTTCCTGGCTGGACTTCGAATTCGATCCGAAGGACAACCTGTTCGTACGTATTGACCGTCGCCGTAAACTGCCTGCGACCATCATTCTGCGTGCACTGAACTACACCACTGAGCAGATCCTTGACCTGTTCTTTGAAAAAGTTGTTTTCGAAATTCGTGACAACAAGCTGCAGATGGAACTGGTGCCGGAACGCCTGCGTGGTGAAACCGCCTCCTTTGACATTGAAGCTAACGGCAAAGTCTACGTCGAAAAAGGCCGTCGCATCACTGCGCGCCATATTCGCCAGCTGGAAAAAGACGATATCAAGCATATCGAAGTTCCGGTTGAATACATTGCTGGTAAGGTTGCGGCGAAAGACTACGTTGACGAATCTACTGGCGAGCTGATTTGCGCAGCTAACATGGAGCTGAGCCTGGATCTGCTGGCTAAGTTGAGCCAGTCTGGTCACAAGCGTATCGAAACGCTGTTCACTAACGATCTGGACCACGGTCCGTACATTTCTGAAACTGTACGCGTCGATCCAACCAACGATCGTCTGAGCGCGCTGGTAGAAATCTACCGCATGATGCGCCCTGGTGAGCCGCCGACTCGTGAAGCTGCGGAAAGCCTGTTCGAGAACCTGTTCTTCTCCGAAGACCGCTATGACCTGTCTGCGGTTGGTCGTATGAAGTTCAACCGTTCTCTGCTGCGCGACGAAATCGAAGGTTCCGGTATCCTGAGCAAAGACGACATCATTGAAGTGATGAAGAAGCTCATCGATATCCGTAACGGTAAAGGCGAAGTCGATGATATCGACCACCTCGGCAACCGTCGTATCCGTTCCGTAGGCGAAATGGCGGAAAACCAATTCCGCGTTGGCCTGGTGCGTGTTGAGCGTGCGGTGAAAGAGCGTCTGTCTCTGGGCGATCTGGATACCCTGATGCCTCAGGATATGATCAACGCCAAGCCGATTTCCGCAGCAGTGAAAGAGTTCTTCGGTTCCAGCCAGCTGTCTCAGTTTATGGACCAGAACAACCCGCTGTCTGAGATTACGCACAAACGTCGTATCTCCGCACTCGGCCCGGGCGGTCTGACCCGTGAACGCGCAGGCTTCGAAGTTCGAGACGTACACCCGACTCACTACGGTCGCGTATGTCCAATCGAAACGCCTGAAGGTCCGAACATCGGTCTGATCAACTCCCTGTCCGTGTATGCACAGACTAACGAATACGGCTTCCTCGAGACTCCGTACCGTAAAGTGACCGACGGTGTTGTTACTGACGAAATTCATTACCTGTCTGCTATCGAAGAAGGCAACTACGTTATCGCTCAGGCGAACTCCAACCTGGATGACGAAGGCCACTTTGTAGAAGATCTGGTTACCTGCCGTAGCAAAGGCGAATCCAGCTTGTTCAGCCGCGACCAGGTTGACTACATGGACGTATCCACCCAGCAGGTGGTATCCGTCGGTGCGTCCCTGATCCCGTTCCTGGAACACGATGACGCCAACCGTGCATTGATGGGTGCGAACATGCAACGTCAGGCGGTTCCGACTCTGCGTGCTGATAAGCCGCTGGTTGGTACCGGTATGGAACGTGCTGTTGCCGTTGACTCCGGTGTTACTGCAGTTGCTAAACGTGGCGGTACTGTTCAGTACGTGGATGCTTCCCGTATCGTTATCAAAGTTAACGAAGACGAGATGTACCCGGGCGAAGCAGGTATCGACATTTATAACCTGACTAAATACACCCGTTCAAACCAGAACACCTGTATCAACCAGATGCCTTGCGTATCTCTGGGCGAGCCGGTTGAACGTGGTGATGTGCTGGCAGACGGTCCGTCCACCGACCTCGGTGAACTGGCGCTGGGTCAGAACATGCGCGTGGCGTTCATGCCATGGAATGGTTACAACTTCGAAGACTCCATCCTCGTCTCCGAGCGTGTTGTCCAGGAAGACCGTTTCACCACCATCCACATTCAGGAACTGGCATGTGTGTCCCGTGACACCAAGCTGGGGCCGGAAGAGATCACCGCTGACATCCCGAACGTGGGTGAAGCTGCGCTCTCCAAACTGGATGAATCCGGTATCGTTTATATCGGTGCGGAAGTGACCGGTGGCGACATTCTGGTTGGTAAGGTAACGCCGAAAGGTGAAACCCAGCTGACCCCAGAAGAGAAGCTGCTGCGTGCGATCTTCGGTGAGAAAGCGTCTGACGTTAAAGACTCTTCTCTGCGCGTGCCAAACGGTGTTTCCGGTACGATTATCGACGTTCAGGTCTTTACTCGCGATGGCGTAGAAAAAGACAAACGTGCGCTGGAAATCGAAGAGATGCAGCTGAAGCAGGCTAAGAAAGACCTGTCTGAAGAACTGCAGATCCTCGAAGCTGGCCTGTTCAGCCGTATCTACGCTGTGCTGGTTTCCGGTGGTGTTGAAGCTGAGAAGCTCGACAAACTGCCGCGTGACCGCTGGTTAGAACTCGGCCTGACCGACGAAGAGAAACAAAATCAGCTGGAACAACTGGCTGAGCAGTACGACGAACTGAAACACGAGTTCGAGAAAAAACTCGAAGCGAAACGCCGTAAAATCACTCAGGGCGACGATCTGGCACCGGGCGTGCTGAAGATTGTTAAGGTTTATCTGGCGGTTAAACGTCGGATCCAGCCTGGTGATAAGATGGCAGGTCGTCACGGTAACAAGGGTGTAATCTCTAAGATCAACCCGATCGAAGATATGCCACACGATGCTAACGGTACGCCGGTAGATATCGTACTGAACCCGCTGGGCGTACCATCGCGTATGAACATCGGTCAGATCCTTGAAACCCACCTGGGTATGGCTGCGAAAGGTATCGGCGATAAGATCAACGCCATGCTGAAACAGCAGCAGGAAGTCGCCAAACTGCGCGAATTCATCCAGCGTGCTTACGATCTGGGTTCAGATGTTCGTCAGAAAGTTGACCTGAATACCTTCAGCGATGAAGAAGTTCTGCGTCTGGCTGAAAACCTGAAAAAAGGTATGCCGATCGCAACGCCGGTCTTCGACGGTGCGAAAGAGTCTGAAATCAAGGAACTGTTACAGCTGGGTGGCCTGCCGACTTCCGGTCAGATTACCCTGTTCGACGGTCGTACCGGTGAGCAGTTCGAGCGCCAGGTTACCGTTGGCTACATGTACATGCTGAAACTGAACCACCTGGTTGATGACAAGATGCACGCGCGTTCTACCGGTTCTTACAGCCTGGTTACTCAGCAGCCGCTGGGTGGTAAGGCTCAGTTCGGTGGTCAGCGCTTCGGGGAGATGGAAGTGTGGGCGCTGGAAGCATATGGCGCGGCATACACCCTGCAGGAAATGCTCACCGTTAAGTCTGATGACGTGAACGGTCGTACTAAGATGTATAAAAACATCGTAGACGGCAACCATCAGATGGAACCAGGCATGCCGGAATCCTTCAACGTACTGTTGAAAGAGATTCGTTCGCTGGGTATCAACATCGAACTGGAAGACGAGTAACTCTCGATCAAACAGGTCACTGGTGCTGGCGTAACAGCCAGCGCCAGATTGTGCTAACTCCGACGGGAGCAAATCCGTGAAAGATTTATTAAAGTTTCTGAAAGCGCAGACTAAAACCGAAGAGTTTGATGCGATCAAAATTGCTCTGGCCTCGCCAGACATGATCCGTTCATGGTCTTTCGGTGAAGTTAAGAAGCCGGAAACCATCAACTACCGTACGTTCAAACCTGAGCGTGACGGCCTTTTCTGCGCCCGTATCTTTGGGCCGGTAAAAGACTACGAGTGCCTGTGCGGTAAGTACAAGCGCCTGAAACATCGTGGTGTGATCTGTGAGAAGTGCGGCGTTGAAGTGACCCAGACCAAAGTACGCCGTGAGCGTATGGGCCACATCGAGCTGGCGTCTCCGACCGCGCATATCTGGTTCCTGAAATCGCTGCCGTCCCGTATCGGTTTGCTGCTCGATATGCCGCTGCGCGATATCGAACGCGTACTGTACTTCGAATCTTATGTGGTTATCGAAGGCGGTATGACCAACCTGGAACGTCAACAGATCCTGACTGAAGAGCAGTATCTGGACGCGCTGGAAGAGTTCGGTGACGAATTCGACGCGAAGATGGGTGCGGAAGCTATTCAGGCCCTGCTGAAGAGCATGGATCTGGAGCAAGAGTGTGAAACTCTGCGCGAAGAGCTGAACGAAACCAACTCCGAAACCAAGCGTAAGAAGCTGACCAAGCGTATCAAACTGCTGGAAGCTTTCGTACAGTCTGGCAACAAGCCAGAGTGGATGATCCTGACCGTTCTGCCGGTTCTGCCGCCAGATCTGCGTCCGCTGGTTCCGCTCGATGGTGGTCGTTTCGCAACGTCAGATCTGAACGATCTGTACCGTCGCGTGATCAACCGTAACAACCGTCTGAAACGTCTGCTGGATCTGGCTGCGCCGGATATCATCGTACGCAACGAAAAACGTATGCTGCAGGAAGCGGTTGACGCCCTGCTGGATAACGGTCGTCGCGGTCGTGCGATCACCGGTTCTAACAAACGTCCTCTGAAATCTTTGGCTGACATGATCAAAGGTAAACAGGGTCGTTTCCGTCAGAACCTGCTCGGTAAGCGTGTTGACTACTCCGGTCGTTCTGTAATCACCGTAGGTCCATACCTGCGTCTGCATCAGTGCGGTCTGCCGAAGAAAATGGCACTGGAACTGTTCAAACCGTTCATCTACGGCAAGCTGGAACTGCGTGGCCTCGCCACCACCATCAAAGCCGCTAAGAAAATGGTTGAGCGTGAAGAAGCTGTCGTTTGGGATATCCTGGACGAAGTTATCCGCGAACACCCGGTACTGCTGAACCGTGCACCAACCCTGCACCGTCTGGGTATCCAGGCATTTGAACCGGTACTGATCGAAGGTAAAGCTATCCAGCTGCATCCGCTGGTTTGTGCGGCATATAACGCCGACTTCGATGGTGACCAGATGGCTGTTCACGTACCGCTGACGCTGGAAGCCCAGCTCGAAGCGCGTGCGCTGATGATGTCTACCAACAACATCCTGTCTCCGGCGAACGGCGAACCTATCATCGTTCCGTCTCAGGACGTTGTATTGGGTCTGTATTACATGACCCGTGACTGTGTTAACGCCAAAGGCGAAGGCATGGTGCTGACTGGCCCGAAAGAAGCAGAGCGTATCTATCGCGCTGGCCTGGCCTCTCTGCATGCGCGCGTTAAAGTGCGTATCACTGAATATGAAAAAGATGAAAACGGCGAATTCGTTGCGCACACCAGCCTGAAAGACACGACCATTGGTCGCGCCATTCTGTGGATGATCGTACCGAAAGGTCTGCCTTTCTCCATCGTCAACCAGGCGCTGGGCAAGAAAGCCATCTCCAAAATGCTGAACACCTGTTATCGCATTCTGGGCCTGAAGCCGACCGTTATCTTCGCTGACCAGACAATGTACACCGGCTTTGCTTATGCAGCGCGTTCAGGTGCATCTGTTGGTATTGATGACATGGTCATCCCAGAGAAGAAACACGAGATCATCTCTGAAGCGGAAGCTGAAGTTGCTGAGATCCAGGAGCAGTTCCAGTCTGGTCTGGTAACCGCTGGCGAACGCTATAACAAAGTTATCGATATCTGGGCTGCGGCGAACGATCGTGTATCCAAAGCGATGATGGATAACCTGCAAACTGAAACCGTTATTAACCGTGACGGCGTAGAAGAGCAGCAGGTTTCCTTCAACAGCATTTACATGATGGCCGACTCCGGTGCGCGTGGTTCTGCAGCACAGATTCGTCAGTTGGCTGGTATGCGTGGTCTGATGGCGAAGCCAGATGGCTCCATCATCGAAACGCCAATCACCGCGAACTTCCGTGAAGGTCTGAACGTACTCCAGTACTTCATCTCTACTCACGGTGCGCGTAAAGGTCTGGCAGATACCGCACTGAAAACAGCGAACTCCGGTTATCTGACGCGTCGTCTGGTTGACGTTGCGCAGGACCTGGTTGTTACTGAGGACGATTGCGGCACTCTGGAAGGCATCACCATGACCCCGGTTATCGAGGGTGGTGACGTTAAAGAGCCGCTGCGCGATCGCGTTCTGGGTCGTGTGACTGCTGAAGACGTTCTGAAGCCGGGTACCGCGGATATTCTGGTTCCACGCAACACGCTGCTGCACGAACAGTGGTGTGACCTGCTGGAAGAGAACTCTGTTGACTCCGTGAAAGTTCGTTCCGTTGTATCCTGTGACACCGACTTTGGTGTATGTGCGCACTGCTACGGTCGTGACCTGGCGCGTGGCCACATCATCAACAAAGGTGAAGCAATCGGCGTTATCGCGGCACAGTCCATCGGTGAACCAGGTACACAGCTGACGATGCGTACGTTCCACATCGGTGGTGCGGCATCTCGTGCGGCTGCTGAATCCAGCATCCAGGTGAAAAACAAAGGTAGCATCCGTCTGAGCAACGCGAAGTCGGTTGTTAACTCCAGCGGTAAACTGGTTATCACCTCACGTAACACCGAACTGAAACTGATCGACGAATTCGGTCGTACCAAAGAAAGCTATAAAGTGCCTTACGGCTCCGTTATGGCGAAAGGTGATGGCGAACAGGTTGCTGGCGGCGAAACCGTAGCGAACTGGGATCCGCACACCATGCCGGTTATCACCGAAGTGAGTGGTTTTGTTCGCTTCACTGACATGATCGACGGCCAGACCATTACTCGTCAGACCGACGAGCTGACCGGTCTGTCTTCTCTGGTCGTTCTGGATTCTGCAGAGCGTACGTCGGGTGGTAAAGACCTGCGTCCGGCACTGAAAATTGTTGATGCTCAGGGCAACGACGTTCTGATCCCAGGCACCGATATGCCGGCTCAGTACTTCCTGCCGGGTAAAGCGATTGTTCAGTTGGAAGATGGCGTACAGATCAGCTCTGGTGACACCCTGGCCCGTGTTCCGCAGGAATCCGGCGGTACCAAGGACATCACCGGTGGTCTGCCGCGCGTTGCGGACCTGTTCGAAGCACGTCGTCCGAAAGAGCCGGCAATCCTGGCTGAAATCAGCGGCATCATTTCCTTCGGTAAAGAAACCAAAGGTAAGCGTCGTCTGGTTATCACCCCGGTAGACGGTAGCGAACCTTACGAAGAGATGATTCCGAAATGGCGTCAGCTTAACGTGTTCGAAGGTGAACGTGTAGAACGTGGTGACGTGGTTTCCGACGGTCCGGAAGCGCCGCACGACATCCTGCGTTTGCGTGGTGTGCATGCTGTAACTCGTTACATCGTTAACGAAGTTCAGGACGTATACCGTCTGCAGGGTGTTAAGATTAACGATAAACACATCGAAGTTATCGTTCGTCAGATGCTGCGTAAAGCCACCATCGAAAGCGCTGGTAGCTCCGACTTCCTGGAAGGCGAGCAGGTTGAATACTCCCGCGTCAAGATCGCTAACCGCGAGCTGGAAGCGAACGGCAAAGTGGGCGCAACCTTCTCCCGCGATCTGCTGGGTATCACCAAAGCGTCTCTGGCAACTGAGTCGTTCATCTCCGCGGCATCGTTCCAGGAGACCACTCGCGTGCTGACCGAAGCAGCCGTTGCGGGCAAACGCGACGAACTGCGCGGTCTGAAAGAGAACGTCATCGTGGGTCGTCTGATCCCGGCCGGTACCGGTTACGCGTACCACCAGGATCGTATGCGCCGTCGCGCAGCGGGCGAACTGCCAGCTGCTCCGCAGGTGACTGCTGAAGATGCGTCTGCCAGCCTGGCAGAACTGCTGAACGCCGGCCTGGGCGGCTCTGACAACGATTAATCGTTGCTGACCATACTAAAAAACCCGCTTCGGCGGGTTTTTTTATGTCTATGTTATGCCTGATGGCGCTGATCTTATCCGGCCTGTGCGGTTACAAAGCCGCCATCCGGCAGTGTCATTAATTTAACGGTGGTAACCGCCGATAAAGCTCAATCATGTCGCCCGCCAAATCCTGAATCACCATCGCGTTCATCAGATGGTCCTGCGAATGTACGGTAATGAGGTTGACCGGTAGTTTGCCTGTGCCTTCGTCGATCCCGATCAGTTGGGTCTGGATTTTATGTGCCTGTTTGACGTACTCGCGTGATTCCACCATTGCTTGTTCCGCACCAGTAAAGTCACCTTTACGCGCCAGTTGTAGCGCTGTCAGTGCCTGACTGCGAGCGGCTCCGGCGTTGACCAATAATTCCATGATGATCGTTTCTAACTCTTCCATATCATCACTCCAGTAGTTTCAGCGCTTTTTCCAGTACGGCATCACCTTTCATCATGCCGTAATCCATCATATCGATAACGGCAACTTTTTTGCCTAGCGGGTCGGCGAGCGCCTGCAGCTTGGCCTGCTCATATTTAACCTGTGGACCAAGCAACACGATATCTGCAGTGGCGATATTCTCTTCAAACTCAGCCACAGGGACAGCTTTGATCGTGACGTCGACACCTTTTTTCTGGGCGGCATCTTTCATCTTTTGTACCAGCATGCTGGTGGACATTCCGGCGGCACAGCATAAAACGATGTTTTTCATAAGCAGTCTCGCTCAACATGTGTGGGTTGATAATTATCGCGAGCCAGCTGTAGCAACAACTGCTTTGCAACGATTGTGTGCAAGGCATCACAAAGAAAACCACTTTTTCTGAAACCGGTTACAAAAAGAGGAAAAACTCAACGATCTGCACCAAGGCTGGCGGCTTTTGGCTCGCTTATCACATGCGGGAGTATATAATTACTGTCAATAAAAACATGTTATAAAAAACAGTATTGACAGCGTTTTTTAAACCCGTATGTTAATGCTTAACAGCAGGGAAATAGTAGTTTGCTGTTAACGTAGTAAGTGTTAGTAAAGCTTTATTGGGGGTTGCGATAAAGGCCACGAAGTATTTTTTGTTTGGGATAGTCGATGCTGAAAACGCTATTTTTTCACTTCGACAATGCTTTCAGGCCACGTAGTTGATTTATCTAATCGCAAAAAGTTAGTAAAACGCGACGATGTAACGCCATGATTTAATAGTAAATATTTGCGATTTCTGTTTTTCTGGTTATCGCAAGGGAAATAAGGCAACGCATCAAAGAGTATATGTCGCGAGGGGAAGTGTACTTGTTTAGGTCACCAGCCTTGAGTTCTATTATCAAGCCGGTGGAATGTGTTTAACGGTAAATAGAGGAAAGTTTTAGTTAGCATCAATATCCAATATTATCTGTGGTAAACCTGTACATTTTAAAGTAGTACCATCAGCAGTACTAAATCGTTAAGTTTATTAATGTTAAATCTGAAGTTTGTAGTAACTTAAAGCCCTGACTGCAATAGTCAGGGCTTTTGTTTAATGCGATCGCTCCGGGTTTACGGTATCTGCGCAGCGCGCCCCAGATAGCTGTCCCAGTCTTTCCACACGGGCTGTAATCCCTGCGCCATGAGTGCTTCAGCAACGGCTTCGGGGCGACGGTCATCGTGCGGGGCGAACTGTTCCAGCTCTGGATGGTTATCGGCATAACCGCCGGGCTGGGTTTTCGAGAAGGCGCTGACATTGTTGATCGCCAGCGGGATCACATGGTCACGAAACCAGGGGGATTCGCGGGTGGAGAGCGACAGCTCAATTTCCGGTGCCAGTAAACGAAACGCGCAAATGGTCTGGAGCAACTGTCGCTCGTCCATGATGGATGCGGGTTCAACGCCCCCGGTGCATGGGCGCAGACGAGGAAAGGAGATGGAGTAGCGGCTCTGCCAGTAATGCTGCTGCATCCACAGCAGATGTTCGGCGACCATATAACAATCTACCCGCCAGCTGTCAGACAAACCAATCAGCGCGCCAAGACCGATTTTATCGATTCCAGCACGGCCCAGCCTGTCCGGTGTTTCCAGCCGCCAGAAGAAATCCTGCTTTTTCCCCTTTAAATGATGATGGGCATAAGTCGCTTCATGATAGCTCTCCTGATACACCATCACTCCGTCCAGCCCCAGCGTCTTCAGCTCGGCATACTCCTCAATTGCCAGCGGCTGCACTTCCATATGCAGCGATGAGAACTGCTGGCGAATGGCCGGGAGATGGCGGCGAAAGTAGTCCATACCCACTTTGCTCTGATGCTCGCCGGTAACCAGCAACAGGTGTTCAAAACCCAACTCGCGGATGGCGGCGCACTCGCGGGCGATTTCTGCCTCGTCCAGCGTCTTACGTTTGATGCGGTTGCTCATAGAAAAACCGCAGTAGGTGCAGTCATTGGCGCAGAGGTTTGAGAGATAAAGCGGCACGTAAAAACTGACGGTGTTGCCGAAGCGCTGGCGAGTCAGCCTTTGCGCCCGCTGCGCCAGCGGTTCAAGGTAATCGGCGGCGGCGGGGGAGAGCAGCGCCATCAGATCGTCCCGATTAAGCTGTGGAGCGTTAAGCGCCCGTTCCACGTCAGCGGCGGTTTTACCGTTGATGCGCAGACGGATATCGTCCCACTCCAGCTGCCGCCAGCGGTCGGTGAAGGTTTTCATGCTAACGCCTCCAGAAAACCGGTGAGCGGGCTGGTGGCGCTGGCCTGCGAACTTTTGCTTCCCGGCACGGCCTGACGGGCCAGTAATCCGGCTTCCACCGCCAGACGAAAGGCGGTTGCCATCATCACCGGCTCGTCCGCCACGGCAATCGCCGTGTTGACCAGCACCGCATCAGCGCCCATTTCCAACGCCTGCGCCGCGTGGCTGGGCACGCCGATCCCGGCGTCTACCACCACCGGCACGGCCGCCTGCTGGATAATAATCTCCAGCATCGCTTTGGTTTCCAGCCCCTGATTCGAACCGATAGGCGCGCCAAGCGGCATCACCGCCGCGCAGCCGACCTCTTCCAGCCGCTTGCACAAAACCGGATCCGCGCCGCAGTAGGGCAGCACCACGAAGCCCTGCTTCACCAGCGCCTCGGCAGCTTTTAGCGTTTCGATCGGGTCCGGCAATAGCCAGCGGGCATCCGGATGGATTTCTAATTTCAGCCAGTGGGTGCCCAGCGCTTCACGCGCCAGTTGGGCGGCGAAGATCGCCTCTTCGGCAGTTTTCGCCCCGGAGGTATTGGGCAGCAGCGTGACGCCCGCTTCAATCAGCGGCGCCAGAATCGCATCGTTGTGCTGGCGCAGGTCCACGCGCTTCATCGCCAGCGTCACCAACTGGCTGCCGGAAGCGCGAATTGCCTCGACCATCAGTTGCGATGAGGCAAACTTCCCGGTACCGGTGAACAGATGTGAATCAAACGTTTTGTCGGCAATACGTAACATCTCAACCCCCTGCAATAACCTGAAAAAGCAGGATCTGGTCGCCTTCCTGCACGATTTGCTGTTCCCACTGCTCGCGCGGCAGGATCTGCTGATTGAGCGCCAGCGCTGCGCCCGGTTTGAGCTGGTTGAGCTGGATAAGCAGCCCGCTGACGGTTTGCCCTGCGGCGCACTGCATCGGCTCATCATTGAATTGAATTTGCATGCTGCCCTCCGCATACCTGACAGCCACTGGCGCGACGCAGCGCGAGGCTGCGCCACTGGCTGGTTTTGCCGTCAAACAGACGTAGCTGCCCGCTTGGTGTTTCAATTCCGCTGAGTAATTTAATCGCCTCGAGCGCCTGCAAGGTACCCATCACGCCCACCACCGGACCGAGCACCCCAGCGGTGCGGCAGTTGCGTTCCGGCTCCACATCATCTGGCCACAGGCAGCGGTAACAGCCTTGTTCCCACGGCGGCGTGAGCACCATCAACTGACCGCCAAAGCCGACGGCGCTGGCGGTGATGAGTGGGATATTGAGCGCTACGCAGGCGGCGTTGATTTCCTGGCGCGTGGCCATGTTATCGGTACAGTCGAGCACCACGTCGGCTCGCGAGACCGCATGCCGGAGCGCATCGCCTTTTAGTCGCTGCTGGAGCGAGACCAGTTCGATATCCGGGTTGAGCCGTGTCAGGCGCTGCTGGGCAACCTGAGATTTTGAACGCGCGATATCATCAGTGGTAAATAGAATCTGGCGCTGCAAATTGCTCAGATGAATGTCGTCATCGTCTACCAGAGTCAGTTTGCCGATGCCTGCTCCTGCCAGATACAGCGCGGCAGGCGAGCCTAACCCGCCTAAACCTACGATCAGTACATGACTCGAGAGCAGCTTTTGCTGGCCTTCAATGGCGATATCGCCGAGCAGGATTTGCCGGCTGTAGCGCATAAAATCGCGGTCATTCATCGCCAACTCCCGCAATATCCAGTAACTGCGCGGTAGCGGCGCGCCAGTCGGCGGCCTGAGTAATGGCGCTAACCACAGCCACGCTACCGACGTTGGTCGCCAGTACTGACGCGGCGCGTTCAAGGTTGATGCCGCCAATGGCCACGGTCGGGTAATCCGCCAGTCGTTCAATATGACTGGCCAACTGCGCCAGCCCCTGTGGGGCGGAAGGCATCTGCTTGGTTTGCGTCGGGAAGACGTGGCCGAGCGCGATATAAGAAGGCTTAGCGGCGAGTGCGACGTCAATCTCCATATCATCGTGAGTCGATACGCCGAGGCGTAAGCCCGCCGCCTGAATGGCCTTCAGGTCGGTGGTTTCAAGGTCTTCCTGGCCCAGATGCACGCCGTAAGCGCGGTGCTTAATTGCCAGACGCCAGTAATCGTTGATAAACAGACGGGCGTTATAACGACGCCCCAGTGCGATGGCGGCGATAACGTCGGCTTCCACCTCTTCATCGCGCTTATCTTTGATACGCAACTGGATCGTGCGTACGCCCGCCTCCAGCAGGCGTTCAATCCATGCAACGCTGTCCACCACCGGGTAAAGCCCGAGGCGGAACGGCACGGTCGGGAAATCAGGCTGATACATCAGGCTTCCTCCCGTTTGAGATAAATTTCGCCGCCTTTGGCGCGGAAGTTCTCCGACATATCCGCCATACCGACTTCAATGGTTTGTGCGGCGGCGTAGTCACGTACTTCCTGGCTGATTTTCATCGAGCAGAACTTCGGCCCGCACATGGAACAGAAGTGAGCGACCTTACCGGACTCCTGCGGCAGGGTTTCATCGTGATAAGCGCGGGCGGTGAACGGGTCGAGCGCGAGGTTAAACTGATCTTCCCAGCGGAATTCGAAGCGCGCTTTCGACATCGCGTTATCGCGGATCTGCGCGCCCGGATGGCCTTTGGCTAAATCCGCGGCGTGGGCGGCGATTTTGTAGGTGATTAGCCCCTGCTTCACATCTTCTTTGTTCGGCAGGCCGAGGTGTTCTTTCGGCGTCACATAACACAGCATCGCGCAGCCGAACCAGCCGATCATCGCGGCACCGATCCCGGAGGTGAAGTGGTCATAGCCCGGCGCGATGTCGGTGGTCAACGGCCCCAAAGTGTAGAACGGCGCTTCGTGGCAGCTCTCCAGCTCTTCGGTCATGTTGCGCTGAATCATATGCATCGGCACGTGGCCCGGGCCTTCAATCATCACCTGCACGTCGTATTCCCAGGCTATTTTGGTCAATTCGCCCAGCGTATGCAGCTCGGAGAACTGCGCTTCATCGTTGGCGTCCTGAATGGAGCCGGGACGCAGGCCGTCGCCCAGCGACAGGGAAACGTCGTAGGCGGCGCAGATTTCACAAATCTCGCGGAAATGTTCGAACAGGAAGTTCTCTTTGTGATGCGAGAGGCACCACTTCGCCATGATCGAACCGCCGCGTGAGACAATGCCGGTCAGGCGTTTGGCGGTCATCGGTACGTAGCGCAGCAGTACGCCCGCGTGAATGGTGAAGTAGTCGACGCCCTGTTCTGCCTGCTCCAGCAGCGTGTCGCGGAAGGCTTCCCAGGTGAGATCTTCGGCGATCCCGTTGACCTTCTCCAGCGCCTGGTAGATCGGGACGGTGCCGATCGGTACCGGGCTGTTACGCAGGATCCATTCGCGGGTTTCGTGAATATAGCGGCCGGTGGAGAGGTCCATTACCGTGTCCGCGCCCCAGCGGGTCGACCAGACCAGTTTTTCCACCTCTTCTTCGATGGAGGAGGTGACCGCCGAGTTGCCGATGTTGGCATTCACTTTGACCAGGAAGTTGCGGCCGATAATCATCGGCTCGGATTCCGGGTGGTTGATGTTGGCGGGAATAATCGCGCGGCCCGCGGCGACTTCATCACGCACGAATTCCGGCGTAATGTTTTCCGGCAGGCGCGCGCCAAAGTTCATGCCCGGATGCTGGTGGCGCAGCACTTCACTGCGAATGCGCTCGCGGCCCATGTTTTCACGGATGGCGATGAACTCCATTTCAGGAGTGACGATCCCCTTGCGGGCGTAGTGTAACTGGGTGACGCGCTTGCCCGCTTTGGCGCGTTTCGGCGTCAGCAGGCCGGTAAAACGCAGATCGTCCAGGCCATCGTCGGCCAGACGTTCTTTGGTGTAAGCCGAGCTACGGTCGTCTAATTCTTCGCTATCGTTACGTGCGTCAATCCACGGCTGGCGCAGTTTCGCCAGACCCTGCTGGACGTTAATCGCCACCTCAGGATCGCCATACGGGCCGGAGGTGTCGTACACCGGCACGGCTTCGTTCTCTTCAAACTGCGGGTTGTCTTTACTGCCGCCAATCAGCGTTGGGCTCAGCTGGATCTCACGCATCGGAATGCGGATATCCGGCTGTGAACCGGTGATATAGATGCGTTTTGACTCAGGAAAGGCGGTCCCTTCCAGCGTATTGATAAAGTGTTGCGCCTGGGCGCGTTGTTCGCGGCGTGATGGTTTAGTAGTGACAGACATAGCTCATTCCAAAAAAGTAAGGACGTGGCTTGTCAGACGACGGATGAAGCAAGAGAGACGATCGCCCAAGGGCGATGCGGTTGCAGATTGACTCTTGTTCCCTTCGCAGGTTTTAACCTGATCAGGTTCCGCGGATCCCGAATTAACGGTCTCAGCCTTTTCCACGTCATCCTTCGCGCTGCCTCTTTGTTGGCTTCGTCCGCTCACTCCAGTCACTTACTTAGGTAAGCTCCTGGAGATTCACTGACTTGCCGCCTTGACGCATCACGAATGCTTTTGTGGAAAATAAGCACTCCGACAAGAAGTAACCTCTATCTTAGAGGTAATGAATGTAAACTACGCGTTAATGCGGAAAATCTCAAGCCGGGCGTTTGAATTCGCTAAGCGTTTTAAAGGCCAGCATGATCAGCTGATCTTCCAGCCGGAAACGAGCCTCCAGCGCTTCGCCAATATCGGAAAGCGCCTGCTGGAGCTGGTGAACGTTATCCTCATCGATAGCGTTTTCCAGCGTTGAGTCATAGTAATCCATTATCAGCTGGGTATTGGCATCCAGCTGTGGCCAGATTTTACTGGCGTTTAAAAGCGGACTCTCACCTTCCATTTTATGGATAATGCGTTCATAAATACTGAAGTGTCCGGCAGACAGATAGTCGACCAGACGCTGGCAAAAATTATCGAGCGCTTTCTCATTGAGGCGCATAAACGACTCTTTGCCCGGTTTCAGGCCAACCAGATCGTAGTAAGCCACGAGCAGGTGCTTACGAATATTCAGCCAACGGTCGACCAGTTTATGATGCCCATGGACACGCTCTTTCAGGTGTTCTAACTGGTTTAACATACGTTGACCCTCGTATCGATAAGTTTAAAATCTGCTCATGTCAATCTTGTAAAAATAATGTTAATAACATGCCTGTGAAGCAAAGGTAGCGCAAGAGATATGGATCGAATAATTGAAAAATGGGATCGCGGCTGGTGGATTGTGAGCCACGAACAAAAATTATGGTTGCCTGCTGGGGAATTACCCTATGGCGAGGCGATAAATTTCGATCTTGCGGGCCAGCGCGCACTTCAGATAGGTGAGTGGGAAGGCGATCCGGTCTGGCTGGTGCAGCAGCCGCGTCGCCATGACATGGGTTCGGTGCGCCAGGTCATCGACCAGGATGTGGGCCTGTTTCAGTTGGCGGGTCGCGGCGTACAACTGGCCGAGTTCTACCGCTCGCATAAATTCTGCGGCTACTGCGGGCACACGATGCACCCGAGCAAAACCGAATGGGCGATGCTGTGTAGCCACTGCCGCGAGCGCTATTACCCGCAAATCGCTCCCTGCATTATCGTCGCCATTCGCCGTGATGATTCGATCCTCCTTGCCCAGCATGTTCGCCATCGTAACGGTGTGCATACCGTGCTGGCCGGTTTTGTCGAAGTAGGTGAAACCCTGGAGCAGGCGGTGGCGCGTGAAGTCATGGAAGAAAGTGGTATCAAGGTGAAAAACCTGCGCTACGTGACCTCGCAGCCGTGGCCGTTCCCACAATCGCTGATGACGGCGTTTATGGCAGAGTACGACAGCGGCGACATTGTCATCGACCCGAAAGAGCTGCTCAATGCCAACTGGTATCGCTACGACGATTTACCGCTCTTACCCCCACCTGGCACCGTCGCGCGTCGTTTGATCGAAGATACGGTGGCAATGTGTCGGGCTGAGTACGAGTAAAGAACGAGTGGTGATACACTGTGGGACTGACGCAATAAGGAACTGCAAAAATGACCGAACTGAAGAACGATCGTTATCTGCGTGCGCTGCTGCGCCAGCCCGTTGATGTCACCCCGGTATGGATGATGCGCCAGGCGGGTCGCTATCTACCGGAATATAAAGCCACGCGCGCCGAGGCGGGCGATTTTATGGCGCTGTGCAAAAACGCCGAGCTGGCCTGCGAAGTGACGCTGCAGCCGCTGCGTCGCTACAAGCTCGATGCGGCGATCCTCTTCTCGGATATTTTGACTATTCCGGATGCAATGGGGCTTGGGCTGTACTTTGAGGCCGGGGAAGGCCCGCGCTTCACCTCACCGATTACCAGCAAGGCCGACGTTGAAAAACTGCCGATTCCGGACCCGGAAGGCGAGCTGGGCTACGTGATGAATGCGGTGCGCACCATTCGCCGTGAGCTGAAGGGCGAGGTGCCGCTGATAGGTTTCTCCGGCAGCCCGTGGACGCTGGCGACCTACATGGTGGAAGGCGGCAGCAGTAAAGCCTTCACCGTGATTAAAAAGATGATGTATGCCGACCCTAAAGCGCTGCATCTGCTGCTCGATAAGCTGGCGCAGAGCGTCACGCTGTACCTGAACGCGCAGATTAAAGCGGGCGCGCAATCGGTAATGATTTTCGACACCTGGGGTGGCGTGCTGACCGGGCGCGACTATCAGCAGTTCTCGTTGTACTACATGCATAAAATCGTTGACGGTTTGCTGCGCGAAAACGAAGGCCGTCGAGTACCGGTGACGCTGTTTACCAAAGGCGGCGGTCAGTGGCTGGAAGCGATGGCGGAAACCGGCTGTGATGCGTTAGGTCTCGACTGGACAACAGATATCGCCGATGCGCGCCGTCGCGTTGGCCATAAGGTGGCGCTGCAGGGCAATATGGATCCGTCCATGCTGTATGCGCCGCCGGCACGGATCGAAGACGAGGTAGCGACTATACTTGCAGGTTTCGGCCAGGGTGAAGGCCACGTCTTCAACCTCGGTCACGGCATCCATCAGGATGTACCGCCGGAACATGCAGGGGTGTTTGTGGAGGCGGTGCATCGCCTGTCCGAACAATACCACCGCTAAGGAGTCATTATGGATCTCGCGTCGCTACGCGCTCAGCAGCTTGAACTGGCCTCTTCAGTGATCCGCGAGGATCGCCTCGACAAGGATCCGCCGGATCTGATCGGGGGAGCGGATGTCGGGTTTGAGCAGGGTGGCGAAGTGACGCGGGCCGCGATGGTTCTGCTGAAGTATCCCTCTCTGGAACTGGTTGAATACACGGTGGCGCGGGTCGCCACCACCATGCCGTATATTCCCGGCTTTCTCTCCTTTCGTGAAACCCCCGCGCTGATGGCCGCCTGGCAACAGCTGTCGCAAAAACCTGATCTGCTGTTCGTCGACGGGCATGGTATTTCCCACCCACGTCGCCTGGGGGTCGCCAGCCATTTTGGTCTGCTGGTGGATGTCCCGACCATTGGCGTGGCGAAAAAACGTCTGTGCGGCAAGTTTGAGCCGCTCTCTGCCGAACCCGATGCGCTCGCGCCGCTGCTGGATAAAGGCGAACAGCTGGCATGGGTCTGGCGCAGCAAAGCGCGCTGCAATCCGTTGTTTATCTCCACGGGTCACCGCGTGGGCATGGACAGCGCGCTGGCGTGGGTGCAGCGCTGTATGAACGGTTATCGCTTACCGGAACCGACCCGCTGGGCGGATGCGGTGGCATCAGAACGTCCGTCTTTTACGCGGCTTGCAGCAAAAACGCCCCATATCGGGTAAACTGCGGCTAATTTCCGTATTTGAGAACTCATCATGTTACAAAACCCGATTCACTTGCGCCTGGAGAAGCTGGAAAGCTGGCAGCACGTCACGTTTATGGCCTGCCTCTGTGAGCGCATGTACCCAAACTACGCCATGTTCTGCAAGCAAACGGAATTTGGCGATGGGCAAATTTACCGCCGAATTTTAGATTTAATTTGGGAAACGCTGACGGTAAAAGACGCGAAAATCAATTTCGACAGCCAGTTGGAAAAGTTTGAAGAGGCCATTCCTTCTGCGGATGATTACGATCTGTACGGCGTTTACCCGGCGATTGATGCCTGCGTGGCATTAAGCGAACTGATGCATTCACGTCTTAGCGGTGAAACGCTGGAGCATGCGATTGAGGTCAGCAAGGCATCGATTACGACGGTTGCGATGCTGGAAATGACCCAGGCTGGTCGCGAAATGACCGATGAAGAGTTGAAAGAGAACCCTGCCGTTGAGCAAGAATGGGATATTCAGTGGGAAATTTTCCGACTTTTAGCCGACTGTGAAGAACGCGATATTGAGCTGATAAAAGGGCTTCGTGCAGACCTGCGCGAGGCTGGTGAGAGCAATATTGGTATAAATTTTCAGCAATGACACCATAAAACGTGATTTAACGCCTGATTTGTCGTGCCTGAAGGCTTCCCATCCGCCCCCGGTCTGGTCTACATTTGGGGGGCGAAAAAAAGTGGCTATCGGTGCGTGTATGCAGGAGAGTGCTTTTCTGGCATTTCCGTCGCACTCGATGCTTAGCAAGCGATAAACACATTGTAAGGATAACTTATGAACAAGACTCAACTGATTGATGTAATTGCAGACAAAGCAGAACTGTCTAAAACACAGGCTAAAGCTGCTCTGGAATCCACTCTGGCTGCTATTACTGAGTCTCTGAAAGAAGGCGATGCTGTACAACTGGTTGGTTTCGGTACCTTCAAAGTGAACCACCGTGCTGAGCGCACTGGCCGCAACCCGCAGACCGGTAAAGAAATCAAAATCGCCGCAGCTAACGTACCGGCATTTGTTTCTGGTAAAGCACTGAAAGACGCGGTTAAGTAATTCGCGTGGCAGTGAACAGTTTTATCGAAGGGGCGGTTTCGCCCCTTTTGTCCATCTGGCGTCATTCGCTTTGGCTTTCAGGTGTTATGTTACTGTCAGCCTGTGGTAGCCATTCTGAGCTTCCTCCGTTCACGGCCAGCGGCTATGTTGGCGACCAGGGGGCGGTACGCATCTGGCGTAAAGATTCCAGCGACGATGTTCACTTGCTCTCGGTATTTAGTCCGTGGCGTAAAGGCGATACCACTACCAGTGAATACCGCTGGCAGGGTGATTCGCTCTCTCTGATAGAACTCAACGTATACAGTAAACCGTCGGAACATGTTCGGATACGCTTTGATGACCGGGGCGAACTGAGTTTCATGCAACGTGAAGTCGACGGGCAAAAACAACAGCTTTCCAGCGATCAAATCGCACTTTACCGCTATCGCGCCGATCAAATCCGCCAGACCAGCGATGCGCTGCGTCAGGGACGGGTGATATTGCGTCAGGGACGCTGGCATGCGAATAACACGGTGACGACCTGTGAAGGTGAAACAGTGAAGCCCGATCTGGAATCGTGGGCGATTAACCATATTGAGCGCCGCCAGCGCCGTTCATCCGTAGAGGTGAGCGTGGCATGGCTGGAAGCGCCCGAAGGATCGCAACTGCTGCTGGTCGCCAATGAAGATTTTTGTCACTGGCAGCCGAAAGAGAAAACATTTTAACGCCGGATGGCGACGCACATGCGTCTTATCCATCCTCAGTAGTCCGATTAGCGTAGCGCCATCAGGCATTAAGTCCTTTACCAGTGTCCCATTCCCATATGACCGCCACCGCGATAGTTACCGCCGCATCCGCCGTAGCCCATTCCTGCACCACGTGGCACACCTGCCTCAGCCAGCTCGACATCACGCTTAACGCGTTGCTCATCCAGAGACTGATTCAGAGCCTCCATCTCTTTTGCCACGGCATTAATTTTTGCCGTGTCTGGCGAACTGGCTGTTAACAAGGCGTTGTACTCATAACGTTTGGAGACCAACTGTTGGCGTAATGCGCTGGTCTGTGAGTAGTAATCATCATAAATTTTCTGCGCGGTAGCCTGTTGCTCGGTAGTCATTGGTATGCCGCCCCGTTGCTGCATACCATCCCCATATCCCCAGTGATGTTGCGCCAGCGCTGGGGTGGAGCCCAGAGCGATAAGAGAGAGTGCAATCAGCGCCAGTTTGTTGTTCCGTTTCATTGTCCGTTCTCCTGTTGGTTAGCTTACCTTCCCTTTTGCATCTTCCGTGCCAAAGCGGCAATCCAGGCCGTGCGGGCGTTGTTCTCGTCCTCTCGGTAGGGAAGCGAGTAAAAATGACTCGCCAGAATTCGCCTGCGGGTCATTTTTACCCGCTACTTGCAGCAGTTTGTGTCTGAGGGCAGGGTTATCAGAGAGAAAAAAATGGCATGATTTCTGCTGTATACCGGTAACGATGAAAGGAAACGGTGGGTAAAGGGAGAACGTATGCGTCTTTATAAGGACACGGTGGCAAAGTGGTTGAGCAGACTCTTGCTGGCGGCAATCCTGATGTTGGTCGGCTGGTTTTCGATTATGACCATACGGGACTATGGTCGGGAAAGTGATGCCGCCCGACAAACGCTCCTGGAAAAAGGCAGTGTGTTGATTCGCGCCCTGGAGTCCGGCACGCGGGTGGGTATGGGGATGCGCATGCATCATGCCCAGCAGCAGACGCTGCTGGAGGAAATGGCCGTACAACCAGGGGTGCTATGGTTTGCCGTCGTCGATGAGCATGGCGTCATTATTACCCACAGCAATTCCGCGATGGTGGGTAAATCACTTTATTCGCCCGATATCCTGCAGCAGCTACACCCCGGGGAACAAGAACGCTGGCGGAAAATTGAGATTCCAATGGGGGAGGGTGAAATAACGCCGGCACTGGAAATTTATCGCCAGTTCCAGCCGATGTATGGCCCAGGACGCCATGGCATGGCGCGTTGCGCCAGCAATGACGGGCAGCTTATCACCCCAACGCAGACCATATTTATCGCTTTTGATGCCAGCGACCTGGCCGCGACTCAGGCCAGAGAGTGGCGAAATACGCTGATTGTTTTGTCTGCGCTGGCGGCTGTGCTGCTGGCAACCGTGCTGACGTACTTCTGGTATCAGCGCTATCAGCGCTCGTATAAAGAACTACAGGATGCGATGAAGCGCAAAGAAAAACTGATGGCGCTCGGGCATCTGGCGGCTGGCGTTGCACATGAGATTCGTAACCCGCTTTCATCCATCAAAGGTTTGGCAAAATATTTTGCCGAACGAACACCGGCTGGCGGTGAGTCCCACGAGCTGGCGCAGGTGATGGCGAAAGAGGCGGACCGCTTAAATCGGGTGGTGAGTGAGCTGCTGGAGCTGGTGAAACCCGCGCACCTGACGCTACAACACGTGGATCTCAACCAGGTCATCACTCACTCACTCCACCTGGTGAGTCAGGATGCGGCAAGCCGGGAAATCCAGCTACGATTTGCAGCCAATGCCACGCTGCCTGCCATCGAGGCCGATCCCGATCGGCTCACTCAGGTTCTGCTGAATCTGTATCTGAACGCCATTCATGCGATAGGCCGCCAGGGCACAATTACGGTTGAAGCGAGTGAAAGCAGCGCTGATCGCGTTAAAATCGTGGTGACCGATAGCGGGAAGGGGATTGCGCCGGAACAACTGGAGGCCATTTTTACGCCTTACTTCACGACTAAAGCTGACGGAACCGGTCTCGGGCTGGCAGTAGTGCAGAACATAGTCGAACAGCACGGTGGTACCATTCAGGTGGCAAGCGTTGAGGGCAAAGGTGCGACCTTTACCCTTTGGCTGCCGACCAAAGTGAAACGACAGGATTAACAAGGATGACGCGCGGAAACATCAATATTCTGGTGGTAGATGACGATATCAGCCACTGCACCATTTTACAGGCGCTGCTGCGCGGCTGGGGTTATGAGGTTGCGCTGGCCTATAGCGGGCGAGCGGCTCTGGAACAGGTGCGCGAACGCGTATTTGATTTAGTGTTGTGTGATGTTCGCATGGCGGAGATGGACGGCATCGCAACGCTGAAAGAGATTAAAGCGCTGAATCCGGCGATTCCGGTACTGATTATGACGGCTTTCTCCAGCGTGGAGACCGCCGTTGAGGCGCTGAAAACCGGGGCGCTGGACTACTTAATCAAGCCGCTGGATTTTGACCGCCTGCAGGAGACGCTGGAAAAAGCGTTGGCGCATACGCGGGAAACGGGCGCTGAACTGCCATCGGCGTCGGCTGCGCAGTTTGGCATGATTGGCAGCAGTCCGGCGATGCAGAAATTGCTCAATGAAATCGCGATGGTTGCGCCCTCGGATGCTACGGTGCTTATCCACGGAGATTCCGGGACAGGGAAAGAGCTGGTTGCCCGCGCGCTACACGCCAGCAGCGCGCGCAGCGATAAGCCGCTGGTGACGCTAAACTGTGCGGCGCTGAACGAGTCTCTGCTGGAGTCCGAGCTGTTCGGTCACGAGAAAGGTGCGTTTACCGGGGCGGATAAACGTCGGGAAGGGCGTTTTGTCGAAGCGGACGGCGGCACGCTGTTTCTGGACGAAATTGGCGATATCTCACCACTGATGCAGGTGCGCCTGCTGCGGGCTATCCAGGAGCGAGAGGTGCAACGCGTTGGCGGTAATCAGACGCTGACGGTTGATGTACGGCTGATCGCCGCCACGCATCGTAATCTGGCGGAGGAGGTCAGTGCCGGGCGTTTTCGCCAGGATCTCTACTACCGTCTGAACGTGGTCACTATAGAAATGCCCGCATTATGTCAACGTCGGGAAGATATTCCGCTACTGGCGGAACATTTTCTGCAGCGTTTTGCCGCGCGTAACCGTAAAGCGGTGAAAGGTTTTACTCCGCAGGCGATGGATCTGCTGATTCACTACGGCTGGCCGGGGAATATCCGCGAGCTGGAGAACGCGGTGGAGCGGGCGGTGGTGCTGCTGACGGGCGAGTATATTACCGAGCGCGAGCTGCCGCTGGCTATTGCCGCGACGCCAATAAAAACGGAATACAGTGGCGAGATCCAGCCGCTGGTGGAAGTGGAGAAAGAGGTGATTCTGGCGGCGCTGGAAAAAACGGGCGGCAACAAAACGGAAGCCGCCCGTCAGTTAGGCATTACGCGTAAAACGCTGCTGGCGAAAATTTCGCGTTAGCGCTGTTCGCGTTCGATGGCGCGCCAGCCGATGTCGTTACGGCTGAAGCTGCCGTCCCAGCGGATGTCGGTCATCAGGGCGTAAGCGCGTTTCTGCGCTTCGGCGACGGTGTGGCCCAGCGCGGTGGCGCACAGGACGCGTCCGCCGCTGGTGAGCACGCGGTCGTCGTCGGCGAGCTTAGTGCCAGCGTGGAAGACTTTGCCGTCAGTTGAGGATTCCAGCGGCAGGCCGTGGATCTCATCGCCGGTGCTGTAGCTGCCTGGATAACCGCCCGCGGCGATCACCACGCCTAATGAAGCGCGCTCGTCCCACTCGGAGGTTTTCTCATCCAGCTTGCCGTCGCAGGCGGCCAGGCACAGATCCACCAGGTCCGACTTCATGCGCAGCATGATCGGCTGGGTTTCCGGATCGCCAAAGCGACAGTTGAACTCGATTACCTTCGGGTTGCCCTGCTTGTCGATCATCAGGCCCGCATACAGGAAGCCGGTGTAGGTATTCCCTTCCGCCGCCATGCCTTTTACGGTTGGCCAGATGATGCGTTCCATGGTGCGCTGGTGCACTTCATCAGTCACCACCGGCGCCGGGGAGTAAGCACCCATCCCGCCAGTGTTCGGACCGGTATCACCGTTGCCCACGCGTTTGTGGTCCTGGCTGGTGGCCATCGGCAGCACGTGCTCGCCGTCGACCATCACGATAAAGCTCGCTTCTTCACCGTCGAGGAACTCTTCAATCACGATGCGGTGGCCCGCGTCGCCAAAGGCGTTGCCTGCCAGCATGTCATGAACGGCGGCTTCGGCTTCTTCGAGCGTCATTGCGACGATAACGCCTTTACCCGCAGCCAGACCATCGGCCTTGATGACGATCGGTGCGCCTTTCTCGCGCAGGTAAGCCAGGGCAGGCTCAACCTCGGTAAAGTTCTGATACTCCGCCGTTGGGATATGATGACGGGCGAGGAAATCTTTGGTGAAGGCTTTGGAGCCTTCCAACTGTGCGGCACCTTCGGTTGGGCCAAAGATCTTCAGACCTGCGGCGCGGAACGCATCGACCACGCCAATCACCAGCGGCGCTTCCGGGCCAACGATGGTCAGGTCAATTTTCTCGTTCTGGGCAAAGCTCAGCAACGCCGGGATATCGGTTACGCCGATAGCCACGTTTTGCAGCGCGGGTTCCAGCGCGGTGCCCGCGTTGCCCGGTGCGACAAAAACGGTATCAACCAGCGGCGACTGCGCCGCTTTCCATGCCAGCGCGTGCTCACGCCCGCCGTTGCCAATCACTAATACTTTCATCGTCTGCTCCGTGGATTAATGGCGGAAATGGCGCATGTCGGTAAAGATCATCGCGATACCGTGTTCATCGGCAGCGGCAATGACTTCATCATCACGGATAGAACCGCCAGGCTGGATCACGCAGCTCACGCCTACGGCGGCAGCGGCATCAATACCATCGCGGAACGGGAAGAAGGCATCGGAGGCCATCGCGGACCCTTTCACTTCCAGACCTTCGTCAGCCGCTTTAATCCCGGCGATTTTCGCGGAGTAGACACGGCTCATCTGGCCTGCGCCGATGCCGATGGTCATATTCTCTTTGGCATAAACAATGGCGTTGGATTTCACGAACTTCGCCACTTTCCAGCAGAACAGCGCATCGCGCAGTTCCTGTTCGGTAGGTTGGCGTTTGGAAACCACGCGCAGTTCAGCTTCGCTCACCATACCCAGGTCACGATCCTGAACCAGCAGGCCGCCGTTAACGCGTTTGAAGTCCAGACCAGGTACGCGCTGTGCCCATTGACCGCAGGTCAATACGCGCACGTTCTGCTTGGTGGCAGTGATTTTCAGTGCGTCTTCGGTCGCGGACGGGGCGATGATCACTTCCACGAACTGGCGGGAGATAATCGCCTGCGCGGTTTCGGCATCTAACTCGCGGTTGAAGGCGATAATGCCGCCGAACGCGGAGGTCGGGTCGGTTTTATACGCACGGTCATAAGCATCGAGAATCGAGGTGCTTACCGCCACGCCGCACGGGTTGGCGTGCTTGACGATCACGCAGGCCGGCTCGTTGAACTCTTTCACGCACTCCAGCGCTGCGTCGGTATCAGCGATGTTGTTATAAGAGAGGGCTTTGCCCTGCACCTGTTGTGCAGTGGCAACGGATGCTTCTTTCACATTCTCTTCTATATAGAAGGCAGCCTGCTGGTGGCTGTTCTCGCCGTAGCGCATATCCTGCTTCTTAATGAAGTTCAGGTTCAGCGTACGCGGGAAGCGACCGGCGGCTTCTTTGCTCTCACCGTGATAAGCCGGAACCATGCTGCCGAAGTAGTTGGCAATCATGCTGTCGTAGGCGGCGGTGTGTTCGAAGGCTTTAATCGCGAGATCGAAACGGGTGTCGAGGGTCAAAGAACCTTCGTTAGCATCCATCTCTTTAATAATGGCGTCGTAGTCACTGCTCTTCACCACGATGGCGACGTCTTTATGGTTCTTCGCGGCAGAGCGGACCATCGTCGGGCCGCCGATATCGATGTTTTCTACCGCATCTTCCAGCGAGCAGCCTTCACGGGCCACGGTTTCGGCGAACGGATACAGGTTAACGACAACCATATCGATAGGGGCGATGTGATGCTGCTCCATGATCGCATCGTCCTGGCCGCGACGACCGAGGATGCCGCCGTGTACTTTTGGATGCAGGGTCTTTACGCGTCCATCCATCATTTCCGGGAAACCGGTGTAATCGGAAACTTCGGTCACCGCCAGACCTTTTTCTGCTAACAGGCGGGCGGTGCCCCCCGTAGACAGCAGCTCCACACCGCGTGCGGAAAGTGCCTGGGCGAATTCGATGATACCGGCCTTGTCAGAAACACTGAGCAGAGCGCGGCGGACTGGACGACGTTGTTGCATGGTAAATCCCCTGGATTTGACTATTACAGAGAGCGTTAGGTGAATTCTTGCGTAAAAACTCAGCTAACGCCCCTTACGGGGCATCCTTGTTGTGCGGTGGCATTGTAACGAAAACGTTTGCGCAACGCTCGCGAATTTTTCTCTTTCCCTCAATTCCATTCTTTCATCTCTATAGATGAGGGATAAAACCCAGTGACGATTGCAAGAGATCCATATTTTTGTGGATAACTCTGTGTGTAAATGGGTA
>NZ_SZWZ01000069.1:0-33625 GCF_005281025.1 Citrobacter sp. wls714 | reverse complement strand
TCTCCGTGACGTATTGATACGTTTGCAGAAAACCATACGTCCCGAATAATGCAGGGAAAAGCATTTTGGATAAAATAAGCGCAAATTCAGAAAACGTTCAGATTACATGCTATTGCAGAGTAAAAATTATCAAATTATATACATAGGCCAAATTATTACAGATAAAAAAAGGTGCGCCAGGAGACGCACCAGTTGTTGCAAAATCAACAATGTGGGGAGATGTTTACCCCTTGCCTTTTACACTGCTGATAAAGGTGGATCGGGCTGATTTGGATCCCAGACGTTCAGCTTCATCAAGCAGCTTCAGCGCTTTATCAACATCGCCTTTCGCCACGGCATCCTTAATCGCCTGATTAAAATAGCTTTCGGTGTCGTTCAGCATCGGCTCACTTTTCTTCACCGGCTGCGGCGCTGGAGCGGCAACCGCAGCTGCCGGAGCCGCATAAGTCACTGCAGGCGCTGCGGTATTGCCGACAGTGACAGGGCCAGGGCCGGAAGAACCGAACAGCGGCCCCACCAACACACTGGAGGACGAGCTGGTTTTGACTTTTAATTTCAACAGACCATCGGTCGTATGACGCGCGATCGGGTCCGGAATATCGGGAACGGCGTTACCGACGCCCTTGGCATAAGCTTTCGCCGGATCAAGCAGGGTCGTGGTCTGTTGGAGGTCTTTATCAGTCGTAAAGACCAGAACATAGAGCTTTTGCTGGCCCAGCGCTGGCGTCAGACGCATTACGCCTTCCAGACGATCGGCACTCATCACGCCAGGCTCCTGGTAGGTGAAATAGCTGCTGGGGAAGAACGCAGATGGCGTCATGTTCTGATCAAGAATTAAGACGTTTGGCGCAAATACGCTCGTTTGTTTGTTTACTTCACTGGTTAGCGTCAGGGTCAACTCACCAATATTGGCCGGTACGCTCCAGGCCGCGACCGGACCGGTAATACCAGCAACATCCAAACGCTGGCCCGCGCTCGCAAGCTGCGTGGACTGAGTTTTGGATTGATCAACGGGCGTCCAGGTTAGCTGTTGCAACGCAGCTGTAGGAATAACAGGCGCCGCGGTAGTGTTCTGCGGAACAATATTCACATCGGCCAGGCTGATGCCAGGCGCGCTGGCAAATAACCCTGCAGATAAACAAAGGGCAACGAGACTTTTCTTCATTTTCATTGTTATCACCTCAGATAGCATGGGTTCAGCGGTGGCCAGGCAATAGCGCGCTAAACCGTAATCAAGAGGGGCTTACGCCCCTCTTTCGGTCTTTACGTCAGGTTAGTGCTGAATTACCACCAGATTTCCATCTGAGCACCGAAGGACCACTCATCGCTGTCACCACGGCTGGTGGTGCTGATACCAGAGTTCGTTGCAGCTGCGTATTTGGTTACGTCGTTACCATTTTTGACGTAGCCCCACTCCTCATCCCACTTGGCATAGGTTGCGAAGACACGAATTGCCGGGCGGGACCAGATGCTGTCGCCAGCCTGCCACTGTTGCGCGAGGGTGATTTTGTACTGGCTGTTGCGATCGCCAGTCTGCTGAGATTTGACGTTGTCGTAACCGACTTCCATCAGGGTACTCATGATTGGCGTCCATTTGTACATTGGGCGGATACCGACGGTGTACCATTCGGTACCCAGATCGTTATCCATATCGAGGTTCTGATACATACCGACGTACATCAGATCCCATTTGTCGCCCAGGGAGATGGCGCCGTGGTCAAGAATACGAACCAGGCTACCGTTGTTATTAATCACGTTATTGGCGTAATTGGTTTTACTACCATCTGGGTTAGTAATGGTGAAGGAAGAAGAACCGTAAGAACCCTGGTTCAAACCTTTACCCTGCGTGGTCATGGAGTCTGTCGCGTACTGAACAACAAACTTGTTGTAGCCCTTCAGCATGCTCTGGGTATGTTCAGCGGTGAACATCCAGCCATCTTTTGATGCGCCGTCTGCCAGGCTGTAATCATCTGTCGTATTCGCACGACCGTAGTCAACACCCAGTTCCAACATACCATCAGTGTTCGTTGCCAACTGCGCTAAACGAACGTCAAATACGTCGTTAGCGGTGTCTTTGGTACGATCATAGATATTCTGGCTGCTGAACGCGTATGAACCACCCGCTTCCTGAGAACGGCTCGCGGCCAGAGACAGTTTACCGAAGCCCAGATCGATGTTTTCAATACCGGCACCAGGACCTGAAATATCCCAGTAGTAGAAGTCGATCATGTGCACGTCATGACGTTGGTAGAAGCGCTTACCGGCCCAGATAGTAGAGCCTGGCAGCCATTCAATCAGGTTTTTACCCTGCACGTTGGCTTCACGGAAGGCTGGGTCAGTCCCTTCCCAGTCATTCTGCTGTGCTACGGAGTAGGCGACGTTGGTGTCGAAGTAGAAGCTCTTATCGCCTTCTTTCCACACTTCCTGGCCTAATTTGATTTCCGCATAGGTTTCACATTCGTTACCGAGACGGTATTTACTTTGTGCACCTGTTGCCTGGAAACATTGTTGTTCGCCGCCACTACCCGTCCAGCCGATACCGGAACGAGCATAACCATGGAAATCCACAGCCATTGCCTGAACAGACATAATGCCTGCTGCCACAGCAACCGCCAGAGGAAGTTTGCGCAGAGTAATCATCGTTCTATCTCCTGAGATCATTGCTTTTCTTTAAACGCTGCCACCTTCTAAAACTGCGAATGGTTTTGCGTTTCGTTTTTTATGGGGACCTTAAACGCCCGGCTCCTGGTGCAACCGACGACATGCAGTGCCATCCTCACGGAACAGATGGCAACGCTCTGGCGGCAGGCCGATAGCGAATGTGGCACCCTCTTCTACCAACACCACGTCGTTCTGGCGGTAAACCAGGTTTTGACGGATGGCGGGGATCTGGATATGAATTTGTGTTTCGTGACCAAGTTGTTCGACCACCTGGACTTCACCTTCGAGGGTGACATCGGCGATTTCGCTGGGCAGCAGATGTTCCGGGCGGATACCTAAAGACATATTGGCGCCAACCTGAACGCGGGCACTGTCGACGGGTAACCAGACTTGCTGGCGGTTTGGTAATTCAACCTGCACCTGATCAATCGCCGTTGCGGTAACTTTCACCGGCAGGAAGTTCATTTTTGGCGAACCGATAAAGCCCGCGACAAAGCGGTCGGCAGGATAGTGGTACAGTTCCAGGGGTTTACCGACCTGCGCCACACGACCGGCATCCAACACCACAATTTTGTCTGCCAGAGTCATCGCTTCGACCTGATCGTGGGTGACGTAAATCATCGTGCGGCCAAGACGTTTATGCAGGCGGGAGATTTCAATACGCATCTGGACGCGCAGCGCGGCGTCAAGGTTCGACAACGGTTCGTCCAGCAGAAATACTCGCGGCTCAGCAACCAACGTACGGCCAATCGCCACACGCTGACGTTGGCCGCCGGAAAGCGCTTTCGGTTTACGGTCCAGCAGGTGCGCCAGTTGCAGAACTTCAGCTACCTGATTAACACGCTGGTTCATTACCTCTTTTTTCGCACCGGCCAGTTTGAGGCCAAACGACATGTTTTCCGCGACAGATAAATGGGGATATAACGCATAGGACTGGAAGACCATACCCACACCGCGTTCGGCGGGCGGAATATCGTTCATCCGGGTCTCCCCGATAAACAGGTCGCCACTGGTGATGGTTTCAAGTCCGGCGATCATACGCAGCAAGGTCGACTTACCACAGCCTGATGGTCCGACAAACACCACGAATTCCCCTTCGTGAATGTCGAGATTGATATCCTTCGATACCACCACGTCACCCCAGGCTTTCGTTACATTTCGCAGCTGTACGCTCGCCATGCCCTTCTCCCTTCGTTACAACCTGTCATCGACAGCAACATTCATGATGGACTGACTATGCGTTATCCCTCACGGGCGTGAATCCTCCACCCCCCAGCTTTTTTATGGGGGAGGAGGCGGGAGGATGAGAGCGCAGCGTCTGAGACCCGGACCACCAGCCTCAGAGGAATTTCGTGATGCAGCTTGCAAAAATGGGTGGGGTTTTATGTGCGCCAGTGCGCAATACTCACATTTATGTAACACAGATCACATAAAGAGCGGGTGGGGCGTAGGAGTAAGGAGGATGGAAAGAGGTTGCCGTATAAAGAAACTAGTACCCGTTAAGCCACCTCTGCAAAATCACCAAACAGGATGGGAACTATGAATATCAAAACTGGCGCACGCATCCTCGCATTGTCTGCATTAACGACGATGATGTTTTCCGCCTCGGCTCTCGCCAAGATTGAAGAAGGTAAGCTGGTCATCTGGATTAACGGCGACAAAGGCTATAACGGCCTCGCTGAAGTGGGTAAAAAATTCGAGAAAGACACGGGTATCAAAGTTACCATTGAGCACCCGGACAAGCTGGAAGAGAAGTTCCCGCAGGTTGCCGCGACTGGCGACGGCCCGGACATCATCTTCTGGGCGCATGACCGTTTTGGCGGCTACGCACAATCTGGCCTGCTGGCTGAAATCACCCCAGACAAAGCGTTCCAGGACAAGCTCTATCCGTTCACCTGGGATGCCGTACGCTATAACGGCAAACTGATTGCGTACCCGATCGCCGTGGAAGCGCTGTCGCTGATTTACAACAAAGACCTCGTTCCAAATCCACCGAAAACCTGGGAAGAAATTCCGGCGCTGGATAAAGAGCTGAAAGCGAAAGGTAAATCCGCGCTGATGTTCAACCTGCAAGAACCGTACTTCACCTGGCCGCTGATTGCCGCCGACGGCGGTTACGCGTTCAAGTTTGAAAACGGCAAGTACGACGTGAAAGACGTGGGCGTGGATAGCGCTGGCGCGAAAGCGGGCCTGACCTTCCTGGTCGACCTGATCAAAAATAAACACATGAATGCGGATACCGACTACTCCATCGCCGAAGCGGCCTTTAACAAAGGCGATACCGCGATGACCATCAACGGTCCGTGGGCGTGGTCCAACATCGATAAGAGCAAGGTGAACTACGGCGTCACGCTGCTGCCAACCTTCAAAGGCAAGCCGTCTAAACCGTTCGTTGGCGTACTGAGCGCGGGTATCAACGCCGCCAGCCCGAACAAAGAACTGGCGAAAGAGTTCCTCGAAAACTACCTGTTGACCGACCAGGGGCTGGATGAAGTGAACAAGGACAAACCACTGGGCGCGGTTGCGCTGAAATCCTTCCAGGAACAGTTAGCGAAAGATCCGCGTATCGCGGCCACCATGGATAACGCCCAGAAAGGCGAAATCATGCCGAACATCCCGCAGATGTCCGCATTCTGGTATGCCGTGCGTACCGCAGTGATCAACGCCGCCAGCGGTCGTCAGACCGTCGATGCCGCGCTGAAAGACGCGCAGGGTCGTATCACCAAGTAATACAGTTGTGAACGTGCCGGATGGCGGCATACATGCCTTATCCGGCCTACAACGTATGTAGGCCTGATAAGCGCAGCGCCATCAGGCACGCTGACCAACAGGTTTTCATTGTTGTTGAGGATTGAACCCCATGGATGTCATTAAAAAGAAACACTGGTGGCAAAGCGACATGCTGAAATGGTCAGTAATGGGTCTGCTTGGTCTGCTGGTCGGTTACCTTGTTGTTTTGATGTACGCTCAGGGGGAGTATCTGTTTGCCATCATGACGCTCATTTTAAGCTCTGTTGGCCTGTATATTTTCGCTAACCGTAAAGCCTATGCCTGGCGCTATGTTTATCCTGGCGTGGCCGGTATGGGGCTGTTTGTCCTGTTTCCGCTCATTTGTACCATCGCCATTGCTTTTACCAACTACAGCAGCACCAACCAACTGACCTTTGAACGTGCTCAACAAGTCCTGATGGATCGTTCTTATCAGGCAGGTAAAACTTACAACTTTGGCCTGTATCCGGCGGGTGATGAGTGGCAACTGGCCCTCACCGACGGTGAAACGGGAAAAAATTATGTTTCCGACGCCTTTAAATTTGGCGGCGAACAAAAGCTGCCGTTAAAAGAAACCGAAGCGCTGCCAACTGGCGAACGTGCGACGCTGCGCATCATCACCCAGAATCGTCAGGCGCTGACTCAGCTAACGGCTATTCTGCCGGACGAGAGCAAAGTCATCATGAGTTCACTGCGTCAGTTCTCTGGTACGCAGCCGCTCTACTCCCTGGCCGATGATGGGACGCTCACCAACAATCAAAGCGGCGTGAAGTACCGCGCTAATAACGATATTGGTTATTATCAGGCCATTAACGCAGACGGTAGCTGGGGTACTGAAAAACTCAGCCCGGGCTATACCGTCACCATCGGCTGGGACAATTTCACCCGCGTATTTACCGACGAGGGCATCCAGAAACCGTTCTTCGCCATCTTTGTCTGGACGGTAGTGTTCTCAGTCCTGACGGTGATTCTGACCGTGGCTGTGGGTATGGTGCTGGCCTGTCTGGTGCAGTGGGAATCTCTGAAGGGCAAAGCGATTTACCGCGTCCTGCTGATTCTGCCCTACGCCGTACCGTCGTTTATCTCGATTCTGATTTTCAAAGGACTGTTCAACCAGAGTTTTGGTGAAATTAACATGATGCTCAGCGCGCTGTTTGGTATCAAGCCGGCCTGGTTTAGCGATCCAACCACCGCGCGTTCGATGATTATCATCGTTAACACCTGGCTGGGTTATCCGTACATGATGATCCTGTGCATGGGGCTGCTGAAAGCGATTCCTGATGATCTGTATGAAGCCTCGGCAATGGACGGCGCGGGTCCGTTCCAGAACTTCTTTAAAATTACATTACCGCTGCTGATTAAGCCGCTGACGCCGCTGATGATCGCCAGCTTCGCCTTTAACTTTAATAACTTCGTGCTGATTCAACTGTTGACCAACGGCGGCCCGGATCGCCTCGGCACCACCACGCCTGCCGGTTACACCGACCTGCTCGTCAGCTACACCTACCGTATCGCCTTTGAAGGCGGCGGCGGTCAGGACTTCGGTCTGGCGGCGGCGATTGCCACCCTGATCTTCCTGTTGGTAGGCGCGCTGGCCATCGTGAACCTGAAAGCCACGCGTATGAAGTTTGATTAAGGGAGATAACGACAATGGCTATGGTCCAACCGAAATCACAAAAGTTACGTTTATTCGCAACGCACTTAGGGCTGCTGATTTTTATCTCGGCGATCATGTTCCCGCTGCTGATGGTTATCGCCATTTCGCTGCGTGAAGGTAACTTCGCTACCGGCAGCCTGATCCCGGATAATATTTCCTGGGAACACTGGAAACTGGCGCTGGGCTTTAGCGTAGAACACGCGGATGGCCGCGTCACTCCGCCGCCATTCCCGGTGCTGCTGTGGCTGTGGAACTCGGTGAAAGTCGCCACCATTACCGCGATTGGTATTGTGACGCTTTCCACCACCTGTGCTTACGCCTTTGCCCGTATGCGCTTCCCGGGTAAAGCGACCCTGCTGAAAGGGATGCTGATTTTCCAGATGTTCCCGGCGGTGCTGTCTCTGGTTGCGTTGTATGCCTTGTTTGACCGCCTGGGCCAGTACATTCCTTTTATCGGCCTGAACACTCACGGCGGCGTGATCTTCGCCTATCTCGGCGGTATCGCACTGCATGTCTGGACGATTAAGGGCTATTTTGAAACCATCGACGGTTCGCTGGAAGAAGCGGCCGCGCTGGATGGCGCCACACCGTGGCAGGCATTTCGCCTGGTACTGCTGCCGCTTTCCGTACCGATTCTGGCGGTCGTATTTATTCTGTCATTCATTGCCGCTATTACCGAAGTACCGGTCGCGTCACTGCTGCTGCGTGATGTGAACAGCTACACCCTTGCGGTTGGTATGCAGCAGTACCTCAATCCACAGAACTACTTGTGGGGCGACTTTGCCGCCGCAGCTGTACTTTCCGCTATTCCGATTACTCTGGTGTTCCTGCTGGCACAGCGCTGGCTGGTCAACGGCCTGACGGCGGGTGGTGTGAAAGGTTAAGTTTTATCGAAGTACCTGCCCGGCAACGGGCAATGCCACTGCAACCCTCAACTTATGTTATCCCAACCTGTGACTGTTATTCGGCGCTCTACGGAGCGCCCTTTTTTATGTTATTTTGCATTGCTGTTACGATTATTTCCTTTCGTGGCCCCCATCACTGCAATTATATTTACCGCCTGAAAACAGACAAATTAAACAGAATTAAGATCACAGAAAAGACAAAACATAATTGCAATGTAAAAAATGATAATTGTCTTCCCTGCCTGTTAAATCCACCATCACGACACTGATCAAAAGAGCTGTATCCTCTAAGGCAGGTCTGAATGAACACCCAATATAATTCCAGTTATATTTTTTCGATTACATTAGTAGCAACATTAGGAGGGCTATTATTCGGCTATGACACCGCCGTCATATCCGGAACGGTAGAGTCCTTAAATACCGTGTTTGTCGCCCCGCAACATTTAAGTGAATCCGCCGCTAACTCGCTATTGGGCTTTTGCGTCGCCAGCGCGTTGATTGGCTGCATCATCGGCGGTGCGCTGGGCGGTTATTGCAGTAACCGCTTTGGTCGTCGGGACTCGCTGAAAATCGCCGCCCTGCTGTTCTTTATTTCCGGTATTGGTTCTGCGTGGCCAGAATTAGGATTTACCACGATTAACCCAGATAATGCCGTGCCTGTTTATTTGGCCGGATACGTCCCCGAATTTGTTATTTATCGCATCATTGGTGGTATTGGCGTTGGTTTAGCCTCAATGCTCTCACCGATGTATATTGCAGAACTGGCTCCAGCGCATATTCGTGGAAAACTGGTTTCCTTTAACCAGTTCGCCATTATTTTTGGCCAACTGTTGGTGTATTGCGTTAACTATTTCATTGCCCGTTCCGGTGACGCTAACTGGCTGAATACCGATGGCTGGCGATATATGTTTGCTTCCGAAAGCATTCCCGCCCTGCTGTTTTTACTGTTGCTGTACACCGTACCGGAAAGCCCGCGCTGGCTGATGGCGCGTGGCAGACACGAGCAGGCGGAGGGCATTCTGCGCAAAATTATGGGCAACAGCCTTGCCACCCAGGCCATGCAGGAGATCAATCAGTCACTGGAGCATGGCCGTAAAACCGGCGGACGTCTGTTGATGTTTGGCGTGGGCGTAATCGTCATCGGCGTGATGTTATCTATCTTCCAGCAGTTTGTCGGTATTAACGTCGTGCTGTACTACGCGCCGGAAGTGTTTAAAACGTTAGGGGCCAGCACCGACGTGGCGCTCTTGCAGACTATTATTGTCGGCGTAATCAACCTGAGCTTCACCGTGCTGGCAATCATGACGGTGGACAAATTTGGTCGCAAACCGCTGCAAATAATTGGCGCATTGGGTATGGCTCTTGGGATGTTCAGCCTTGGCACCGCGTTTTACACCCAGGCTTCCGGGCTGATAGCGCTGCTGTCGATGCTGTTTTACGTCGCCGCATTCGCCATGTCCTGGGGACCGGTTTGTTGGGTGCTGTTGGCAGAAATCTTCCCGAACGCGATTCGTGGCAAAGCGCTCGCCATTGCCGTCGCCGCTCAGTGGCTGGCGAACTACTTTGTCTCCTGGACCTTCCCGATGATGGACAAAAATTCGTGGCTGGTTTCCCATTTCCACAACGGTTTCTCCTACTGGATTTACGGTTGTATGGGTATTCTGGCGGCGCTGTTTATGTGGAAGTTCGTGCCGGAAACCAAAGGCAAAACGCTGGAAGAACTTGAAGAGCTGTGGGAACCCGCAGCAGAGAAAACCCAGCCAGCCTCTGCGCAGTAACCCTGACATACAATACGCCGCAGCCGGATTGCGGCGTGTTGTCTTTTACTCTCGCTTCAGCCGTTTAGAATTACACAGCCACAGAGTGATCACCAACAGCAGGATCGCTGCAGAATAGATCAGCACATCCATCGGCGCTTTATGATCGACGATGATCAACCGCACAATCGCGGTGATCCCGATATAGACAAAGTAGCGCAGCGGAAAGTGAAACCCTGACTGAAAGTATTTCACAATCAAGGCGATAAATTCAAAGTAGAGGAAGTAAACCACCAGCCCTTCCACCAGCTCATACTTGCTGGTTTGTTCCGGCGCGAACAGCACATCTGCCAGATGCAGCGTTTCTTTCCCCAGGAATACGACCAGGATCAGGCCCAGACTCAACAACCCCAGATTCAACACGGTCTGTAAGATGGTGGAGATAAACTCCACGCGCGGACGAGATAGCGACGTCATAACGGCCCCTCCTGTTCAGTAACAAGGTTCCTGTATAACGCAGAAATGTGACAGAGATCTACATTTTTTGTTTATGTTTTGTGCAGCTCAATAATAGTGCAACAATGCTTCTGACTCTAACATCTTGAACGGAATAGAAATGCTTAAGATTCAAATGGCAACCGTCGACGATGCCAGCTTGCTAAGCTCAATGGGCTATACCAGCTATCGACATCACTTTGCGCCTTTGTGGAAAAACCCGAGCGAGCTCGACGCTTATCTTGAGCAGGAATATTCCTTACCAGCGATATCCAGCAGTCTGGCCGAGCCCGGAACCTTCTGGCTTATCGCCTTTGCCGATGCACCGGTTGGCTTTGCCAAATACAGTCTCCGCCACTCTGTTGATCCAGAAGGGCGTTCAGGGGCATTACTACATAAGATCTACCTGATGCCAGATGAAACGGGCAAACAATACGGTGAGCAGCTTTTTGCCGAAGTTATTCTCCAGGCCAAAGAGCAGGATGAAAAATGGCTCTGGCTTGAGGTACTGGCTGATAATCCTAAGGCACGGCAGTTCTATGAACGGCAAGGGATGACGTTTGTAAAGGAAATTGCTTTCACTACCGCCTCCCAGACCAGCATTTTGTACGTTATGGAAAAGCAGATTTAAGAGGATATAAATGGTGAATATTCGTCAATCCGCTGTTCGCAACGTCACGTGCGGTGAGAATGTAGTGGTTTATGAACCGGCGAACCTGTACGACTGCATACTGGAAGACAACGTTTTTGTCGGACCATTTGTTGAAATCCAGGGCAACACGCAAATTGGCGCAGACAGCAAAATTCAGTCTCACACCTTCATCTGCGAATATGTCACCATCGGTTCCCGCTGTTTTATCGGGCATGGCGTGATGTTCGCCAATGATATGTTTCGGCAAGGAAAACCCAATGCCGACCGCACCAGTTGGGGAAGAATTACGATTGGCAATGATGTCTCGATCGGCAGTGGGGCGACCATTCTGGCAGTCACAATCTGCGATGGCGCAGTCATCGGCGCGGGAAGCGTGGTGACAAAATCGATTACCGAGAAAGGCGTGTACGCGGGCAACCCGGCAAAATTATTGCGTCGTTTGTAAATCGCCGGATGGCGGCATAAATGCCTTATCCGACCGGCAATGTAGGCCGGATAAGCGCACCGGGCGATCAAGCATTAACGGAAGTTCTCGCTTCTGTCGCTGGTCATATCATACAGACCAAACTTACGTCCAAGCTGCTGCCCACCGTCACGCGTCAACGGCGTCCAGCCAATCGCCGCACGGCTGCGGGTTGGGCCTGAAGAGAAGAGATCCAGCGGCACGGAAACGTACACCCCTTTGGTAAAATCACCCTCGCCATATTCATCCGGCGAGGCGTCGGTGATGGTCGCATAGCCTCCTACCACCACACCGCTGTCGAAGCGTTTGGCAATTTCCAGCGTTCCCCCCTTATCTCCCGCCAGATACTGACCCACGCTGGCTTTTACCAGTACATCCTGAGCGAATGAAGGATTCCAGTAAGCCGTCAAATGCCCGGTCTTCACGCTGTAGTCGGTGAATTTCATCATATCCTGCGCGCTACGCCAGTCGCGCTGTTTCACATAGTTAGCGTCAATGCCAAACGCCCAGTTGCTGTCTAACGGACGATACAACACTTCTGCCCCTGCCCCGCCGTACATGGTCTCCAGATAACCAGCGTAAACCTGTCCGTAGAACCCGTTTCCGAGTGACTGGAAGTAGTTGGCCTGCAGGTTATTCACGTAGACATCGTTTTGTACATACTCACGCACGTGAGTACGAACGCGTGGTAAATGCGAATCCTGTGGCGGGTTGGTGTAGTTGAATTTGTCATAGTTATTGGCGAGGTTGGCGAACAAACTCCCGGTAGTCAGCAGATGATCGGTCACCCACCAATCCGCAGTTCCCATTACACCCAACTGGTACATATAGAAGTTTTCCGGGCCGCCCACCGACTGATTGAGCACCGGATCGATATGAAAATCAAAGCGAGACTTATCAATATACCAACCCTGCTCAGTCGTTTTCGGCACCACAGGCTCAACGCGTTTTTGCGCCAGTTGTGTTTCATGACCCAACGGCTCACCTTCCAGGTGTCGCTTAAGGCTGGAAACCTCCGTTTCGGTCGTCACCTGCGGCAAGTTAAGGCGATTTTCGGTAATACGGATCGTGCGGATCCCGTCGGGAAGATCGTTCATCACGATCCGGTTGGCGCGTTCGATCCCTTCACGCGAATCACGGTATTTCACCTGTTCGCCGGTCACATACAGCGTATCGCCCTGCACCTGAATTTTAGGATCCGCCAGCCCGGCGTTATATTTCAGCAGCGTTAGCTGATTCGCCACTACCGAATGTTGCAGAATCGCATCCTGCGGCTGTGGCTGATACTTCGGACGGGCGTTATCGTTATAGTTTGGTCGCAAGTCGTTGAAGTTAGTCCGCAGCGTGAACCCAAACATAAAGGTGTTCCCGCGCTCATAGCTGAGGTTAACGTCGGCCCAATCGGTGACGCGATAGATAGCGCCGACGTTAAACTTGCTCTTTTGATCCAGCTTGCCCGCAAAATCCTGCTGGTAATTATTGCCTTCATACTCCAGTTTCAGGCGCAGCGGCTGCCAGGGTGTCTGATATTCCACGCCGCCAAATAACGATGCCGGACCATGAAACATCTGACTGCCGTCAATAGAACCAGCCTGCTTGTAGCTGTTATCGCGATGACAGAATTTATCGCTGTATGAGCAAAACGGATTGCTGACGTTGCCGCTGGTGCCAAGATATCCCCAGCCCAGACCGAGCGAGAAATCAAACGGGCCCCAGGCTTTGTTCGCCACGATATACTCCGCATCAAACAGACCCGTCCCGCCGATATCCCGCGCGCCAACGGCCACCTGCGGCATCCAGTAGCTCTCTTCCCACAGCCGAAGTTTGAGATCAAACGCTTTATCCTTGTATGTCTGATCGCCAGAAAATGACTCTACGCTGCTGTATTTTTTGGTACGCACATCGGTATAGCGCAGCGTGGTTTCCAGCCAGGGGAACAGTTGCACCGACGCAGAGTAGTAGCGGTACTGATCGTTGTCCCGGTAGTTGAGGCTCATTTCCCCTTCACGCGCCATCCGTGCAGTCGGGGTTTGCAGCAGACCTACGCCGCCAAAATCGGACTGGGATGGACCAATGGGCGCAGGCCATGTTTCACCGTGACAGGCAACGCTTACGCCCAGCGCCAGTAAGCTGAGCAGATAAGTTTTTCTCATTATTCAGGTATCCGCTGGGTCAGGGTGTGAAGAATATCGGCATTGATTTCATCCGGGGTACTGCTCCAGAAGGCATCAGAGAGTCCGACAAAAATGATGCTGCCGGGCATCGGCTCAACGTGACGTTTGTTCCAGTAAGCGATAGGGACTTTTTGCGAGCGCCCATCGGGATAGATGACCCACGCGTAGCTGCGATCCGCACCGCTGAGCCGACTTTGCCCATCGAGATAGCTGGCGACATCACGCCCGGGCACAAACGGTTGTTTACCCGGACGGCTTAGCAAACCAAACAATGTGACATCCGTTGGCTGGGATCCAACCCATAGCTTGTAGTTGCCCTGCAACGGCGGGTTGCCTCGCTCGCTGACGCGCACCACATCCGGGTCAAGGTTAATTTTCTGTCTGCCGGTCACCTTCAGCGCCTGAATTTGCTGGCGTAATGTGTTGATAGCCGCGGCATCGTCACCGCTTTCTTCAGCACTCAGCGCTGCCAGACGAGCCAGTAATGCCTGCTGCTGGCGTTCTGCCGCCGCCGTTGCCCGCTCTTCGCTGATGACCGCTCCGGGCCACCAGCTATTACTCAACCGCGGCTGTCCAACCAGATCGATCAGATGCTCCGCACCGGTCAATATTTTGGGTTCAGCGCTGCCTGCAATCATTACTTTGACATTGCCCGCAGCAAAAACAGAGGGTGCGCTCAGGCTAAAAACCAGCGCCATTACGGCTCGTTTCATCATGATTTTGCCGCCTTAATCAGCGTGGTTTTCACCGGGAAGAAGTTAGCTCCCAGATACTGTTCCGACTGACGGATTTGCCCTTCGCTATCGACCCAGTAGCGGTTATGCCAGCGCGTTTGATCGGTAGTTATCTCTTCATCAAGGATGCGCACTGGCGTTTCATCACTGCCGACCTGAATGCTGTCAGTGCCATCCCATGTGAAAACAGAGCGGGCGGTGGCATAGCGCACCTGCTGATGTTCAGTCCAGCCCATCGTGCGGGTCCATGTTGCGCCATCGGTTATCTGATTGGGTTTGATGAGCGGGTCTGCTGCCAGATTATTCACCTCAATCAGGTTGTCCCCGCCGAGCTGCGTTTTCACAATGCGCCCATGCTGCGTCACGAGAATGGCCTGATCCTGAGTCACCCACTTCTGCTGTCCGTTTTCAGCAAACGCGAGTACGACAAACAGCTGTGGACCACCATTGAGCTGCATATACTGGCTGGCGTAGGGCATGTTTTGGATTTCATCATCCGTCATTTGAACGCCGGGAGTACCAAACACGCTATCCCACAGCGAATGACCCAGCCCTTCGGTGGTGGCTGAGCACGCCTGTAGTAACAGGCAAACCAATATGAGCGCTGGTCGCTTCACGACACTTCTCCGCATTATTGCCGGGTGGCGCGACGCTTACCCGGCCTACAAATCCCGCAGGCTTTTGGTAATTCAAAATAACCACACCGAAGTGTGGTTAGAATTAAACGTACCGGTATTACTGGGTACTGGTGGTTGTCGTGGTTGTGGTTCCGGTATTAGAACCATCACCACCACCGGTCGCCGCAAGGGCAACCCCCACCGCAGAACTTACGGTGCTCACGCTGGTGGCAGAGGAACTTCCTGCCGAAACCGACGCGGCAGCCGACCCTGCAGCCTCACCCACCTGAACGGGGGCAGCATAGACAGAGGTCGCCGCAAGCGCAGATATAGCCCAAAGGCCATACAGAACTTTTTTCATCACAAATTCCCTTCATTTAATGAATGGAGATTTACCCAAAAGAATTTCGGGCGAGATCGAGTATACACAAGCCAAAGTGTGCAAATTACGTCAGGCGGGAATTTAGGATAATGAGAAATGAAAGTAGATTGCTATTATTAATTAATAATATTAAACAGTAAAATCAATCAGTTAAAATACATACACCAGAAATACAATATCCGTAAATTCTGAAAATAACAGAGATGGAATTCCGGTAAGTTAATTACTTTAGGATTAAGCTCAATTAGGGAGTGAAGTAACAACGTAGAGATCCTGGAGCAATCTTATAAAAAAGCCGATATTACTATCGGCTTTTTTATTTCATTAATGCCGGATGGCGGCTAAACGCCTTATCCGGCCTACAAATGTGTGCCTGTAGGCCGGATAAGCGCAGCGTCATCAGGCGCGCCAGGACTTATAACGGTTAATCAAACCGTTAGTCGAGCAATCATGGCTGGTAATCTCTTTATCATCATTCAGCTCAGGCAGGATGCGATTTGCCAGCTGTTTGCCCAGCTCAACGCCCCACTGGTCAAAGGTGAAGATGTTCAGGATCGCGCCCTGCGTGAAGATTTTGTGCTCGTACAGGGCAATCAGCGCACCCAGGCTGAACGGCGTGATTTCGCGCAGCAGGATGGAATTGGTCGGGCGGTTGCCTTCGAACACTTTGAACGGCACCACGTGGTCCAGCGTTGCCGGATCTTTACCTTGGTCGCGGTATTCCTGCTCAACCACTTCACGAGATTTACCAAACGCCAGCGCTTCGGTCTGAGCGAAGAAGTTGGACAGCAGCTTCGGATGGTGGTCGGACAGCGGGTTATGGGTGATAGCCGGCGCGATGAAATCGCACGGTACCATTTTGGTGCCCTGGTGAATCAGCTGGTAGAACGCATGCTGGCCGTTAGTCCCCGGCTCACCCCAGATGATTGGGCCCGTCTGGTAGTCCACCGCGTTGCCGTTACGGTCAACGTATTTACCGTTGGATTCCATATTGCCCTGCTGAAAGTAGGCCGCAAAACGGTGCATATACTGGTCATACGGCAGGATCGCTTCGGTTTCAGCGCCGAAGAAGTTGTTGTACCAGATCCCGATCAGCGCCAGCAGCACCGGCAGGTTTTTCTCCGCCGGGGTAGTGGAGAAGTGTTTGTCCATCGCATGCGCGCCGGACAGCAGCTCAACGAAGTTATCGAAACCAACGGACAGGATGATCGACAGACCAATCGCTGACCACAGAGAGTAACGGCCGCCAACCCAGTCCCAGAACTCAAACATGTTGGCGGTATCAATACCGAATTCGCCGACAGCTTTCGCGTTAGTGGAGAGGGCTGCGAAGTGCTTGGCAACGTGTTTTTCATCACCGGCGGTTTTCAGGAACCAGTCGCGCGCGCTATGGGCGTTAGTCATGGTTTCCTGGGTGGTGAAGGTTTTAGAAGCGACCAGGAACAGCGTGGTTTCCGGGTTCACTTTCTTCAGTACTTCAGCGATGTGCGTCCCATCGACGTTAGACACAAAGTGCATGTTCAGATGGTTTTTGTACGGACGCAGCGCTTCGGTCACCATGAACGGACCAAGGTCGGAACCGCCGATACCGATGTTCACCACATCAGTAATAGCTTTGCCGGTATAGCCTTTCCAGCTTCCGGAGATGATCGCTTCCGAGAAGGATTTCATCTTCTCCAGCACCGCGTTCACTTCCGGCATCACATCTTTGCCGTCAACGATGATTGGGGTATTGCTACGGTTACGCAGCGCCACGTGCAGCACGGCACGGTCTTCGGTACGGTTGATTTTCTCACCGGAGAACATGGACTTGATGGCGCCTGCCAAATCGGTCTCTTTCGCCAGATCCTGCAGTTTGGCCAGCGTCTCTTCAGTGATGCGGTTTTTGGAGAAATCCACCAGCATTAGATCGTCAAACGTCGCGGAAAATTTGGTGAAACGATCGCTATCTTTCGCGAACAGATCGGCGATAGTAACGTCTTTCATCTCTTCAAAGTGTTTTTGTAGTGCCTGCCAGGCTGAGGTCTGCGTTGGATTGATGTTTTTCATTAGCAATACTCTTCTGATTTTGAGAATTGTGACTGAGATCGATTGTAACGCCAGTCACAGAAAAGTGTGATTGTTTTAATGCCATTGCCAGGGCATCCGCCAAACGAGGCTAAAAAGTATAGCCGTTATCAGCGTTGTTATTAGTACCGTTACTCAACGCAGTTGCAGCATGAAAAATCCGCATAATCCCAGCGTTGACAGTGCAAGCTACACATTTTATTTATAAATACGGTATTTGCATTTGCGCCTGCACCGGTTTCCGTTCTGCCTTATGTGCCATGGTCGCTCTATTCACTCCCTGACACGAGGTAGTTATGACTGATGTAGTTGTCTCCAAGTTTGGCGGTACCAGCGTGGCGGATTTTGATGCCATGAATCGCAGCGCCGATGTGGTGCTTTCTGATGCGAACGTCCGATTAGTGGTGCTTTCCGCGTCGGCAGGCATTACTAACCTGCTGGTCGCGCTGGCCGAAGGGCTGGAGCCAACCGAGCGCTTCGAAAAACTCGACGCCATTCGTCAAATTCAGTTCAATATTCTGGAACGCCTGCGTTATCCAAACGTGATTCGTGAAGAGATCGAACGCCTGCTGGAAAACATCACCACGCTGGCAGAGGCGGCTTCACTGGCGACCTCAACCGCGCTGACCGACGAACTGGTCAGCCACGGTGAGCTGATGTCTACTCTCCTGTTTGTTGAGATCCTGCGTGAGCGCAACGTCCAAGCGCAGTGGTTTGACGTGCGTAAAGTGATGCGCACTAACGATCGTTTCGGTCGTGCAGAACCCGACGTCGCGGCGCTGGCCGAACTGGCAACGCTCCAGTTAGCACCCCGTCTGAGTGAAGGTCTGGTGATTACTCAAGGCTTTATCGGCAGCGAAAGCAAGGGCCGCACCACCACGCTGGGACGCGGCGGCAGTGATTATACGGCCGCCCTGCTGGCTGAAGCGCTGCACGCAACGCGCGTCGATATCTGGACCGATGTTCCCGGCATTTACACCACCGATCCGCGCGTCGTTCCAGCCGCTAAACGTATTGATGAAATCGCCTTCGAAGAAGCCGCGGAAATGGCGACCTTCGGCGCGAAAGTGCTGCACCCGGCAACCCTGTTACCTGCTGTACGTAGCGATATCCCGGTGTTTGTTGGCTCCAGTAAGGATCCAAAAGCAGGCGGTACGCTGGTATGCAATAAAACCCAAAATCCACCGTTGTTCCGTGCCCTGGCGCTACGCCGTAAGCAAACGCTGCTAACGCTGCATAGCCTGAATATGCTGCACTCTCGCGGCTTTTTAGCGGAAGTGTTCGGCATCCTGGCGCGCCACAACATCTCGGTAGATTTAATTACCACATCGGAAGTCAGCGTGGCGCTGACGCTGGATACCACCGGTTCAACGTCTACCGGCGATACGCTGTTAACACAGTCTCTGCTGATGGAACTGTCTGCCCTGTGTCGGGTTGAAGTGGAAGAAGACCTGGCGCTGGTGGCGCTGATTGGCAACGACCTGTCCAAAGCCTGTGGCGTGGGTAAAGAGGTGTTCGGCGTACTGGAGCCGTTCAACATCCGCATGATTTGCTACGGCGCGTCCAGCCATAACCTGTGCTTCCTGGTGCCCGGAACCGAAGCCGAACAGGTGGTACAGAAGCTGCACCATAATTTGTTTGAATAATATTTCATCACGCGATAAATAATAACTATAGCCGGGCTCGAACCCGGCTTTTTTATAACAACACAACACATTTCAATCGCAAGGAATATAACATGCTCGCTACTCTGACGCGGCTGTTCCCATTATGGGCGCTGCTGCTCTCTGTTATTGCGTATTACACGCCCTCCACCTTTACGCCTGTCGGGCCATTCGTGCCGTCGTTACTGATGCTGATTATGTTCGGCATGGGCGTCCATTTGAAAGTGGATGACTTTAAACGCGTACTCTCACGTCCTGCGCCGGTCGCCGCGGGTATTTTCCTGCACTATCTGGTGATGCCGCTCGCCGCATGGATTTTGGCGCTGGCTTTTAATATGCCGCCGGAACTGTCCGCAGGCATGGTGCTGGTCGGTAGCGTCGCCAGCGGGACAGCGTCTAACGTCATGATCTATCTGGCCAAAGGCGATGTGGCGCTCTCCGTGACTATTTCATCCGTTTCGACGTTGGTCGGCGTTGTCGCCACACCGCTGCTGACACGGCTGTATGTCGATGCGCATATTCAGGTGGATGTGATGGGTATGCTGCTGAGTATTCTGCAGATCGTGGTCATTCCGATTGCCCTGGGACTGGTCATTCACCATTTGTTCCCACGCATCGTAAAAGCCGTCGAGCCGTATCTGCCCGCGTTTTCTATGGTGTGCATCCTGGCGATCATCAGCGCCGTCGTGGCAGGCTCCGCTTCGCACATTGCGTCCGTCGGCTTTGTGGTGATTATCGCCGTTATCCTGCATAACACCATTGGCCTGCTCGGCGGTTACTGGGGCGGAAAACTGTTTGGTTTCGACGAGTCGACCTGCCGTACGTTAGCTATCGAAGTCGGCATGCAGAATTCAGGGCTGGCCGCTGCGCTGGGCAAAATCTACTTTGGCCCGCTCGCCGCCCTGCCCGGTGCGCTGTTCTCCGTCTGGCACAACCTTTCTGGTTCGCTGCTGGCAGGCTACTGGTCCGGTAAGCCGATTGATGAGAAACCACACGCAGTAAAAGAACACTAATCTTCATAAATGGAGGAGGCATCCTCCATTTCTCCCTACCCGCATTTGAACCCCATCACAAAACAACAAATATCAACACAAAACAAAATTAAAAATTAATTGTTATATTTCAATTAAATACATAAATTAACCTGTTTTAACCTCAAATTTAATCATTTTTCTAATGTTGATTTAGTTTGTTTTAATTGGGAATATGATTTCACTACAACACAGACAAACCCTTACCCTATCTTCGAGGCCGCTATGAAAAAAATTGCGATTATTGGAAGCAGTGGAGGCAACCTCTACAACCTGGGTGGTGCTGAACCAGAAAAGCTACTCCAGGAAATTTACCAGCAGTGTGAAGCCGCAGGAGTGGAAGTTGCCGCTGTGCAGTTCATTGCGGCAGAAGCCTCAATGGACGTTGCCAAAGCTCACACGCCAGCGTCGGTATTTGCACTAACCACAGAAAACCAACAAAAACCACAAAGGATATTTCAGGGCAAACTTTCAGAAGTGAACGACTCGGTAGTTGAGAGCGATTTCAGGATTGCAGAAATGATCCGTAACGGTGAGATCGATGGGATCATCGTGATGAGCGCCGATCCGGTGAAGGCCAACCAGGCTGTCTTTGCCGCAGCTGTTGAAATGAAAACACCGATTGTTGGCACCGGCGGGACCTCAATGGCGCTAGTGGCGGCAAAGGGGGCAAATGTCGTCGCAACCTCGGGCACTACGGGTACCACCAGCCGAACCCGCGCAGTCTCCTTCATCGCATCACTGTGTAAGCACTGGGGCGTTAAATACAAACCACAGTTGGGCAGTGCTTCTCCTTCACAGGGCGGTTCTGGAAAAAGTCTGCTTAAACGCTTCAATATTCGCAGCATAATGATCCCTGCGCTGCCGGGCTTTATCGCCATGGCAATCGTGCTCGCACTCAGTCACATTCCGGGCCTGGAAAAACTCAACGATATCTTTGAAATTCTACTGAAGGGCCTGCCGGTTTTAGTTGCAGTTCTCGCAGCAAAACAGATTTCGGAACTGGATGAAGTCTCAATTGTTGCCGGGGTGGTCGCCGGAGTGCTTTCCGTCGAGGGCGGTCTGATTGGAGGGATCATCGGTGGTTTGATGGCCGGGATTTTCGTTCGTTGGCTGTTTGAATTATGCCTGAATTGGCGCTTTCCGATGACCACCGTCAACATTGTAGCGGGTGGGATCTCGGGTCTTGCCGCCGGGTTAATCATGCACTATCTGCTAAGTCCGCTGGCGCTGTCAGCAGGTAATTACATCAAACTGGCTATCGAAACCACGCTGGCTTTCAGCCCTATTCTTGCCGGCCTGCTGGCTGGGTTGGTTATCTGGCCAGCAATTCTGGGGGGAGTCTATCACGCAGTCATTCTGCCGCTGGTGCTCCTGGAAATGGAAAAATCCGGAGTCAGCTTCCTCGGCGCTGTCGATATGGTCGGCCTGGTGATGGTTGCTGCAGGAATCAACCTGGCTAACGTCATCGCACCACGAGAAAAAAGCGAAGCAGCCGTCGCGACGCCCGGCCTGCTTATCAACCTCGGCTTTGGGACCTTCGTTGAATCGGCCTATCCGTTCATGTTTGCCAACAAAATTGTCTTTGGTTCAGCGATCGTTTGGGCCGGTCTGGGCGGCATGATGCTGGGTTTCTTTAACGTCAAAGGCGTGGCTTATGTCCCTGCATTCGCCTCCCCGTTTTTGTCCAGTAATGCGCTTCAAATGGCCATTGTGATGGTTACCGTCATGGGGCTGACCTGTATTTCCACCATTATTGCCAACCGTTTTAAGGCTGTCGCACAGAAAGAATCTACCGCGTCGGCCCATTAATTAATGCACCAACACCAGAGGTACACCATGTTTAAAGGCGATATGAATAAAAAACGCGCTAAAGCGTTACAGAAAGTGAAAGATGCCATCACGCTGCACGGCGGGCAGACCATCCTCAGCACAGGGATAACCGGCGACGATGCGCGTCTGGCAAAAGCAGTATGTGAGGCGGGCGTTAAGCTGCTCGAACCGAACCATCCCGCACTGGCGCTGGCGCGTGGGCATAAGGGGGTGAGCAACATGCACGCGGCGGAACAAATCCGCCACGAAATCACTAACAGCCAGATGGCCGAAGCAGTGCATGGTGTGCGTAATGTGGTTCCTGACGATATCTTCATTACTGTCGGTATCGCAGGAGGCTTTACCGAAACGTTACCGGTCCCGCTCACGGAAACAGAGATACTGGAGATTGCTCGTGCTGGTGCCGATGGCTTACACACCCATAAATCTGACTGGGACGATCTACAGGACATCGTAAATCTCGCCCATCAGTATGGCCTGACCGTTGATGCTTATATTGGACACCCGGATGACCTGCATACTTTCGGTATTCCTGCACGCACTCCGGAAGAGGTCACCAGCGTAGCAAAACGGATGCAGGAGATTGGCGTCGATATGATTGGTTTAATGACCGGTATGAGCTACGAAGGCGTAGCCGCAGGTGATATTCCGCAAGCCATTAAAGATCGCCTGTGGGCACTGGTCAGCGCGGTAAGCGTGCCGACGCTGGCGGAAGGCGGAATTAACCTCGCCAATGCCAAAGCGTTTAAGGATACCGGGGTCAATATTCTGGTCGTCGGTACGGCAATCGACAATATGGTCTGCAACGCCGCCAAAGAGGCTGTCACACCGTTTATTGCGCATTGAGATTAAGGGAAAGAAGCATGTTACTGGTCACCGATCTGGATGGAACACTACTGACTTCGCAAAAGACAATCAGTCCACGTACACGTCAGGCACTCATCGAATTCCACCAGCGCGGTGGCCTGCTGGCCGCTTGTTCCGCCAGACCGGTCTCCTCTATAATGCGCCTGCTACAACAGCAGCAGGTTAATGCGCTGTTTGGCTGGTGCGCAGGCTTCAACGGAGGTCAGATCCTCGAGATGGCGCAGCAGCGCAATATTCATACTGCAGCGTTCTCTTGTATGAATCTTCGGGATATTGACCGACATATTGCGCTTTCCCTCTGTCCTCATCACTTTTTTAGCGCCGATGCTATTTATCATCGTTGCGACCAACAGATAGCGCCATGGACAACTTATGAATCCCGTTTATTTGAGTTACCACTTATTTCGGCAACGCCCGGAAATATTTTAAACCGGCAGGATATTTATAAAATTACACTCACCACCGAGCAGTTAAAAATAAATGCACTGTGTACAGAAGTGAACAATAAATTGCCTTATGGCTATACAGCGACTATCACTGGGGAGAATTACATTGATATCCAACGTAGCGAAATAAATAAAGGTTATGCTATTAGCATGTTAATGCGCCAGCTAAATATAGCAGCAGAAAAGGTTGCAGCGATTGGAGACCAGCAAAACGATATCAGTATGTTTTCCGCCGCCGGCATTGGTATTGCAATGGGGAATGCGCCTGAGGCAGTAAAACAACAAGCCAGCTATGTGACGGCCTCTAATGATGATGAGGGTATTGTCTGTGCGTTGGAGTGGTTGCGTTGCTCTGCACATCCAGTTACCATGCGCCAAAGCTCGACGTTGGCGGAAAATAATGAACCCGATTAAAAGAAGAAAACATATCCTCGATGAATTAAATAAATTCGGTGAAGTGACGGTTATCAAATTATCGGAAACACTAAAAGTCACATCAGAGACCATTCGTCGCGATCTCTCCATTCTGGAGTCTGAAGGGCAAATTACCAAGATTCACGGTGGAGCCGTCAAGAAGCAGGTTGTTCAGGAAGATGAATTTGGCGCGCGGATTGATATACACCGCGAAGAAAAAATGGCAATTGGTAAACTTGCCGCCCGGATGGTCAGTGAGCACGACACTCTATTCATTGACTCCTGCACAACCAATCTTATTCTGGCCGAACAATTACCTCCTCTGGCCTATTCCGTTATTACTAATTCAGCCTTAATTGCCGATAAAATCAAAGAACATAATCTTAAAGCGCGCGTTTATGTATTAGGTGGTGAATATGACTACCATTTCCGCGCCAATCTCGGCGTCTCCGTTTGTCAGCAAATAAACACTATTCATGCAGATATCTGCTTCATCGGCGCGGGTGGTGTTTCACCTCAACATGGTGTGCTGGTGAAAAGCTTCGATGAAGCCTATGTTGCCAAGTCAATGATTGCTATGAGTAAAAAGTCGGTAATTCTTGCCGACCATACAAAATTTGGCCAGGATGGTGTGATGTGTATCGCCACATTAAAAGAGATCGATAACATCATCACAGACAAACGATTCAGAACAACGGGCTATACACAGCAGGACTTCGCCGGAAAATTACGTATTGCTGAATAATACAATACATGACGCTATCAGCAGGTTCTGGATTACCGTACACTGAGGACATCGGCTAACAGAGGGCACCCCTATGGCACTCCCCCGCATTACCCAAAAAGAGATGACCGAGCGCGAGCAGCGTGAACTGAAAACGCTGCTCGACCGCGCGCGCATCGCGCATGGTCGGCTGCTGACCAACGCAGAGACCAACAGCATCAAGAAAGAGTACATCGATAAACTGATGGCCTTGCGCGAAGCGGAAGCAAAAAAAGCCCGCCAGTTAAAGAAAAAGCAGGCTTATAAACCGGATGCGGAAGCATCGTTTTCCTGGTCAGCGAATACGCCCACGCGCGGCAGACGTTAACGCCCTTTCTTCTTACGCCCCGGTGAGGTAAAGCGTTTACCGTTTGCTGCCGGGCGCGATTTCTCTTTCTCCGCAGATTTTTCGATTTTCACTACCGGGCGCTTAATGCCTGCGGTTTTTGGCTTCGCTTTCGCCTTCGGTTTGGCTTCTGAGGACGAGTTCTCAATCAGCTTGAACAGATCAATCAGTTCGTCATCCGTCAGGTCGCGCCATTCACCAAGCGGCAGGCCAGACAAGCCAACGTTCATGATACGCGTACGCTCAAGTTTGGTAACTTCATAGCCAAAGTGCTCGCACATACGACGGATCTGACGGTTCAGCCCCTGAATCAGCGTGATGCGAAACACAAACGGCGCTTCTTTCTTCACCTTACATTTCTTGGTGACGGTGCCGAGGATTGGCACACCGGCCCCCATCCCACGGATAAAGTCATCAGTGACCGGCTTATCTACCGTCACCAGATACTCTTTTTCATGATCGTTACCGGCACGCAGGATTTTATTCACCAGGTCGCCGTGGTTGGTCAGAAAGATAAGTCCCTGGGAATCTTTGTCCAGACGACCGATTGGGAACACACGCTTGCTGTGATTCACGAAATCAACAATGTTGTCGCGCTCGCTGTCTTCGGTGGTGCTGACAATCCCTACTGGCTTGTTCAGCGCGATAAAGACCAGATCTTCCGCTTCACGCGGCTCAATCAACCGACCATTCACTTTTACGACGTCGCCAGGCTTTACCTGATCGCCAATGGTGGCGCGTTTACCATTCAGGAAGACATTCCCTTGTTCGATAAAGCGATCCGCCTCGCGACGCGAGCAGATTCCGCTTTCACTGATGTATTTATTTAATCGGATGGATGAGTCGGGCAGCATAGTTTCTCCTTTGACAGCGAAATATACCCTACCTTGTGGGCGATAAAAAATAATCGTGTTCAAATGCCCGAGCGCTATTTGTGATCCGCCCCACCTTTTGACACAAAAGTGTCGGTAATCCATATCTGCAATTTTGTTGGATGAAAACAAGCAGAATCAATACATTAGAGCAGCACGCACATCTGTGCCGACAACGCGCAATCTCCACATCAAATGTGCAACACAATCGTTCAGTTCTTAACGCTGAAATAAGTGAAAATAGCTTTGAGATGTGAAACAGATGGGGTTATATCAGATCAAGAAGGCAATTTCGTGATTTGCACAAATGTGCAGGAGTCCAAAAATGGCGACGGAAAACAGCGATGATATCCGCCTGATCGTAAAAATAGCGCAGCTGTATTACGAACAGGATATGACACAAGCGCAAATCGCCCGCGAGCTGGGTATTTATCGCACCACGATCAGCCGGTTACTAAAACGTGGACGCGAGCAGGGTATCGTCACCATCGCCATTAATTACGACTACAACGAAAATCTGTGGCTGGAACAGCAGCTAAAACAGAAATTTGGCCTGAAAGAGGCGGTCGTAGTCTCCTGCGATAGCGAGCAGGAAGATGAACAACTTAATATGATGGGAGTACATGGCGCACAGTTGCTGGAACGCTTACTGGAACCTGGGGACATTATCGGGTTCTCATGGGGCCGCGCGGTACGGGGACTGGTGGAAGGATTATCTCCTGCCAGCCAGTCACGCCAGCTGATCTGTGTGCCGATTATCGGCGGACCATCCGGCAAGCTTGAAAGCCGCTACCACGTCAATACGCTGACCTACGGCGCTGCGGCAAAGCTCAAAGGGGAATCACACCTGGCAGATTTCCCGGCACTGCTGGAAAACCCGCTGATCCGTAACGGCATTATGCAGTCCCGGCACTTCAAATCGATTTCCGCTTACTGGGATAATCTGGATGTCGCGCTGGTCGGAATTGGGTCTCCGGCAATACGCGATGGTGCCAACTGGCACGCTTTTTACGGCAGTGAAGAGAGTGATGACCTGCATGCCCGCCATGTTGCCGGAGACATTTGCTCGCGCTTTTACGATATCAACGGTGTGACCGTAGAGACCAGGATGAGTGAAAAGACGCTCGCTATCGAAACCGATAAATTAAAACAGGCACGTTACTCCATTGGTATTGCAATGGGTGAAGAAAAATACAGTGGGATATTAGGCGCATTACGTGGGAATTATATTAACTGTTTAGTCACCAACAGTCATACCGCTGAATTATTGTTGAAGTAAATAAATTCTAATTGGTCCTGCCATAATTAATTTTATGTGGGATCCCCTTATCTGAAATCGGGAGTTTATTATGCAAACGTGGTTAAACTTGCAGGACAAAGTCATTATTGTTACCGGTGGTGCATCCGGAATTGGCCTGGCCATTGTCGAGGAGCTATTAGCGCAAGGCGCTAATGTACAAATGGCGGATATTCATGGCGGAGAAGGTAAATATGACAGCCATAGCGGATATCATTTCTGGCCAACGGATATTTCCAGTGCCAAAGAGGTTAATCATACTGTTGCTGAAATTATCCAACGCTACGGACGTATTGATGGACTGGTAAATAATGCTGGCGTTAACTTCCCACGGCTATTGGTTGATGAAAAAGCACCCGCCGGGCAATACGAACTCAACGAAGCTGCTTTTGAAAAAATGGTTAATATCAACCAGAAAGGTGTGTTCTTAATGTCGCAAGCAACGGCACGCCAAATGGTAAAACAGCATAACGGCGTGATCGTGAATGTCTCTTCCGAAAGCGGGCTGGAAGGTTCAGAGGGCCAAAGCTGCTATGCCGCCACCAAAGCCGCGTTGAATAGCTTTACCCGCTCCTGGTCGAAAGAGTTGGGCAAACACGGCATTCGTGTGGTGGGAATTGCGCCTGGCATTCTGGAAAAAACCGGTCTGCGCACCCCCGAGTATGAAGAAGCGCTGGCCTGGACCCGCAACATCACCGTCGAACAGTTGCGTGAGGGTTATACCAAGAACGCGATCCCGATTGGTCGATCAGGGCGCTTAAGCGAAGTCGCTGATTTTGTTTGTTATCTTTTATCTGAGCGCGCCAGTTACATCACCGGAGTAACCACTAACATTGCGGGCGGAAAAACGCGCGGCTAAGGAGGTTTTATGGTCAATGCAATCTTCTGTGCTCACGGCAAACTGGCCTGCGCCATGCTGGAATCGGTACAGATGGTCTACGGTGATGCCAACGTTGAAGCGGTGGCATTTGTCCCAGGGGAGAACGCCAGCAACATCGTGGAAAAGCTGGAAAAGTTAGTAAGCGCTCACACTAATGGTGAATGGCTGATTGCCGTCGATCTGCAGTGTGGCAGTCCCTGGAATGCTGCCGCTTCGCTGGCAATGCAAAACCCCACAATTCGCGTCATTAGCGGGTTGTCGCTGCCATTAGCGCTGGAACTGGTAGACAACCAAAGCTGTATGAATGTGGATGAACTGTGCGAACACCTGACGACCATTGCTCAACAAACCTGTGTCGTCTGGCAACATCTGGAAACGACCGAAGAGGATTTCTGATGAACATTACCCTTGCTCGTATCGATGACCGCTTGATTCACGGTCAGGTCACCACCGTCTGGTCGAAGGTGGCGAATGCCCAACGAATTATTATCTGCAATGACGACGTTTATAACGATGAAGTACGTCGAACATTATTACGTCAGGCAGCCCCGCCAGGAATGAAGGTTAACGTCGTTAATATCGAAAAGGCGGTCGCTGTTTACCATAACCCGCAATATCAGAGCGAAACCGTTTTTTATTTGTTTACCCGCCCACAGGATGCATTAGCAATGGTAAAACAAGGGGTAAAAATTGCCACGTTAAATATTGGCGGCATGGCCTGGCGACCAGGTAAAAAACAATTAACCAAAGCCGTTTCTTTAGACAGCGACGACATTAATGCGTTTCGTGAGTTAGATAAACTAGGCGTCACGCTGGATTTACGCGTCGTCGCATCCGATCCATCTATTAATATTCTCGAAAAAATAGAAGAACAATCTCTCGCTGAATAAATAAAAATGCCTGTGTACTTATGCTTTAACAGGCAGGGATGATCACATTCACAAGGTGACATATTATGGAAATAAGTACCCTACAAATTATCGCCATATTCCTATTTTCCTGTATTGCCGGAATGGGCAGCGTGCTGGATGAGTTCCAGACCCACCGTCCGCTGATCGCTTGTACCGTTATCGGACTGATTCTTGGTGATTTAAAAACCGGGATTATGCTCGGCGGCACGCTGGAGTTAATTGCTCTTGGCTGGATGAACGTCGGCGCAGCGCAGTCTCCCGATTCGGCGCTCGCCAGTATTATCTCCGCCATTCTGGTTATCGTCGGTCAGCAAAGCATTGCGACCGGTATCGCCATCGCCCTGCCCGTCGCGGCGGCAGGTCAGGTACTAACCGTCTTTGCCCGTACCATCACCGTGGTGTTCCAGCACGCGGCGGATAAAGCAGCCGAAGAGGCCCGCTTTCGCACCATCGACATGCTGCACGTTTCCGCTCTCGGCGTACAGGCGCTGCGCGTTGCCATCCCTGCATTAATCGTCTCGCTGTTTGTCAGCGCCGATATAGTCAGCAATATGCTCAACGCCATTCCAGAATTCGTCACCCGCGGATTGCAGATTGCCGGTGGCTTTATCGTGGTGGTCGGTTACGCCATGGTGCTGCGCATGATGGGCGTGAAGTACCTGATGCCCTTCTTCTTCCTCGGATTTATTGCCGGAGGGTATCTCGATTTGAGCCTGCTGGCTTTCGGTGGGGTTGGCGTGATTATCGCGCTGGTCTACATCCAGTTGAACCCACAGTGGCGTAAAGCCGAACCGCAGGCGCAACCCGCCTCTTCTCAAGCTCTCGATCAGCTTGATGACTAATGGAGCCCACCATGGAACAGAAAAAACTGACCAAATCCGACCTGTTTAGCATGTTTGTTCGCTCCAACCTCCAGCAAGCGTCATTCAACTTTGAACGCATTCATGGGCTGGGCTTTTGCTACGACATGATCCCGGCTATTAAGCGCCTGTATCCACTGAAAGAGGACCAGGTTGCGGCCCTCAAGCGCCACCTGGTGTTCTTCAATACCACACCTGCCGTTTGCGGCCCGGTGATTGGCGTGACCGCCGCGATGGAAGAAGCCCGCGCCAACGGTGCGGAAATTGACGACGGGGCCATCAACGGCATCAAAGTTGGGCTGATGGGTCCGCTGGCCGGTGTTGGCGACCCGCTGGTATGGGGAACGCTGCGCCCGATTACCGCCGCGCTCGGCGCCTCGCTGGCGCTCTCCGGAAACATTCTCGGGCCACTATTGTTCTTCTTTCTTTTCAATGCAGTACGTCTTGCCATGAAGTGGTACGGCTTACAGCTTGGCTTTCGTAAAGGGGTCAATATCGTCAGCGACATGGGCGGTAACCTGCTGCAAAAACTGACCGAAGGCGCATCAATTCTTGGCCTGTTTGTGATGGGGGTACTGGTCACCAAATGGACCAGCATCAACGTGCCGCTGGTGGTATCGCAAACGCCTGGCGCAGACGGCGCCACCGTCACCATGACCGTGCAGAACATTCTCGACCAACTCTGTCCTGGCCTGCTGGCGCTGGGTCTGACGCTGCTGATGGTACGGCTGCTCAACAAGAAAATTAATCCGGTATGGCTGATATTCGCCCTGTTTGCGCTGGGGATTATCGGCAACGCGTTGGGCTTCTTGTCCTGATTTTTCCGCCCCGGCGATGCTGGGGCTACTTCAACAAATTGTCCTCGAAAGAGGAAGAGGTGGTAACAATGCAAACAACAACAGCTTTACGCCTTTATGGTAAACGCGATCTGCGCCTGGAAACCTTCGACCTTCCCGAAATGCAGGACGATGAAATTCTGGCCTCGGTCGTGACCGACAGCCTATGCCTTTCTTCCTGGAAAGAGGCTAACCAGGGCGAGAACCACAAAAAAGTGCCGGACGATGTGGCCACCAACCCGATCATCATTGGCCACGAGTTCTGCGGCGATATTATTGCCGTGGGGAAAAAATGGCAGCATAAGTTTCAGCCCGGCCAACGCTATGTCATTCAGGCTAACCTGCAACTGCCGGATCGCCCGGACTGTCCCGGCTACTCCTTCCCGTGGGTAGGCGGTGAAGCCACGCACGTCATCATTCCTGATGAAGTCATGGAGCAGGACTGCTTGTTGGCCTACGAAGGCGAAACCTATTTTGAAGGCTCGCTGGTTGAGCCACTATCCTGCGTGATTGGCGCATTCAACGCCAACTATCACCTGCAGGAAGGCACTTATAACCATAAGATGGGCATTCGTCCGCAGGGGCGCACGTTAATCCTCGGCGGTACCGGGCCAATGGGACTACTGGCGATCGACTATGCACTGCATGGCCCGGTTAACCCTGCGCTGCTGGTGGTAACCGACACCAATAACGACAAGTTGAGCTACGCCCGCAAGCACTATCCATCAGAACCACAAACGTTAATCCACTATCTCCACGCCCAGGATGCGGCTTATGACACCTTGATGGCGTTGAGCGGCGGGCATGGATTTGATGACATCTTTGTGTTTGTGCCCAACGAAGGACTGGTCACGCTGGCCTCTTCCCTGCTGGCTGCCGATGGCTGCATGAACTTCTTTGCCGGTCCGCAGGATAAGCAGTTTAGCGCGCCGATTAACTTCTACGACGTGCACTACGCCTTCACCCATTATGTTGGGACATCTGGCGGCAATACCGACGATATGCGCACAGCGGTAAAACTGATCGAAGAGAAGAAAGTTCAGGCAGCAAAAGTGGTGACGCACATTCTGGGGCTGAATGCGGCTGGTGAAACAACGCTGGAATTGCCGCAAGTCGGTGGCGGTAAAAAACTGGTTTACACCGGCAAAGCCTTACCATTAACCGCGCTCACTCAGATTGATGATCCAGCCTTGCGCGATATCCTGGAGCGTCATCAGGGGATTTGGTCGCAGGAAGCCGAACAGTACATATTGTCTCACGCCGAGGAGATTTAACATGATTAACCGCGACACCCAGTTGTGCATGTCGCTTGCCGGTCGGCCCGGTAACTTTGGCACGCGCTTTCACAACTATCTGTATGAAAAATTAGGGTTAAATTTTATCTATAAAGCCTTTACTACGCAGGATATTGAGGCCGCAGTGAAAGGCGTTCGCGCACTCGAAATTCGCGGCTGTGCGGTTTCTATGCCGTTTAAAGAGAGCTGCATGCCGTTTCTGGATGTCATCGATCCTTCCGCAAAAGTCATTGATTCCGTCAACACCATCGTCAATGACAACGGTACGCTGGCAGGATTTAACACCGACTACATTGCGGTAAAAAGCCTGATTGCCAGCCACCAGCTCAATAGCAGCGCACGCGTCATGATCCGCGGCAGCGGTGGAATGGGTAAAGCGGTTATCGCCGCGTTTCGAGATGCCGGTTTTCACGATGTGATCGTCGCCGCCCGCAATCGTGAGAGCGGCCCGGCGCTGGCAAAACAGTACGGTTTCCAGTGGCAACCTCAGCCGGAAGGGATTGCCTGCGATATTCTGGTCAACGTGACGCCCGTCGGTATGGCTGGCGGTAAAGAGAGCGATGAACTGGCCTACAGAGAAGCGATGGTCGCTGCCGCCAGCGTGGTGTTTGACGTGGTCGCCCTGCCGCCGGAAACACCGGTAATCAAACTGGCACAACAATTAGGTAAAAAGACCATCAGCGGTGCAGAGGTGATTACCTTACAGGCCGTAGAGCAGTTCGCCATGTATACCGGCGTACGCCCGGATGACGCGCTAATCGCCGAAGCAGCAGAATTTGCGCGGGCGGGGTAAAGAAGCAGGAACTGAGCGCCAGGGATGGGCGCTCTAAAATAGCCATTAAGCAGGAAATCAATCGCATCTCGAAGTTCTGCCCTGTTTGCGGTCAGGTCTCCCACACAGTTACCCATATTCTTCACAGGTATGCCTGTCATCATATGTGTCATCACCAAGCAGGATGACGATGGATCGTTGGCAGCCTGGATTAAACGCGTGGTTAGAAAAGAGCTGAAGCAGAAAGGGATTGAAGTCTGGTGGCCGGAATTCTGTATCGTTTTCTGAAGATCTGTTTAGAGCGGGGAGCTGACATTGTGCTTAAATAATGATGACTCTGGCAGGATGGGTTTTCAATGATTGAAAGGTAGCCACTAATTCAGGTGACGTAAATGTGTAGCAATCCCCCACTTTAGGCCGATACATTTTCCATTAATCAGGTCGATAACAGAATAACTTGCATTGGGGTGAGCATAGCGAGGGAAACTATTGACAGTCCCTTCTTTAAGAATTGCCAGAGTGCCCTGACTGACATGCCCGTGAGACACAATACATATTGTTTGTTGATGTGATGAGGTATCTTCCAGGTTTTGTAAAAAACGCATAACTCGCTGAGAAGCATGCGCCAGTGACTCCCCCCCAGGTGGACAATACTCTGCATCAAGCCTGAATAACGCATTTGCATCGTTCGGATGTTTTTGTCTGAGTAGTTCTAACGGCATACCTTCAAACTGACCAAAGGCCTGCTCTTTAAGGGCCGGTTCAGCCGTCAGTGAACAGCGAAAGTGTTCAGCCAGGCTTTGCCCCATTTGCCAGGCACGTCCAAGCGGAGAAGCGTAAACACGCTCTATTTGATACTCACTTGCACTAAACGCTGCTAGTAGGACGGATGTTTCACGCAAACCCCGACAGGTCAAGGAGCTATCGCTGTGCCCCTGAATAATTCCTTCCAAATTCCACTCTGTTTCTGCGTGTCGAACAAGTATCAATTTCATCGTTAGCGGGCCATGCTCGTTGTTGATCAAAATGCCCCAACTGCGCGATGCCAAACACATACCGTTGAAGCAGCGGAAGGCTTTCCTGTTTTGGAAATAATGAACAAGTGTAGCTTATTGCCGTTATGCAGCGGCTCTGGGTGTGAGGCGCTGAATTTTATCCGTAGTTAACTTCCGCTTATGGCACAGGCTGTGTAAAAACTCGGTTTT
>NZ_SZWZ01000060.1:0-31009 GCF_005281025.1 Citrobacter sp. wls714 | reverse complement strand
AGTGTCTAGATTATCTGTGGCGATTCAACCTTTTTCTTGAACCATCCATTAACTGTTTGAGCTCGCCGATTTAGACGGCGCCCCAGTTCTGCCTGACTGCATATGGCTAACATTTTCTTTTGTGTTGTGAGCTTCATTGATTTATCTCGAGTAGTGAACGTGAAACGAGTAAATCAAATTATTTCGATATCGTCAAATTATATCGATAGGTTGAGCTACAGATAAAATCTGTATAATCGGATGTATGTTTTTGAGCGGGCTAGGAATATGAACTTCGGAAAGCGATTACAAAAAGCCATCCATGATCTTGGAATATCTCAATCGGAACTTGCACGCAGACTGGGAGTAAAAGCCCAGTCAGTAAATGGCTGGTGTAACTCTAATATACTTCCAAGAGCTGACATTCTAGATAGGCTACAGTCCGCTACAGGCTATCCACTCTATTGGTTTTTTCTTGAAGAAACTGAAGCTGACACTATTCCTGCCATAACATCAGAAAAAAAACGTCAACCTCAGTCGGCCCAGGAACAAAAGCTATTGGAGCAATTTGAGCTTTTGCCCACTGACGATGAGAGAGAAAAGATAGTTAAGTTGATCGAACTGCGACTGCAAGAGCTTGATGATGTAGCTACTGCTTACCTAAAAAAACGAAAGATAATCCCCAGTAACGAGTAGCCCCTCCACTCCTGTACCCTTCATAAAGCACGCGAAATCAATCCGATAAACTGATCGGTGAGTTGTTCACACGCATTGATATCGATTTAATTTGACATATATCGATTCAATCGATAATACTATTCCCAACACAAAGACAGTCATCGAGGCAGGACGCCCACGAAGTAGCTGCCGGCGGCATACGAATCACCGGATGAGATGACAAGTATTAACACGCAGCAGGTTCAACGTTCCGCCAGCCTGGCGACAAGGGCAACGCAAGAGGATAAATCCATGATCGATTTCGCACGTAAACCAGTGCGGTGTCAGGCCGTACATCTAAATCGCATTGAAGTAATCATTCGACTGATTTGCTACATGCTCGCCCAGAAGGGCGACCCGTCTGCCAACCAACAGACTGCAGTTCGTTCATAACGAGTTTGACCAATGGCTGTTGCCAGCCTCATGCCCGGTGCACAGGGCATTGTGATGGTAATACCACCATCGTAACCAAACAGGAGACGAAGACCTGTTCTGGTTAAATTGGAAAAGTGTTCTTTGCCCGTCCCGTGGCGGGCTTTTTTCCGGAGGTTTTTATGTCAGCTAACGATCTGGCATTGCGCTTCAGCAGCGCACCAGCTGAGGCATTAATCGGCGTTTTGCCTGTTCTGGAAGTAAAAGAAGCATTACGTGAAGAAGTTGAAAGTGATGTGATGGATGAAGTCTGGACAGAGCACAACTTTGAAATGGAAGCGATGGGTGAACAAGTTGATGAAACAGCCAGGCTCGCTCGTAAGTTTGAATGTGCGGCTGAAGCTCTTGGAACGGCGATCAAACTTGCTCTGACTCTTCCACATAATGAGGCTATGCAGGTTCTGAATGACGCCTTAAACGATAACCCGGGATACGGTCGCGAACCGGCAAAGGATGCGTGATGGAGTTTGGAATGAAACGTGTAGTGGCTTCTGTTCAGGTCGTTGCCATCCTCCACAGGATTTACAACGGCAGTCCGGTTTCCATCGCATCTATCAGTAAAGAATCAAAGCTGTCTGTGTCTTACCTCGAGCAGATTTTCTCGAAGCTGCGCAGCAGTGAAATCGTCACCAGCCAGCGTGGCGCTGGTGGCGGGTACCACCTTAGCAAAGCAAACCCCAGCGTGGCTGACGTCGTTCGCGCCGTTACTCACACGCCTGATTCATTTGAGCCCGTGCTGAATGCTCTGGAGTGGGTCCCCGTCGCACAGCTGACGCAGGGAAAATCCCCTACCCCATAAAGCACAAAACCCGCGCAAGGCGGGTTAAGTACCCGGTCAGCCGACCAAAGCTTTCCGGAACGAGTTTTGACCAATAACCACTACCTTAGGCGGCGATCATCAGCTGCCGGGTATCTTACAATCCTATGGAGCCCGAACGCAATGTTAACGTATGCGTATCTTATTAAAGCCAAAGCGAAAGCAACTGAGGCAAAAAACCTGTTTTGCTGGTTCTCTGCGAAATCAGATTCCCGTGCAGAACGCGAAATACTCAATATTCTCGAAGACAACGATATTGCCGTCGGTCGTGGCGCCGACTATCAATTACCTGTCCGCACCAACTGGTTTGTTGTTGACGATCTTCCTGAGGAAAGCACACTTGATGACACATGGTGCGATCGTTACGAACTGGCAGAAGACCAGCAAACGTGGCAACTGAAACAGAAGCCGGATAATGAAAATCTGGAGGCTTCCAGCCAGCAAAAACCTGAAACCTCCAGTGCCAATGTACCCACCAGCGATGCACCAACGTTGCTCCGCCCCATATCTCGCCTGCGCCTGTCTCAGCGACTGATTGCGCACCTGGTCAATGACACTGAAGAGAAGGAAATCAGTGAAGCGCAGCACATCCAGATCGGACAAATGGAACTGGACGAAAATGATCTCTATGTACAAAACCTGTTACTGTCCGTTGCGAATGTGCCGTCGGTGAAAGAGCTTTCTGCTCATGTTGAGTGGAAGCTGGCAAATGCAATAAAAGAAGTCTTTGACCGTGAGCAGGTCTATACCGTTGCTACATTTGAGCAATTTATTTCCGAATGGATTGAAGAACCAGAAAAGCGGGCTCTTACCGTTCAGGAGTGGGTTAATGATAAGAAAGCACGAGTTGCGGGTGATGAACATGCCACTCCACCTGTAACGCCAGAGCTTATTACCGTTGCGACTCTGCCGCTACGCCAGCGCCTCTTAGCTCACTTTATTTCTGAAGAATATGCTTACCATATTGATACTGAGCAGAAGAAAACCATTCAGGAACTCGAGCTGGATGTGGATAACAGCTATGTGCAGAACCTGCTGCTTGCCGCCGAGAATGTAGAACCATTCAGGAAAGCGCCAGAGATCGATATCTGGAAGATCGTCAGCGCGCTGAAAACCGTTTTTCCGGTTGATGGAAAACGAGTTGATCTGGTCACCATTATTCAGTTCTTTAAGGCCTGGTTCAACACTGAACACATTGACCGTGGGCTGCTGGTTAAAGAGTGGTGTAAGGGCAATCGTGTGTCGGGAATTCAGCGCACTGACTCCGGAACCAACGCTGGCGGCGGCAATGGGACCGATCGCAACCCGGAACTTGTCCACACGCTGGACACTCTGGACATTGATATTGCGCTGGCCACACTTCCAATGGATTTCAACATCTACGATATCCCAGGTGGCGTTTTCCGTCGTGCAAAAGAGATCATTGCTAAAAATGAAAGCCCGTTCAAAGAGTGGTCCGCCGCCCTGCGCAAACGCGCTGGCATCCTGGATTATTCCCGCGCCGCTATTTTCGCGCTTATTCGTAGTGTAGAAGAAAACACTCACCATTTCCCGGAACTGCTGAGCCGTTACATCAACAAAAACCTGACTGAAACCGACCACCAGCACCCAACTGAAGAAACCCTGGCGGCAGCCGGTCACGTACCAGAAAAAAGCTGGGAAAACGAGATTAAAGAGAGGTCCACAGCTGAACAGAAGGCAATAGCCGAACAACCTGAAATCGCCAACATGGGCAACGGTGTTTTCTCCATTGATGGCCTGATGGGTAACCAGCCGGCGCCAGCGCTTTCTGTCGTAGACCAGGTACGCCAGCGCGCCGTCGAAGAAAAATTACATCAAGCCAATACCGAGGAAACCACCAGCGATGTGCAGATGGAAAAAACTGACAACAGCGAAATCAAAACCAATCCTGATGTGCCTCAGGGCGAAGCAGCAGCTTTGCCAGTTGAAAGCACTGATGCAACTGGTGAGCCTCCAGCTTCCCTGAATAATGAACCCGTTCACCATATAGATACGGATCACCTGAACGCTTTTTATACTCACCTGATGGTTGATTTGGAAACTATGGGCAGCGGTCCTGATGCACCAATAGTCTCTATCGGCGCCGTATATTTTGATCCTTCAACTGGTAACACTGGTGCCGAATTTTACCAGGTTGTCAGTCTTGAATCATCGATGTCGTTTGGCATGAAACCGGATGCGTCGACAATTCAGTGGTGGTTGAAACAATCATCTGAAGCCCGCTCTGCCATTCTTGTTGATGAGGCCCTGGGGCTGCGTGAAACCCTTGAACTCCTGGCTGACTTTATCGCTGAAAACGCTGCTAACGGTAGCCACACTGTTCAATTATGGGGTAATGGTTGCTCGTTTGATAACGTCATTCTGCGCCGCGCATACGCGTTAACAGAAACTCCCTTCTCTGTTCCGTTCTGGAATGACAGGGACGTAAGGACCATGGTCGAACTGGGTAAATCTGTCGGTATCAATCCACGCTACGACATCCCGTTTGAAGGCGACATGCACAATGCGCTTTCTGACGCCCGACATCAGGTCAAATACGTCTCTGCAATCTGGCAACGTCTGACCGCAAACTGATTATTGAATATCAACCAATGCCAGCTGTTGCGCGTATCGTAATAGCTGGCTATCGCGAGTGATGGCTATGAGTGAACAATTTCTGATACCGCTGACAGAATGGAAAGCCGGTCGCTTTGGTTTTGTAATTACCAATACCACGCTGGTGAAATACGGCAAGCTGGGCTACATAAACCCGAAGCCGGAAAAAATTTGCGGGCGCTGGTGTGTAGATCGCAATGCAGTGTATGTCGGCCCCGGCGCTGTCGGCGTGGCGCCAGAAATTCATGATAACGATGATGACGCGCTAAAGGAGATCCTCAATCATGTCGCCAAGGCCACGAAAAAATAGCATCTCCATTCCCGGGCTTTATGCCCGGTTTGATCGCCGAACCGACAAAACCTATTACCAATATAAAAACCCAGTAACCGGAAAATTTCACGGACTCGGAACCGATAAAACCAAAGCAGAAAAAATAGCGGTCATCGCCAATCAGCGACTGGCTGCGGCAGAAGCTGATTATTTCCTGAAAAAAATCGATGAAAAGCCATCATTAAATAAGGCGCGCGGGATCAGTTTAAAGGCGTGGATTGTTCGCTATGAAAAAGTGCAGCGCACACGTGTAGACAACGGTGATCTGTCAGAAACCCGACTCAAAGAAAAGATGAGGATGGCTAATCTTTTGGTTGGTCGACTTGGTAATCATCCGTTGCGTAGTCTGGAAGTCAGGGATTTTTCCCTGATACTGGAGGAATGGCTCGATAAGGGGCAGGCCAGCACAGCGCTAAACAATCGCGTGGTGTGGGTGGATATTTATCGCGAAGCACAGCATGCGGGTGAAGTTCCTCCTGGCTGGAATCCTCCGGAGGCGACGCGAAAACCGGTACCGAAAGTGACCCGGGCACGACTCAGCATCGAGGACTGGCGGGCCATATTCAATGTTACCCCTGAAGGGCATTACAACAGGAACGCCATGCTTCTCGCCCTGGTTACCGGCCAGCGAAGAGAGGATATTGTCAGAATGAAATTTTCTGATGTGTGGGACGGTCATTTGCATGTCATTCAGGGCAAAACAGGTATGCGCCTTGCGTTACCCCTGTCACTTCATTGCGATGCCGTGGGCATGACGCTCAAAGAGGTCATTGCCGGTTGTCGCAACAAGATTGTTAGCCCTTACCTGGTTCACAGCCGGTTGCAGAAAAAAGGCCAGCCAATGAGCAAAGACAACCTGTCAGATTATTTTGCGGATGCCCGGGATCTGGCGGGAATTAAGCCACCAGCCGGGAAAACGCCAACGACATTCCACGAGCAACGCTCGCTAGCCGAACGACTGTACCGCGCGCAAGGGATCGACACTAAAACGCTGCTGGGCCATAAAGTGCAGGCAACAACAGATCGCTATAACGACACTCGTGGACAGGAATGGCTAAAGCTAGTCATTTAAATGGGCATTTTTTTCCGATCACCTGGAAAATTGTTGTAAAATTCGCGGCCTTAGTGATGGCCGCTTATTTTTTGGCTGTCTGTTTTGGTGGGAAGTTTTGGAGAGATTTTGGAGAAGAGAAAAAGTTGATTATTTTCAATGCTCTGAAAGCGTCACGCCTTCTGAACAAGAAGGTAGAACTCGAATGATCGGTCGACTGCTTCGTGGCGGTTTTATGACCGCTATCTACGCGTATCTGTACATTCCAATCATTATTTTGATTGTGAACTCCTTTAACAGCTCGCGCTTTGGCATCAACTGGCAAGGTTTTACTACCAAGTGGTACGGTCTGCTGGTTAACAACGACAGCCTGCTGCAGGCGGCGCAACACTCCCTGACGATGGCAGTGCTCTCCGCAACGTTTGCCACGCTGATCGGTTCACTCACCGCGGTCGCGCTTTATCGCTACCGTTTTCGCGGGAAACCCTTTGTTAGCGGCATGCTGTTTGTGGTGATGATGTCGCCCGATATCGTAATGGCGATTTCACTGCTGGTGTTGTTTATGTTAATTGGCATTCAGCTCGGCTTCTGGTCGCTGCTGTTTTCGCATATTACCTTCTGTCTGCCTTTTGTGGTGGTGACGGTCTATTCACGTCTGAAAGGTTTTGATGTGCGAATGCTGGAAGCGGCAAAAGATTTGGGTGCCAGCGAAGTGACTATTCTGCGCAAGATCATTCTACCGCTGGCAATGCCTGCGGTAGCCGCAGGCTGGTTGCTAAGCTTTACGCTGTCGATGGATGACGTCGTCGTTTCATCCTTCGTCACCGGACCGGGTTACGAAATTTTGCCCTTAAAAATCTACTCAATGGTAAAAGTCGGCGTATCACCCGAGGTGAACGCGCTGGCGACCATTTTGTTGGTTCTGTCGCTGGTTATGGTGATCGCCAGCCAGCTTATTGCACGTGATAAAACCAAGGGCCGCTAAGGCCCTTAATTCAGGGGACGTTAAATGATGAAAAAATGGTCACGCCACCTGCTCGCGGCGGGTGCTCTGGCACTGGGCATGAGCGCCGCTCACGCGAATGACAACAACACACTCTATTTCTATAACTGGACTGAGTACGTGCCGCCAGGACTGCTGGAGCAGTTCACCAAAGAGACCGGCATTAAGGTTATCTATTCGACCTATGAGTCGAATGAAACCATGTACGCCAAGCTCAAAACCTATAAAGACGGTGCGTACGATCTGGTGGTTCCGTCTACCTATTACGTCGATAAAATGCGTAAAGAAGGCATGATCCAGAAGATCGACAAGTCGACGTTGACCAATTTCCACAACCTCGATCCGGAAATGCTCAACAAGCCATTTGACCCCAACAATGACTACTCCATTCCGTATATCTGGGGTGCGACGGCCATTGGCATAAATAGCGATGCCATCGACCCGAAAAGCGTAACCAGTTGGGCCGACCTGTGGAAACCGGAGTACAAAGGTAGTCTGTTGTTAACCGATGACGCGCGCGAAGTCTTCCAGATGGCGCTGCGCAAGCTGGGATATTCCGGCAATACAACCGATCCGAAAGAGATTGAAGCCGCCTATAACGAACTGAAGAAGCTGATGCCTAACGTCGCTGCATTTAACTCTGACAACCCGGCCAACCCGTATATGGAAGGCGAAGTCAATCTGGGGATGGTGTGGAACGGCTCCGCGTATGTTGCGCGCCAGGCGGGTACGCCGCTGGAAGTGGTGTGGCCGAAGGAAGGAGGTATTTTCTGGATGGACAGTCTGTCTATTCCGGCTAATGCGAAAAACAAAGAAGGTGCGCTGAAGCTGATTAACTTCCTGCTGCGCCCGGACGTGGCGAAAGAAGTCGCAGAAACCATCGGTTATCCAACGCCAAACCTGGCGGCACGTAAGCTGCTGAGCCCGGAAGTGGCGAACGATAAAACGCTCTACCCTGATGCTGAAACCATCAACAAAGGGGAATGGCAAAACGACGTCGGTTCCGCCAGCGCTATCTATGAAGAGTACTATCAGAAGCTGAAAGCAGGACGCTAATTCAGCATTGTAAGGAATGCCCGATGGCGCTACGCTTATCGGGCCTACATCAATGCGAACCGTAGGCCGGATAAGGCATTTGCCGCCATCCGGCAAAAAAAATCACAGTCCTTTCAATAACCTCTCAACAAACTCGGGCACCACCTGGCTTGCCGGACCGTAATGCTTCTCTTCGAACTCGCTTCCCACCTGGCTTGGCTCGAGATTTAACTCTACCGTATGCGCCCCATGCAGTCGTGCCTCATGCACAAAACCCGCGGCCGGGTAAACATGGCCTGATGTGCCAATGGCAATAAACACATCCGCCATTGCCAGCGCCATATAAATTTCATCCATTCCCAGCGGCATTTCACCAAACCACACGACGTGCGGTCGCAGCGGAGCCGGGAACTGGCAGCAATGGCATTTGTCTTCCGCAGTCACATCGCCCGTCCACTCCAGAATCTGTCCGCTTTGCGAACAGCGAACCTTGAGCAGTTCGCCGTGCATATGGATGACATTCTGGCTGCCCGCGCGTTCATGCAGGTTATCAATATTCTGCGTCACCAGTAAAAAACGGTCACCCAGCTCGGCTTCAAGTTTTGCCAGCGCGATATGCGCCGCGTTGGGCTGGATTTCTGGTTGCTGCAATTGATGACGACGGGCGTTATAAAATGACTGAACCAGTTCCGGGTTACGACTAAACCCTTCCGGGGTCGCAACGTCTTCGACCCGATGTTCTTCCCAAAGTCCATCCGTCGCACGGAAGGTTCGAATACCTGACTCGGCAGAAATCCCCGCTCCCGTCAGTACCAACACTCTTGGTTTTTCCATCAATTCAGGCACCACTCTGTCTCTGAAAAAGATTCGTTGACGCAGGCGATCGCGCAAATGGCGTTTATTTTTACGAAAGCGGCTTAACCGATGACTCCGACGCGACAGCATAACAACCTCTTTGTATTAATCGGTAAGATGTAAAAAAGCGGCCCCGCGCATTCCGCCCGCATCACCGTGCCGTGCCTGCTCAATACGCGGCACTCGGGCAACCGGCAGCAGATGGCGTGGCAATCTGTCCGCCAGTTGCGTCGTAATAGCGGAAAAATTCGACAAACCACCACCAATCACCACTAAATCAGGATCAACGATGGTCAGGATATTCCCCAAACAGACTGCCAGTAAATCCAGATAACGTTCAACATGGGCGCGCGCTTGCTCATCTCCCTGCTCCCACAGCGCGATAATTTCACGGGCATCCAGCGGTTGATGGTAGTAATGCTGATACAACCACGCAAATCCACCGCCGGAGAGATAGCTTTCAATACAGCCTAATTGACCGCATCCGCAGCGGCGCAGTGGGAAATCAAATCCCATTAGCGTCAGCGCATCGACAGGCAAACGAATATGACCAAACTCACCGGTGATATAGCTGCGTCCGGTGATGGATTTACCGTTAAGCACGAGTCCACCGCCGACACCGGTGCCGAGGATTAACCCCATAACCAGCGGATACTGAGTGAACTCGTCGTCCCAGGCTTCAGAGAGGGCAAAACAGTTGGCATCGTTGTCCAGGCGGACATCGCGGTCAAGGCGGGCGCTGAGATCGGCGCGGAGCGGTTTACCACTGGCGGCAGGCACGTTGGCCGCGTATAGCGTACCGTCTTCTGTTTCCGGCATGCCAGGGATACCGATACCCACCGAACCTTTGACGCCGAAGCGCTGGTCCGCTTCCGTTACCAGATTGCAGACCGCATTAAGGAAAGCGTCATAGCTGTCGCGAGGTGTAGGGACGCGTGTTTCCCATTGTAAACGGCGTTGGTTATCAAATACCCCCAGCGCAATTTTGGTCCCGCCGATGTCAAATCCGTAATACATCACCGCTCCTTCTTATTGTTATTGGCCGCTAAGTACTCTCGCAGGATCAATATTGCTGGCGCGACGCGCCGGATACCAACTCGCCAAAAGACTCAGCACTAATGCTGTCACCAGCACGTAGATCACATCCAGCCAGTGTAATTCCGATGGCAGGAAGTCAATGAAATAGATATCGCCAGACAGGAACTGATGGCCGATAAGCGCTTCGATTCCGTTGATGATCGGCGTCAATTGCAGCGAGACAACCACCCCGATGACCACACCTATCAGACTGCCGAACAGACCCGCCAGCAGGCCGTACCAGACAAAAATGGCACGGATCAAACCATCTTTAGCTCCCAGGGTTCTTAATACCGCAATATCACCGCTTTTGTCTTTTACCGCCATCACTAACGTGGAAACGATATTAAAACAGGCCACGCCAATCACCAGCACCATCGCCAGATACATAATGGCGCGGATCATCTGAATATCGCGATACATATAGCCGTAGGTGCCAATCCAACTCTTAATATAAACATAGTTGTTGGTCACTTCACCCGCGTCTCGCACCAGTTTATTAGCGTTAAACACGTCGTTAACTTTCAACGCGATCCCGGAAACGCTGGATCCCATATCCAGGTATTGCTGCGCGTCTTTCATGGGGATCATGGCAAAGCTGTGATCGAGCTGACCGCTCAGCTGCAAAATGCCCGTCACGTGCAAACGCACGCGTTTAGGCTGCTGTAACTTATGGTCCGCACTGGCGTTAGGGATCATAATCGACACCCAGTCGCCTTGCTTCACCTTCAGCGCATCGGCAATCCCTTTACCAATGATGATTTGCTGCTCACCGGCTTTGAAATTATCCCAGCCGTGGTTCTGCACGAACGATGGCAGCGCGCTTAAACGCTGTTCCTGTTTCGGGTCAACGCCTTTCACTTGCACCGCGCGTAGATTCGCCCCACTCTCCACCAGCCCGGTAAAGTTGATATAAGGCGCTGCGGCAGCAATACCTGGCACTTTCTGCACTTTATCGAGCGCTTCCTGCCAGTTGTTCCACGGCTGGTTGACGGCCTCAATTTCACCGTGCGGGACCACGGCCAGAATACGGTTGTTCAACTCACGTTCAAAGCCGTTCATGGCGCTTAACCCGACGATCAACACCGCCACCCCCAACGCGATGCCAACGGTAGAAATCACAGAAATCAGCGAGACCATGCCGCCGCGCCGCCGACCACGGCTAAAGCGCAGGCCAATCAATAACGATAAAGGCGACGCCATTACTCTGCTCCCATCAGGCTCAGTTCAGCCGTCAGGCGACCATCGCGCATTTCAAGCTGGCGACTCATCCGCTTCGCCAACTGCAGATCGTGCGTCACCACCAGAAATGCTGTGCCCTGAGAGCGGTTAAGTTCACCCAGAAGCTCGAAAATGCTGTCCGCATTGCGCGCATCAAGGTTACCCGTGGGTTCATCCGCCAGCACCAGACGAGGGTTGTTCACCAGCGCACGGGCAATCGCCACACGCTGACGCTCGCCGCCCGACAGTTCAGACGGCCGATGGCTGGCACGATGATCCAGCCCTACCGCTTTCAGCATATCGCGCGCGCGCGCGGTGATTTCAGCCGGTTTTTTCTTGCCGATCAGCAGCGGCATCGCCACGTTTTCCAGCGCGGTAAAATCCGGCAGCAGATGGTGGAACTGGTAAATAAAGCCCAGCTTCTGATTACGCAGTTCCGCCTTCGCCGCAGACGAGAGTTTGCTCATCGGCTGACCGCTAAAAATGACGTCGCCGGAGGTCGGCGTATCCAGCCCACCTAACAGATGCAGCAGCGTACTCTTACCGGAGCCGGAGCTGCCGACAATCGCCATCATCTCGCCTTCGCCAACGCAAAAACTGACATCGTGCAGGACATCGGTCTGCACTGTGCCTTCCTGATAGCGTTTGCACAGGTTGTCGCATTGCAACAGGATCTTATTCATAACGTAAAGCCTCAGCGGGTTGAGTGGCGGCAGCGCGCCAGGAAGGATAAAGCGTAGACAGCAGCGCGATGGCCATCGCCACCAGCGCAATGACGATAACCTGCAACGGCTCGATGGCGACCGGCAGCGCAGCGCCATCCAGAAGCACGCCGATAATGGGCATCAGGTTGTTCAGTTGACTGGCGAGCAATGCGCCCAGCCCTGCGCCCAGCAGCGCGCCGATAATTCCGGCACTGGCCCCCTGGACCATAAACACCATCATTATCTGCCGCGGCGTTAGCCCCTGCGTTTGTAGAATCGCCACTTCCCCTTGCTTCTCCATTACCATCAGACCCAGCGAGGTAATAATATTAAAAGCCGCTACCGCCACGATCAGACTTAGCAACAGCCCCATCATGTTTTTCTCCATGCGCACAGCCTGGAATAATTCCCCTTTACGCTCGCGCCAGTCCTGCCATTTGGTGCCCTGCGGCAGCGTTTGCTGGCTCAACGTGTCAACCTTTAACGGCTCGTTCAACCACAAACGCCAGCCGGTGATATTACCCACCGGGTAGCGCATCAGGCGTGACGCATCCTGAATGTTGGTCAGCATCTGGTAGCCGTCGACTTCGCTATTAGCAGCAAAGGTGCCAATCACCGTAAACAGACGCTGGCTCGGCAGACGCCCCATCGGCGTAAACTGACTGGCGGACGGCACCATCACGCGAATTTGATCGCCACGGTTAACGCCCAGCTGCCCGGCAAGCTGCTCACCGAGGATGACATTATACTTACCCGGTTGCAGATCTGTTTGCTTCACATTGACCAGATACGGCGTGAGCGGATCTTTTTGCGCCGGGTCGATCCCCAGCATTACGCCAACCGCCACGCTACGTGCACTTTGCAGCACCACATCTCCCGTAGTTATGGGTGCAACGCGGTTGACGCCGTTCAACACCACCGCTTTTTCCGGCAGTTGTTGCGGGTTTAGGGAACCCTGTTCAGACGAAAGGACGGCCTGGGGCATCAGGCCAAGGATATTGTTTTGCAGCTCGCGCTCGAAACCGTTCATCACTGACAACACTGTGACCAGCGCCATTACCCCGAGAGTAATGCCGATGGTGGAGAGCCAGGAAACGAAGCGACCGAAGCGATCTGCTGCACGCCCACGCATATAACGCAGGCCGATGAATAGAGCGACAGGTTGGTACATGAAATCCGTCTGGTTGCTGTTAGCAAAGTCACGAGTATATAAGCGAAAGCGGAATGGGTAAATGAGTGAACCGTAAGTGTTCGTCAGCACTATTCCTAAAAGTATAAACAAATCAATCCGCTGTAGCTGTCCCTCGCCCCTTTAGTGCCGGTCCCTGATCTTTATCCTAAAAAAACAAAATGCAGACAGTTACGCATTACAGCGTACTGCGGGTTGCGCAGGATGGCAGGCTATAGCCAACAATATGGATACGCTGTCTCGATGAATAAAAAAGAACTATGGATTAATCAAATCAAAGGGTTATGCATTTGTCTGGTGGTTATATACCACTCAGTCATTACGTTTTACCCGCATCTCACCACCTTTCAGCATCCGCTTTCAGAGATGCTGAGCAAATGCTGGATTTACCTCAATCTGTACCTGGCGCCGTTTCGTATGCCGGTATTTTTCTTTATTTCGGGCTATTTGATCCGCCGCTACATCGATAACGTTCCCTGGACGACCTGCGTGAATAAACGGATCTGGAGTATTGCCTGGGTGCTGGTGCTATGGGGAGTCGTGCAATGGCTGGCGTTAGTCACGCTCAATAACTGGTTGGCTCCGCAACGCGATCTGAGTCATGCCGCCAACGCCGCGTATGCCGGTTCAATCGCTGGCTTTACCCACGGGATGCTGACCGCCAGCACCAGCTTGTGGTATCTGTATGCACTGATTGTCTATTTTGTGCTGTGTAAGATTTTCAACCGCTGGGGGTTACCGCTGTTGACGCTGTTTGTCGTGCTGAGCGTGGCGATTAATTTTTTCCCCACGCCGTGGTGGGGAGTGAACAGCGTGATTCGCAATCTGCCCTGGTACAGTCTCGGCGCCTGGTTTGGCGCAACGCTGATGGTATGGATCAAAGAGGTGCCTCTGCGCCGCCATACGCTCATATTTATGGTTAGCGTAGTGGTCGCCGTGGGCGCGTGGCTGGTAAATATTTCGCTACTGCTTTCCCTCCTGTCTATTGTACTGATCATGAAGCTGTTTTATCAGTTCGAGCAGCGCTTTGGTATGCGCGCATCCAGCCCGTTAAGCGTGATTGGATCCAATACCATCGCCATCTACACCACCCACCGTATTTTGGTTGAGCTGTTCAGCTTAACGCTCATCCCCAAAATCAATCATGCCGCCTGGCCTGCGTACGGCGAGTTGCTCCTGCTGCTGGTTTATCCCTTCGCCTGCCTGCTGTTGTGCACCCTGTTTGGCTTGCTGGTGCGTAAAATTTCGCAAAAAACCGTTGCCGACTTGCTCTTTTCCCCACCGTCTTTATCGACATCCTCGCGCTAATTTCAACGCGCTTTTTGCCCCCATCAGGGGGCGAATCAATTTGCTTATGAGAAACGATCACGGATAATAAAGAACATTGCTTATCAGATGTATATCTAAACGAGATCCTGACAACCGAATGCCTGAACAACATCGTTACACGCTCCCGGCCGGCGCTTCCGACCAGCGCCAGTTAGGTGAACTGACCGGCGCAGCTTGCGCGACGCTGGTCGCCGAAATCGCTGAACGTCATGCGGGTCCTGTAGTACTGATCGCGCCGGACATGCAAAATGCCCTGCGACTGCATGATGAAATTCGTCAGTTTACCGACCAGCTAGTAATGAACCTGGCGGACTGGGAAACGCTGCCCTACGATAGCTTTTCCCCTCATCAGGAGATTATCTCCTCGCGACTGTCCACCCTGTATCAGCTCCCTGCCATGCAGCGCGGTGTGCTGATTGTGCCGGTGAACACGCTGATGCAGCGCGTCTGTCCGCACAGCTATCTGCACGGTCATGCGCTGGTGATGAAAAAAGGTCAGCGGCTTTCGCGCGACGCCCTGCGCGAACAACTGGACAGCGCGGGCTACCGCCATGTTGATCAGGTGATGGAGCACGGCGAATACGCCACGCGCGGCGCGTTGTTGGATCTGTTCCCAATGGGCAGTGAATTGCCTTATCGTCTGGACTTTTTTGATGACGAAATCGACAGCCTGCGTCTGTTTGATACCGATACCCAGCGCACGCTGGAAGAAGTCGATGCCATTAATTTGCTGCCCGCGCACGAATTCCCGACCGATAAAACGGCGATCGAGCTGTTCCGCAGCCAGTGGCGCGATACCTTTGAAGTTAAACGCGACGCCGAACATATTTACCAGCAGGTTAGCAAAGGCACGTTACCTGCGGGTATTGAATACTGGCAGCCGCTGTTTTTCAGCGAGCCGCTGCCACCCCTGTTCAGCTATTTCCCCGCCAATACGTTATTGGTCAATACGGGTGATATAGAGACCAGTGCAGAACGCTTCCAGGCCGATACCCTGTCGCGTTTTGAGAATCGGGGTGTTGATCCGATGCGCCCGCTTCTGCCGCCGCACTCGCTGTGGCTGCGCGTTGATGAACTGTTCTCCGAACTAAAACGCTGGCCGCGCGTTCAACTGAAAACCGAGACACTGGCGAACAAAGCCGCGAATACTAACCTCGGCTTCCAGAAGTTGCCAGATATCGCGGTTCAGGCGCAGCAAAAAGCACCGTTAGATGCGTTACGTAAATTTCTTGAAGCCTTCACCGGTCCGGTGATTTTCTCGGTTGAAAGTGAAGGTCGTCGCGAAGCGCTTGGCGAACTCCTCGCCCGTATCAAAATCGCGCCGAAGCGCATACTGCGTCTCGACGAAGCCGTCGACAAAGGTCGCTATCTGATGATTGGCGCAGCCGAACACGGCTTCATTGATAGCAAACGCAACCTGGCGCTGATTTGTGAAAGCGATCTGCTCGGGGAACGCGTGGCGCGCCGCCGCCAGGATTCTCGTCGCACCATCAATCCGGATACGTTAATTCGTAACCTCGCCGAATTGCATCCCGGTCAGCCGGTGGTACATCTGGAGCACGGCGTTGGCCGTTATGCCGGGATGACCACGCTGGAAGCGGGCGGTATCACCGGCGAGTACCTGATGCTCACCTACGCCAACGACGCCAAACTGTACGTGCCTGTGTCATCATTGCACCTGATCAGCCGCTACGCTGGCGGCGCGGAAGAAAATGCGCCGCTACATAAACTGGGCGGAGATGCCTGGTCTCGTGCCCGCCAGAAAGCCGCTGAGAAGGTGCGCGATGTCGCGGCAGAACTGTTGGATATCTATGCTCAGCGGGCGGCGAAAGAAGGCTTTGCCTTTAAGCATGACCGTGAGCAGTACCAGCTGTTTTGCGACAGCTTCCCGTTTGAAACTACGCCCGATCAGGCGCAGGCGATCAACGCGGTCCTCAGCGATATGTGTCAGCCGCTGGCCATGGATCGTCTGGTGTGCGGCGACGTCGGCTTTGGTAAAACCGAAGTCGCGATGCGCGCCGCCTTCCTCGCCGTAGAAAACCACAAGCAGGTTGCCGTGCTGGTTCCAACCACCCTGCTCGCGCAACAGCACTTCGACAACTTCCGCGACCGCTTTGCCAACTGGCCGGTACGCATTGAGATGCTGTCCCGTTTTCGTAGCGCCAAAGAGCAAGCGCAAATTCTGGAGCAGGTTGCCGAGGGTAAAATCGATATTCTTATCGGCACCCACAAACTGCTGCAAGCGGACGTGAAGCTAAAAGATCTGGGTCTGTTGATTGTCGATGAAGAGCACCGTTTTGGCGTTCGCCATAAAGAGCGCATCAAAGCAATGCGCGCGGATGTCGATATCCTGACGCTGACGGCAACGCCTATTCCGCGTACGCTCAATATGGCGATGAGCGGCATGCGCGATCTGTCGATCATTGCCACGCCTCCTGCCCGTCGTCTGGCGGTGAAAACCTTTGTGCGTGAATATGACAATCTGGTGGTTCGCGAGGCTATCCTGCGTGAAGTTCTGCGCGGGGGGCAAGTTTATTATCTGTTTAACGACGTTGAAAATATCCAGAAAACGGCTGACAGATTAGCGGAACTGGTGCCGGAAGCGCGTATTGGTATCGGCCACGGTCAAATGCGCGAGCGCGAACTGGAACGCGTGATGAACGATTTCCACCATCAGCGCTTTAACGTGCTGGTGTGTACCACCATTATCGAAACCGGCATCGATATTCCGACCGCCAACACCATTATCATCGAACGCGCCGACCACTTTGGTTTAGCGCAATTGCACCAGTTGCGCGGTCGTGTGGGACGCTCACACCATCAGGCGTACGCCTGGCTGCTGACGCCGCATCCAAAAGCGATGACCACCGACGCGCAAAAGCGCCTGGAAGCCATCGCCTCGCTGGAAGATTTGGGCGCTGGCTTTGCGCTGGCGACCCACGACCTTGAAATTCGCGGCGCCGGGGAACTGCTGGGTGAAGATCAGAGTGGTTCCATGGAAAGCATCGGCTTCTCGCTGTATATGGAGCTGCTGGAAAATGCTGTCGATGCGCTCAAAGAGGGACGCGAACCGTCGCTGGAAGATCTCACCAGCCAGCAAACCGAAGTTGAACTGCGCATGCCGTCACTGCTGCCGGATGACTATATTCCCGATGTCAACACGCGACTGTCGTTCTACAAGCGTATTGCCAGTGCGAAAGGCGAAAACGAGCTGGAAGAAATTAAGGTCGAGCTGATAGACCGTTTTGGTCTGTTGCCCGATCCGGCCCGTACGCTGCTGGATATTGCCCGGTTACGCCAACAGGCGCAGAAACTGGGTATCAGAAAGCTTGAAGGCAATGAAAAAGGCGGCACGATTGAGTTTGCAGAGAAAAACCACGTCAATCCGGTCTGGCTGATTGGTTTACTGCAAAAACAGCCGCAGCACTTCCGTCTGGACGGCCCAACCCGGCTGAAATTTATGCAGGATCTGGGCGAACGCAAAACGCGAATCGACTGGGTACGCCAGTTTATGCGCCAGCTTGAAGAAAACGCCGTAGCATAGTGAACAGGCCGGGAGCGCACACAGCCCTCCCGGCCTGTGAATTTACAAACTCTTTGCACTTCCCTGCACTTCCCGACACAGCAAACGGCCATAATTCCTGTTTACTTTTACATAATAAAAACCACGTAAAAACAATGGATTTATGGTGATGTTAAACAATAAACGACTCTCTCGCTGGTTAGCGTTTTTTACGCTTGCAGCGACCTTCGCGTTAACACTTCCGGCTCAGGCAAACACCTGGCCGCTGCCGCCGCCGGGAAGCCGCCTGGTGGGACAGAATGCCGTTCACGTTGTCGAAGACAATGGCGGTTCTCTCGAAGCGATTGCGAAAAAATACAACGTCGGCTTTTTAGCGCTGTTGCAGGCTAACCCCGGCGTTGATCCTTTCGTACCTCGCCCCGGCAGCGTTTTGACGATCCCATTGCAAACCCTGTTACCGGATGCACCGCGCGAAGGCATTGTCATCAACCTCGCCGAACTGCGTCTTTATTATTACCAGCCGGGAACAAATTCGGTGACCGTATATCCTATCGGCATTGGCCAGTTAGGCGGTGATACGCTGACCCCCACCATGGTAACCACCATTTCCGATAAACGCGCCAACCCCACCTGGACGCCTACAGCAAATATCCGTGCGCGCTATAAAGCCAACGGCATCGATCTTCCTGCCGTTGTCCCTGCCGGGCCAGATAACCCGATGGGCCATCACGCGATTCGCTTAGCCGCATACGGCGGCGTTTATCTGCTGCACGGCACCAATGCTGACTTTGGCATCGGCATGCGCGTCAGTTCTGGCTGTATTCGTCTGCGCGACGGTGATATCGAAACCCTGTTCCGTCAAGTGAAACCAGGAACCAAGGTCAATATCATTAATACACCGATCAAAGCCTCAGTCGAACCTAACCCCCCAGCCGCTGTCAGAAAAGATCAATGACGACCCGCAACTGTTGCCAATCGTTTTGAATGCCGCAATGCAGACCTTTAAGAACGCGGCGCAAACTGACCCAGCCGTCATGGAACATGCGATGGAGATCCGCTCAGGCATGCCGGTCGATGTCACCCGTCATCACGACGTGGCTCAACAACCGATGTAAACGTTACGCATAAAAAAAGCCCCCGCTGGATTTTATTCCGCGGGGGCTTTTTATTTAACTCGCAGTGGCATTGCGATGGGTTAAATCTTATTTGTAGATTACTGCAGTCCCGTGAAGGGTGTTAGGACCGGTAACGGAAGTAATACGGAAAGACTTCGCGCCCATCTCATCCGCTTTCTGCGCCAGTTGATCTTCCAGAGAACCTAAGTTCGTCCCCGCATTTGCAGAGATAGTACCAACTTTCTGTTGACCTGCAGGCGTGGCCTGAACTTCAACAGCGGCGAAGCTGGCAAATGACAGTGAGCTAAGAACAGCAGCGACAAACAGAGTTTTTACGTTTTTCATAATAGTGACCTTTTGCAGATGAATGGGTGTCGTAAGGATTAACTTAACGATCGATAGGTAAATCATAGATGTGATCCAGGTCACACGTCAACATTTTTTTATAATGATCGTTATATAAAACATAAAGACCTTATTTTTCATGCTAATAGATATAAATTATTTTTATCGCTAATCCGCTGGAGTGTGGGGGGGAATATTTTTATAATGGTTATTCAATAAACCCAACTAAGGTACATCGGCGCCATGACAACTGAAACGACAGGTTGTGCAAAAAAAAGCCGTGGCCGACCAAAAGTGTTCGACAGGGAAGCCGCGCTTGATAAGGCCATGACACTCTTCTGGCAGCACGGATATGAAGCGACATCGCTCGCCGATCTCGTGGAAGCAACCGGTGCAAAAGCGCCCACGCTGTATGCGGAGTTTACCAACAAGGAAGGGTTGTTTCGTGCCGTGCTGGACCGCTATATAACTCGCTTCGCGGCGAAACATGAAGCCCAGCTGTTTTGTGAGGAAAAAAGCCTGGAGTCCGCGCTGGAAGACTATTTCACTGCCATAGCCACCTGCTTTACCAGTAAAGATACTCCGGCAGGATGTTTTATGATTAATACGTCCGCTACGCTGGCGGCCTCTTCCCGCGAGATCGCCCATACCGTGAAATCACGCCATGCGATGCAGGAACAGACGCTTACCCAGTTCCTTCGTCAGCGCCAGCAGCGGGACGAAATTCCGGCCCACTGCGACGTGCAAAAGCTGGCCGAATATCTGAACTGCATTTTACAGGGTATGTCGATTAGCGCCCGTGAAGGCGCGTCATTTGAGAAACTGATGCAGATCGCGCACACCACCCTACGGCTGTGGCCCGAACTCATCAAAGCTTAATCCTTTCCTCTCTTTTCCATGAACAGATGACACCCCCGGGGGCCAAAAGCCCTCGGTTTTTTGTACCAATAACCCTTCATTCCTTATTGTTTTCATCGCATTAGCAGATCTTTTTTAAAAAATGTATTGATAACGACAATTATTATCAGCAATATTCGCATTTGTTTTAACACCTATTTCCCAATGTAACTATCGGTTTCTCTACCGCAATAACAAAAACAGACTGACTTTTTAAAAAGGAATACAAATGCATAAGCGTCTCTGGGTGCTCAATCCGCTCTTATTATCCTTAACCCTACCGGCCATTGCGGCAGAGGAAGAGAATCTCATCGTCAGCGCTAACCGCAGCCAACGCACCGTGGCAGAAATGGCACAAACGACCTGGGTTATTGAAGGAAGCGAAATTGAACAGCAAGTTCAGGGTGGTAAAGAGTTCAAGGATGTTCTTGCTCAGTTAATCCCCGGAATTGATGTCAGCAGTCAGGGACGAACCAACTACGGCATGAACATGCGCGGTCGCGCCATCGTAGTATTGATAGATGGTGTCCGTTTGAATTCTTCCCGCACCGACAGCCGTCAACTTGACTCCATTGACCCGTTTAACATTGCTCATATTGAAGTCATCTCAGGCGCAACATCCCTATATGGCGGGGGAAGTACCGGCGGTTTGATCAACATCGTCACCAAAAAAGGTCAACCTGAGCGTGAAGTTGAACTCGAACTGGGCAGTAAAAGCGGGTTTAATAACAGTAACGATCATGACGAACGCGTCGCCGCCGCGGTGAGCGGAGGAACCGATCGTGCATCCGGTCGTATGTCCGTCGCATATCAACGGTTTGGCGGTTGGTATGATGGAAACCACGATGCTCTGCTGCTGGATAACACCCAAACCGGCCTGCAGCATTCCGATCGTCTGGACGTGATGGGCACCGGGACGATTGAGCTGGATGATAACCGTCAATTGCAACTGGTTACCCAGTACTACAAGAGCCAAGGGGATGAAGATTACGGGCTGGATCTCGGCGAGAACATGTCCGCCGTGACCGGAAATGGTAAAGCTTATACCAGCAGCGGACTGAACTCCGATCGTATTCCCGGCACCGAACGTCATCTGATCAGCCTGCAATATTCAGATGCAGATTTCTTTGGTCAGAACCTGGTCAGCCAAATCTATTACCGCGACGAATCGCTGAAATTCTATCCTTTCCCGACGCTCAGCAAAGGTAAGGTCACCAGTTTCTCCGCCTCACAGCAGGATACCGACCAGTTCGGTGCCAAAATCACCCTCAACAGCCAGGTGATGGATGACTGGGAACTGACGTGGGGTATCGATGCGGATCATGAAACCTTCGACTCCAATCAGAAATTCTTCGATCTGGCTTACTCTCTGCCCTCCGGTGGCATGGACAACCGTACCGCCTATACTACCGGGCGTTATCCTGGTTACAGCATCACCAACTTCGCACCTTTCCTGCAAAACAGCTATGACATAAACGACATCTTTACCCTCAGTGGCGGCGTACGCTATCAATGGACCGAAAACAGGGTTGATGATTTCGTTGGCTATGCGCAACAGCAGGGCATCGCGACGGGCCTTGCAAACTCCGCGGATACCATTCCGGGCGGCAAAACCGATTACGATAACTTCCTGTTTAACGCCGGGATCCTCGCCCACCTGACTGAGCGCCAGCAAACCTGGTTTAATTTCTCTCAGGGCGTGGAGCTTCCGGACCCGGGGAAATATTACGGTAATGGTACCTATTCTCTGGTTGGCGATCATTACCAGCTTCAGCGCAGCGTCAACGTTGCGGATTCACGACTGGAAGGGATTAAAGTTAACTCGTACGAGCTGGGATGGCGTTACACGGGCGATAGCCTGCGCACGCAACTCGCCGCTTATTACTCCACTTCGGATAAATCGATCGTTATCAACCGCAGTGATATGACCATAAACGTACAGCCCGACGATCGTCGGATTTATGGTCTGGAAGGTGCGGTAGATTATTTCATCGCCGATACCGACTGGAGTCTGGGCGGCAACTTCAACGTCATTAAATCCGAAGTGAAACAAAACGGTAAATGGCAGAAATGGGATGTCACTCTGGCTTCGCCATCTAAAGCAACCGCATGGGTCGGCTGGGCGCCTGAACCGTGGTCGCTGCGAGTACAGAGCCAGCAAACATTTGATCTGAGTGACGCCAGCGGCAATAAGCTGGACGGCTATAACACCATGGACTTTATCGGCAGCTACCAGCTCCCGTTAGGCAAGCTGACCTTCAGTGTGGAAAACCTGCTGAATGAAGAGTACACCACGCTATGGGGACAACGTGCGCCACTGCTGTACAGCCCAACTTATGGTAGCCCGTCACTGTATGAATACAAGGGCCGGGGTCGTACCTTTGGTCTGAACTACGCCTTAACCTTCTGATAAAAAAAGCCCCCCAGCCTGAGCGAATGGGGGGCTAATGCTCAGGATAATGCTATTTTACGCTTTGTTATTCAGTACCAACTGTCCGTTGTTATCCAACGGAATTTGCGCGCCGGGGTCCTTATCCATACGAATTTTCCCCTGCTGATTGCCAATTTTGTACGTCACGTCGTAGCCCAGCATTTTTTCTGATTTGTCATACACCGTTTTACAGCGCTGCTGCGTGGTGGTGTACGTATCGTTTTCTTGCATCGAACCCTGGATCTGGTTACCGGCATAGCCGCCGCCTAATGCACCCGCCACGGTGGCAATATCTTTACCGCGTCCGCCACCAAACTGATGGCCGATAACACCGCCGGCTACGGCACCCAGCACAGAACCCGCGATACGGTTTTCATCTTGCACCGGCTTGCGGTGCGTGACCGTCACGTTCCGACACTCCTGACGTGGCGTTTTTACCGATTCTTTAATCGGTGTTGCAGAGACAACTTGTGCATACTGTGGGCCACGCTCGAAAACGTTAAGACTGGCCACCGCTGCAACACCCAGCGCAGCAGCTACGCCAATCCCTATACCCGCCAACATTGATTTATTCACGGGACTTCCTCCTTTTTTGCTATTAGCAACAACTTTGCAACAGAAGGTAAGGAATGCCAATCAGATTACGGATGAAAATAGCGGAAGGAAGGGATAAAGCGAGATGATTCAGAGAACTCTGAAGGAAGGCGTCGGATGCGTGAAAGCGTCCGACGCCAGAGGTCAATATTAATGCAGTTTCAGACGCGGGCGAATCACCCGGTTAATACTGCCGACCAGCATCATCAGGCCGGTTTTGAAGTAACCATGCAGCGCAATCTGATGCATACGATACAGTGAGATGTAGACAAAGCGCGCAATACGGCCTTCTACCATCATTGAACCGCGCGTCAGGTTGCCCATCAGGCTACCGACGGTAGAGAAATTAGAAAGCGAGACCAGAGAACCGTGATCTTTGTACTGATACGCTTTCAACGGCTTGCCGTTCATTTGCGCCAGAATATTGTTCATCGCGCAGGTCGCCATTTGGTGCGCAGCCTGAGCGCGCGGCGGCACAAAACCCCCTTCCGGACGCGCGCAGGAAGCGCAGTCACCAATCGCATACACGTCAGGATCGCGAGTGCTTTGCAGAGTCGGCTCAACCACCAGTTGGTTAATGCGGTTCGTTTCCAGACCGCCAATATCCTTCATAAAGTCTGGCGCTTTGATCCCTGCGGCCCACACCATCAGGTCGGCCTCAATGTATTCGCCATCTTTGGTATGCAACCCGCCTTCGTCAGCGCTGGTAACCATCGTCTGCGTCAGTACACGTACGCCCAGTTTGGTTAACTCATTGTGCGCGGCGCTGGAAATCCGCGGCGGCAATGCCGGCAGGATACGCTCACCAGCTTCAACCAATGTGACGTTCAGCGCGTCATTGGTCAGTCCTTTATAGCCATAGCTGTGCAGCTGTTTGACCGCATTGTGCAGTTCCGCGGAAAGTTCAACCCCCGTCGCGCCGCCGCCGACAATGGCAATATTCACTTTACCGTTAGCACCCAGATTCGCGGAATACTTGAGGAACAGATTCAGCATCTTCTGGTGGAAACGACGCGCCTGATGCGGGTTATCAAGGAAAATACAGTTCTCTTTGACGCCCGGCGTGTTGAAATCGTTGGACGTACTGCCCAGCGCCATCACCAGCGTGTCATACGGTACTTTACGCTCGGGAACCAGCAGATCGCCCTTCTCGTCGCGCAGCTCAGCAAGAGTAATGGTTTTCGCTTCGCGGTCGATATCAACCACCGAGCCCAACTGGAACTGGAAACTATGGTTACGGGCATGCGCCAGATAGCTCAGCGCATCCACACCTTCATCCAGAGAACCAGTCGCCACTTCATGCAGTAACGGTTTCCATAAATGGCTGTGGTTTCTGTCCACCAGCGTAATTTTGGCTTTTTTCTTACGCCCCAGCTTTTTACCCAGCTGCGTCGCCATTTCCAGTCCGCCAGCACCGCCGCCGACAATCACGATCCTTTTCAATGGTGTAGTCAACGTGACCCCCTCAAATTTATTAACCAATTGTTAATTAAAAGTTATTAACATAGCCTTTAATTAACAACAAGTTACGATAATGAAAATGTCCTTCGAGAGTGAGAATAACACGAACGGTGCATTGGTCATACCAAAATTGATGTGCATCAAGTTTTGATGCTGAAAAGATAGACAACCCGAAGGTTAAAGACAAAAAAACCAGCCCGAAAGCTGGTTTTTTAGACACTCATCAGGCTTAACCTAACGTCTTGAACGCCTTAATGCGCTGCAAATGCGGAGAGATATTTTTAAACTTATGCGTCTGCTCTTCGTCCCAGACGATCTCATAAAAGTGATGCAGCTCTTCTGACGAGCGCTGACTGTTCAGTGCTTCATCATGGCGAGAGAGGATCACCAGGCAGCGATCGCGGTTCTTTTCACGAAAATTGGTCACGCATTTTGTCGCAATGTCAGCATACTCTTCAGGTCTGTCGATTTTCCCTTCCATATTCTCATACGGGAACAGGTTAGGATTAAATACCACCTGACGAATATCACACAGGAAACCAATGCGTTCTGCCCAGTATCCCCCCAGACCGACGCCACAAATCAGCGGACGGTCGTCCACATTAAGCTGCAGCATTTTGTCCACTTCTTTCAGCAGATGCTGCATATCATGTTTAGGATGCCGCGTACTGTAGCTAATCAGCCTGACATCCGGGTCGATAAATTGCAGCTGCAACACCTTCTCGTGGTTGCCCGGACTATTAGAGTCAAAACCGTGTAAATAGATAATCATCGCATCCTCGCCAAACGTGCGTTAATGACCTGCTTTCTCTTCCTGCCAGCGCTCATGAAGCTGGTTGAGCTGGGCGCTTACCGTCTTCCAGCGTGTCGAGTCCATTAGTTCCTGACGTGAAAATGAACCTTTATGATACAAACGTGTAACACGTTCTGCATTGATCGGCGACAGATTATCTAACACACTGACCGCTCCCTTACGATTATTGCAGACCAGGATCATATCGCAACCAGCATCCAGCGATGCCTGCCCACGCTCGGCGTAGCTTCCCATAATCGCCGCACCTTCCATCGACAGATCGTCAGAGAAAATAACGCCGTCGAAGCCAAGATCCTGACGCAGTACCGTCTTCAACCAGTGAGGCGAACCACTCGCCGGACGCGGATCCACGTCGCTGTAGATAACGTGCGCAGGCATAATGGCATCGAGTTTGTTTTCCGTAATTAACGTCCGGAACACGGACATATCTTTCGCACGAATCTCAGCTTCTGCGCGTGGATCGGTTGGCGTTTCTTTGTGCGAATCCGCCGTCACCGCCCCATGCCCGGGGAAGTGTTTACCGGTGGTCTTCATGCCAGCGGCATGCATACCGTCAATAAAACGGGTCGCCATCGCCAATGCTTTCAGCGGCTCGGCATGGTAAGAGCGCTCGCCAATCGCTGCGCTGATATGACCCACGTCCAGAACCGGTGCAAAGCTAATATCAATATCCATGGCGATCATTTCGCTGGCCATCAGCCACCCGGCGTCCTGAGCCAGTTTGCCGCCCTCTTCCAGACCGTGTAGCGCGGCAAAAGATTGGGCCGCAGGCAGGCGGGTAAAACCTTCGCGAAAACGCTGTACGCGTCCGCCTTCCTGATCAACCGCCACGACCAAATGATTACGTGACGCGCTACGGATCTGACGCACTAACTCACGCAACTGTTCCGGGTCATGATAATTTCGGGTAAAGAGAATCAACCCACCTACCAGCGGATGCGCCAGAATCTCACGCTCTTCAGCGTCCAGCTCATACCCTTCGACATCCAACATTACTGGGCCCACACTACTCTCCTCATCCTTTCATTGTTAGCTGCCGCCAGGTTTCATCGGCCAGCCTGATAAATTGTTGATCGCCGGTTTGTCGCCAGCGATACTCAAACCACCCTGCTTTTAGCATGATTACCCAGGGTCGCCATCGCCTGACCTGTCGCCACAAAACGGTTGGCTCAATGCACGCTCGTCGGGCATAGGCGCTGACCAGCTGTTGGTGCTGGAGTTCATCACTGACCCACACCGCCGCCAGCTCGAGGGCGATATCGCCGTCTCCGGCATATTCCCAGTCAATCAGCCGCAACCCTGACGGTGCGCGCACAATGTTGTCACCGTGGACATCCATATGTAGCGGCCCCAGCCGCAAAGGGCGGGGCTCGCCGCTTTTTCTTAGCCGCTTTAACGCTCGTAACCAATGTGGTGTACGACGCGCCGGATCACCACACTGCCAGTACTGTTCAAGTAACGGCAGCAGGCTGATTCGCCAGCCCAGCCGAGGTTGCTGATGCAGATAATACAATAAGTCAGCAAGTTCGTCGGCGTCCGGTAATCTGGATTCTACCTTACCGTGAAAAAAGTCGACTGCCATCCACCCACGCGTATAAAAACGAGGTCGGGGCGCAAGATTTTCCGGTAGGTGTTTTAACGCATGATATTGGCGCAGAAAATGCGATTCCGGCGCGTCGGGGTCGTGATGGCAGCGCAGCACTAAGCGGTGGGTCTGATGTTCGATAATGCAGCTCCCGCCGCTCAAGCCGCTCTGGCTGGCTACGACGGGATGATACTGCGGAAAGTAGCGCGACATAACTTCATCGCGCGTCAATCTGTTATTGTTGCTGAACAGCACCTTTACCTGACCAGATTATCTCGCCAGTTTGTACCAGCATTAATTGCATTTGCAGCGCCGGCGAATTGACGTTGCCAGATGCGCTGGAATAGAGCACATACTGCGCACCAACGTTACGGGCAATACCAATCGCTTTGCTGCGCGTTCCCAGGCTATCGTTCGGCGACAGACCTAACTGCTGCTTGGCGACAGCCAGTTGCTGGGCGGAAACCAGGGTAAATTTGCCGTTATTCGCCAGCGCGTTACGTAAGGTTTCAGTCGCTTCGCCAGCGTTCAACGAACCGTTGGTACGGTTATTCACACTATCAACCAGCAGAACACCACCCGCTTTGACGCCATCGGCCTGCAGCATTTTACCCACCATCGGCTGCATTGCGCTGTTCCAGTCGTAGTGACGTTGACGCGGTGTTGGCTGCGCCGTTTGATCCTCGTGTTCGATCGGACCCGGCTGCTGCGGTATACCTGGCACCGTTGGTACCACCGGTACCGGCTGTTGCGGCTGCGCGGGCTGTTCCGGTACCGGCTTCACTTCCTCTACCGGCGCAGGTTCACGTTGAGCCACACAACCAGAGAGAAACATCGCCAGCGCGGCAAGCAATGCGTAGCGATTCATTTTGATCATCAAGATTCACCCCTTACAAATATAGATAAAGTCTAACCTTGTGCGCACCCAGATAATTGGCGCTGCCGTACAGTGTTACCGACGAATGAGCCGGGATAGTCACGCTGCGTGGCGCTTCCAGAGGGTGCATCTCCAACCCTCTGGCGTCATACCAATAAAACCGATAATGCACGGTGACGGATTCTTGTCTTTCGTTATAGAGTCGCGAGGATGCTGAAGCCTGAATATCAGACGTTGTTAACACGGGCTGTTCTGCGGTTATGCCCGCCGCCAGAATAGCTGACTCCATCACCAGAGACTGTTCATCACTGACCGGAATTTCAGGGTGTGAGCGACAGCCTGCCAGCAACAGCAAGCCCAGTGAAAGTGCAATGCATCCTCTGGTCATGCTTAAAGACCTTTATGTGCGAGCATCGGACCAAGCGCACGTCCCCCCAACAGGTGCATATGAATGTGATACACCTCCTGGCCACCGTGACGGTTGGTATTCATGATTAAACGGTATCCATCCGCAGCAATGCCTTCCTGCTCCGCGATTTTCGCCGCAACGGTAATCATTCGGCCCAGCGCCTGCTCATGTTCTGCCGTCACATCGTTGACGGTGGGGATCAGGATATTAGGGATGATCAGAATATGCGTAGGTGCCTGAGGGGAAATATCACGAAACGCAGTGACCAGTTCATCCTGGTACACGATATCCGACGGAATTTCACGACGGATAATTTTGCTGAATATAGTTTCTTCTGCCACGACGTTTTCCTTTTTCATTAACAGCCCAAGCGTTATGCCATGCTACGCCGGGTAACACTGCGAGTATAGAGTATGAGCGAGTTACTCACGCTCTTTCAACTTTAACCCTCGATTTTTTAAGCAAAAACCCTGGTCAGCGCCGCTCTTATAACCATTTCCCTACGCTATTGCTTAAGCATAGTACTGAAACAACATTTCATATGTGCTGTATCATCTGTATGCGTATGGAATGTTAGTGGTTATAGAGAATCTCGATGATACTCCCATAGAGGAGGATTACATGGAGCAATCAACTGGCGTGCTAATCACCGGTACTCAGTGTGGAAAAACAACACTGTATAGCTCAACTCAAAAAGCAGCTTGCCAGGTAACTGCGCCTGGCAGCAAAAACAAAAGCAAAAAACCCGCTTAAGTTTCCTTAAGCGGGTTTTTAAATTTGGCTCCTCTGACTGGACTCGAACCAGTGACATACGGATTAACAGTCCGCCGTTCTACCGACTGAACTACAGAGGAATCGTTGTGGAGGCTAATCTTAGCGGCGAAATTTTTTTTGTCAAACCCCATTTTCCTGAATAACGCTCAATTGATGCTTCTCTCGACAGTTTGTTGCATTTGCAGACATTTTAAATGGAAAAAACTTTGCAGCTTTTTGGATTCTCCCTCATCATTTGAAATGAGGTTTCAACTTTCTTCTTTAAGGTCCACTTTGAACGTCTCCGCAGCCTTACGCCAGGTCGCATCTCGCACGCCCTGGTATGCCAAACGCAAGAGTTATAAGGTTCTCTTCTGGCGCGAAATCACTCCGCTTGCCGTGCCTATTTTTCTGGAAAACACCTGCGTGCTATTGATGGGTGTCCTGAGTACTTTCCTGGTAAGCTGGTTGGGAAAAGAGGCGATGGCAGGTGTTGGACTCGCCGACAGTTTCAACATGGTCATCATGGCATTTTTCGCCGCTATCGATCTGGGTACCACGGTGGTTGTGGCTTTTAGCCTGGGAAAACGAGATCGTCGCCGGGCCAGAGCTGCTGCCCGGCAATCGCTGGTGATTATGACGATTTTTGCTACCGTGCTGGCAGCGGTCATTCACTATTTTGGTGAACAAATTATTGACGTTGTCGCAGGTGAAGCGACGCCCGATGTAAAAGCTCTGGCACTCACCTACCTGGAGCTGACGGTGCTCAGCTACCCGGCAGCAGCCATTGCGCTAATCGGTAGTGGTGCCCTACGCGGTGCGGGTAATACAAAAATACCGCTGTTGATCAACGGTGGTATGAACATTTTGAATATCATTATCAGTAGCATCCTGATCTACGGCGTATTTTCCTGGCAAGGACTGGGATTCGTGGGGGCCGGACTCGGACTAACCATTTCACGCTACATAGGTGCGATCGCAATTATTTGGGTACTGATGATTGGTTTTAATCCGGCGTTACGTATCACTTTCAAAAGTTATTTTAAGCCACTCAACCTCGCCATTATCTGGGAGGTGATGGGGATCGGTATTCCAGCCAGCATCGAGTCAGTGCTGTTTAATGGCGGTAAACTGTTAACGCAGATGTTTGTCTCAGGCATGGGCACCAGTGTGATTGCCGGGAACTTCATTGCCTTTTCTATTGCCGCACTCATTAACCTGCCGGGGAACGCTTTAGGCTCTGCGTCGACAATTATTACCGGCAGACGTTTAGGAAATGGTCAGATTGCCCAGGCCGAAATCCAGTTACGGCATGTATTCTGGCTGTCGACCATCGGTTTAACTGCCATTGCCTGGCTTACCGCCCCTTTTGCTGGCGTAATGGCCTCGTTTTATACCCAGGATCAGGACGTAAAAGAGGTCATAGTCATTCTGATTTGGCTCAATGCGGCATTTATGCCGATATGGGCAGCCTCCTGGGTATTACCTGCTGGGTTTAAAGGCGCACGCGATGCCCGTTTTGCAATGTGGGTATCTATGCTGGGCATGTGGGGCTGTCGCGTTGTGGTAGGTTACGCCCTGGGGATCGTTTTAGGATGGGGCGTAGTCGGCGTCTGGTTAGGAATGTTCTTCGACTGGGCCGTACGCGCCGCATTATTTTACTGGCGTATGGTGACAGGCCGCTGGCTATGGAAATACCCGCGTCCCGAACAGGAAAAGTGCATAAAACAACCTGCTGCGCCTGAATAATCGGCGAAATGGGGAATATTTCGGCAAACGATTGAATTTATCGATTCAGGCTTTGACATCGCTGAGTGGTGTCGCTAATATGCGCCTCGTTCACACGATT
>NZ_SZWZ01000061.1:0-93221 GCF_005281025.1 Citrobacter sp. wls714 | reverse complement strand
ATCCGCTCGAAAACCTACAAAGGCGGTGGTTTTAACGAGCTGCGCTTCGAGGATGCGACGGGTCAGGAGCAGGTTTATATCCATGCGCAGAAGAACATGGATACCGAAGTGCTGAACAACCGCACCACTGATGTAAAAGTTGACCACACGGAAACCATCGGTAACAACCAGAAAATCACCGTAGGGCTGGGGCAGACGGTCACCGTGGGTAAGGAGAATGCGGGCGGTCACGACCAGACCATCACCGTGGCGCATGACCGGAGAATCACGGTACGTAACGACCAGACGCTGAAAGTGAAGAACGACCGGATGGTGAGCATCAGCCATGACGACGGGCTGTACGTGGCGAATGACCGGAAAGTGACGGTGGACGGGAAACAGGAGCACACCACCACCGGAGACCATATCAGTCTGGTGAAAGGCAGCCACAGTCTGGAAGTGAAAGGCGACCTTGCGCGGAAGGTGTCGGGCGCGCTGGGGATAAAAGTGGAAGACGATATTGTCCTGGAGAGCAGCAGCCGGATAAGCCTGAAAGTGGGCGGTTCGTTTGTGGTTATCCATCCGGGTGGCGTGGACATTATGGGGCCGAAGATAAATCTGAACAGCGGGGGAAGTCCGGGGGCGCCAGTGGGGACAATGCAACCAGGCTTATTGAAGTCGCTGTCAGATGAGGACAGTGGTTCCGAGGAGTCTGGTGGGGCAAACGGATCGGATCAGACAACAATTGAACCTGAATTAAATCATATGTTTGGGTCCATAAAAGGTATTGATGGTATTCAAAGTAAAGAGCTTGTATTCAGACGGTTTACTGAAGAGGAATAAAAGTGACTGGCAAACCCACCCCATTCTTTGATGAACCACAGGATAAACCAACAAAATATGATGGCCTATTTGGCTGGTCTGCTGACTGGAAATGTTATCTTGATCAGGAGGATAAGCCTGTACCATTAGATGATATCTGGTCATTGTCACCGGATAAGCGTAGCGTGGTTGTTCTTAAAGGAGATACGCTTGGACAAATTGCAAGTGAATATAACTGTTCCGTTGAGGAACTTACTGAATATAATAACATAAAAAACCCGGAGTTGATCTACCCCGGACAGGTAATAAATATTCCTCAACGTCATTACACTCTAACTGACGCCGAAAAAAAGAAAGATGATAACCAATGTTCGTTATCGTTATCTTTTGAAGATCTGATAGAAAAGCCTCTTTCCGGATTGAAGGTTAAAGTAACATCAGCACTGGGTGAGGTTTTCGAGTTTATAACTGACGGTCTGGGAAAGATTGATGAATTTACAGTGCAAGCCGAATCTGAAATTAAAATCACTGTGTCCAGTGGTATGGGGAAGATAAAGGAAGTTGCCAGATTCATATCTCAGGAAGGTAAATTAAATGCTATTATTTCAAGCCCCAAGGTAAGAGTAAAAGGAAAAAGCGCAGCAATAACCGGTCCGGCAGGCAATGCTGACGGTAAAAGTGATGAAATTAATAAAATCAATGTTGGCCGAGACTCTGAGGGCAACCCCAGAGTTCATATAAACCATACCTGCCCTAACAGTTATGATCTTATGCTAGGTAAGAATGTTATTTACTGGAATGAGATTATTCGCGCATCTGAGCGGAGTGGCATTATACCCCAGGGCATAGCAGCAGTTATTCATTCTGAAGCGGCTAAATATCGTGGTGGAGTCTGGAAACCAACCTCAGTGTGTAAGGATTCAAAAAAATCGACAAAACAAAACACAATATATAAAAGTTCAGCGGCGGGTATTACACAATTTTTAAATGGGACATGGATGACGGAGACGTTAAAGGAAGGGACATATCTTTATGAAAAGGCATCTGAACAAGGACTGGTAGCAGACAGGCCCTTACTCAATAAAAATGGTGTGGTGGTAAAAAACAAAAAAGATGAGATCGTATATGAAAAAAAATTTCAGGTTTCTACCAATAAATGGAAAAATCTCAAGGAATTAAAAAAAGGCAGATATATCACAGGAATAACGCCGTACCCGGTTCACGCAACGGCAGAGGTACAGCAATGGTTAAATCTGCGATTTAAACCGGAATATGCCATTATGGCCGCAGTTGATTATGGTGTCGAAAATTTAGCATCTCTGAAAAGGGCAGGATATAATATCGACGGACTTAATGATGCTGAAAAAGCCAAACTTATATATTTAACACATCATCTTGGTCTGAGTGATGCAATACATTTTATTAAAAATAATATCACCGAGGATAAGGCAAAAAAATTATTAACAGCACAGGTAGGCGATGAATCAGCCAAAGCAAGGTCCAAAACAGCAGGGTATGTAAAAGCACACAGGCAATGGCTGATAGATTATATAAATAGAAACATTGATTTAAGTAATTATTTTTGCCATGAGAAAACAGCCCGAAACATCCCTGAAAACTTTGATCTAATAAATACAATTATAAAAATTAATGAGGCAATATAATGACCAAGCATTTTACTACCTTCTTAACCTTACTAATATTCTCATCTACGGGCATAGCTGATTGCAATTCTGATTCATCATTTTGTCATTATACTAAGTTTGGGATTCTCGACCAAATAACAAGATCCAAATCTGCCGATTATTACTCTTACCTAACCCTCAATGGAGTCAATATATACAAGGCAAAAACCGATTACATGTCATTCATGGATGATGACATGCTTGATGATGATATGGGTTTTTTCAAGAATAACAAATACTTTACCACTAAGACAGTTATTACATATACTTTAAACGAGCGTTGCCTTGATAAAATAGAATACCAAGGCTTTTGCAGTATTAGTGTGGTTCTCGACTTTTCTGGCAACAAACCCATTATTTCCAATGGTTTTACCCCAGACTCAGGAAATTCAGTTATCGACTGGGTCTCATGGGGAAAAGCAAATGCGATCATTGTATTTGAGGATGGATCAAAATTTAAATATATGAATGGACATGTTGAGCGCATCATTAAATAGAATCATCTCATACTTACGCTGACTAAATATTATGAAGGTTCCTCATGCCTACAGCAGCCCGACTTAATGACAAAGGCACCCAGCACGATGGTTATCACGAAACTGTTATTACAGCAGGTTCCCCCACAGTATTTATCGACGGATTGCCAGCTGCCCGTATGGGTGACCCACTGACACCCCACGATAAACCTAAACATCCGCCTCACCCACGTAAGATAGCCAGTAGTTCAGGCTCCGTATTTATTGACGGCCTGCCTGCTGCCAGAAGCGGTGATGCCATTGACTGCGGCGGCGTGGTTATCGGCAGCGGTACAGTCAACATCGGTTGATATACGCTGATATAAAAGGGAAAAAGTTATATCACTAAAATGGACAGCGCTTAACACTGGAAGTGGAGGGGGCATGGTGATTGACACTGCCGTTGTCGGTCTATAGCGGTCAAGTAATACTGGTCACTGGTTAGCTAAATTTTTTGCAAATCAGAACCTGCGATGTGCCAGCAGAGTCGAGCACAACAGAAAATTACTCTGCTTTTAACTAGAGGGCAGGATTCCCCGTAATTTTTAGCTTTCTATGCTAATTGTTACGCTTATGTTGCTCTGCCGATCACTTAATTGTGTTTGCTCACCCCGTAATGCCCTTTCTGCGATACAATGCCTTTAGGTTATAAATCGGAGAGTAAGGCATGCCACACCCTGCGTTAACGCAACTGCGTGCGCTGCGTTATTTTGATGCGATCCCGGCGCTGGACCCGCAACTGCTCGACTGGTTGTTACTGGAAGATTCGATGACCAAACGTTTTGAGCAGCAGGGCAAAGAAGTCACCGTCACGTTGATTCGCGAAGCGTTCGTTGGGCAAAATGAGGTGGCTGAAGAACTGACGCTGCTGCCCAAAGAGTCCCGCTATTGGTTACGCGAAATCCTGTTATGCGCGGATGGTGAACCCTGGCTTGCCGGGCGTACCGTGGTGCCTGAATCCACCCTGTGTGGCCCTGAACTGGCCTTACAAAACCTGGGGAAAACCCCGCTCGGACGCTACCTGTTTACGTCATCGACATTGACCCGAGATTTTATTGAGATTGGCCAAGATGCAGCGCTGTGGGGGCGTCGTTCCCGCCTGCGGCTGAGCGGTAAGCCGTTGATGCTTACCGAGCTTTTTCTGCCTGCATCGCCGTTGTACTGAGAGGAAGATAAAGATGGAGTGGAGTCTGACGCAGAATAAGCTGCTGGCGTTTCACCGCTTGATGCGTACGGATAAGCCAATCGGCGCCTTACTGCTGCTCTGGCCTACGCTGTGGGCATTATGGGTAGCAACCCCAGGTATGCCGCAACTGTGGATCCTGGCGGTTTTTGTCGCCGGCGTATGGTTAATGCGCGCCGCCGGATGCGTGGTGAATGATTATGCCGACAGGAAGTTTGACGGCCATGTTAAACGTACCGCGAATCGACCGCTGCCGAGCGGCGCAGTCACCGAGAAAGAAGCCCGAACGCTGTTTGTCGTATTGGTATTACTGGCCTTCCTGCTGGTCCTGACCCTTAATACGATGACCATTTTGTTGTCCGTTGCGGCATTAGCGCTGGCGTGGGTTTACCCGTTTATGAAGCGCTACACGCATCTACCGCAGGTGGTGCTGGGGGCGGCGTTTGGCTGGTCGATCCCGATGGCGTTCGCCGCCGTGAGCGAGTCCGTACCGCTGAGCTGCTGGCTGATGTTCCTTGCCAACATCCTCTGGGCTGTGGCCTATGATACGCAGTATGCAATGGTTGACCGCGATGATGACCTGAAGATCGGTATTAAATCGACCGCGATTCTGTTCGGCCAGAACGACAAGCTGATTATTGGTATCCTGCAGGTGGGCGTGCTGGTGCTGATGGCGCTGGTGGGCTGGTTAAACGGGTTGGGACTGGGCTATTACTGGTCTCTGTTAGTGGCTGGGGCGCTGTTTGTGTATCAGCAGAAACTGATCGTCAACCGTGAACGTGACGCCTGCTTTAAAGCGTTTATGAACAATAACTATGTTGGTCTGGTGCTGTTCTTAGGCCTGGCAATGAGCTACTGGCATTTTTGAGTTTGGCTTAGCCTGCAAAATAAAAACCGGTCATTATGACCGGTTTTTTTATGCTTACTCGCCTTGTGTGGCGCTCTCGATGGTCAGACGCACATCCGACGTGACCAGTTCGGCCAGCATCTGATAGATCTTCATCGTCTCTTCCGGTTCGGCATCTCCGGTATCGCTGATATATCCCTCGTCACGCAGCGTCAGCACCAGAGAACTGAACACGGCCTTGTCGAAGAATTCTGGCGCGTTAATGCCGTGCAGGACGGAAAGACGCTGAGCCACGGTGCGGCTCTCTTTCTCCAGCGTACCACGGTTGATAGACGGATTAGCGCTCAGCAGCCAGAAGGTAATAGCATAGCGCTGCAACGTCTCACGAGCACCCGCCGCCAGCAGCTGTAGCGTACGGGAGCGGGCCGGATTGATATGCAGTTCGTCATCGTCCAGGGTGATGAGTCCCTGGCGCTGCATTTCGCTGGCCAGTTCGTCGATCACGCCTGCAAGTTCGTCACGCTCCCAGCGCAGGAACAGCTCCGCTTTCAGCATCGGGTATAGCGCTTCAATATGCTGCAGCAGCGCGGCGCGTGAAATATGACGATGCTGAGTTACGATGGCCGCCATTAACGAAGGCAGTACCAGCATATGCGCAATGTTGTTGCGGTAGTACGTCATCAATACCGCCTGCTCGCGCGGCAGAATGATGATGTCGCCGATGGTGTCTTTCTCGACCTCAAACTTGTTCATCTGCAAGGCATGGTCAATCAGTTCACTGGCGCTCTGCGCAGGAACCGTCGCATCCGGGGCATACGGTACGTTGCGCAGCAGACTCAGATAGCAATCGAGTTGTTCAGTCAACTGCTCACGGGTCAGAGAGCGCTGGCGGGAAGCCAGTAACGCGGTACAGCACAGGTTCATGGCGTTGGCTGCGCCTGCGTTGTTAATGCGTACCATCAGATCGGCGGCAATGTTATTTACCGTCGGCGTCAGCCAGGCAGGACGAATAGACTCAATAGGATCGATAGATTCACGCCACTCCGGCACATGCTGGTTGAGGTAAGTCATCAACGGCATCGGCTCGCCAAAGTTAACGTAACCCTGACCCAGATTACGCAGCTTGCTTAAGCCACGCAGCATTTGCGGCAGGCTCTCTTTCTCTTTCGTCGCGCCCCGCAGTTCTTTCGCATACGTGCCCACTTCCATTACGTGCTCGTAGCCGATGTAGATCGGTACGAGGGTAATCGGACGCGTACCGCCGCGCAGCATCGCCTGAATGGTCATCGACAGCGTGCCGGTTTTCGGGTCAAGCAAACGACCAGTACGTGAACGACCGCCTTCGACAAAGTACTCAACCGAGTAGCCGCGGCTGAACAACTCGCCCAGGTATTCGCGGAAAACGGTGGAATAAAGCTTGTTGCCCTTGAAGGTACGACGAATAAAGAACGCGCCCAGGCGGCGGAAAATCGGACCCGCCGGCCAGAAATTCAGGTTGATGCCTGCCGCGATATGCGGCGGAACCAGACCCTGATGATACAGCACGTACGACAGCAGCATATAGTCCATATGGCTGCGATGGCACGGAACATAGACGATTTCGTGTCCATCGTGTGCCAACTGGCGTACACGCTCTGCATTATGAACGTTAATCCCCTGATACAGACGGTTCCAGGTAAAGCCCAGAATACGGTCTGTCAGACGGATCATCTCGTAGGAGAAGTTGGCGGCAATCTCTTCCATCAACGCTATCGCATTTTGCTGCGCTTTTTCGTGGGAGATTTTTTTACTGCGCGCTTCATCTTCTACCGCACGCGCGATAGCTTTTGAGGCCAACAGTTTGTTAAACAGATCCTGACGGGCAGGGAGGCGCGGCCCGACTGCGGCCAGGCGCTGGCGAGCAAAGTGCATACGCGCTACGCGCGCCAATTTCTGGGCGATAATTTTATCTGTACCGTGTTCATCCGCCATGCGACGCAGGGAAACCGACGGGGAGAAGCGGACAAAGCTGTCGCGACCCAGCCAGGACACAGCAAAGAATTTTTGTACGCCGTTCAGCATACGCAGCGGCGGGTTGACCTCGCCTTTTTCGCGTCCAGGCGCACGGCCAAACATCACCGAAACCGGCACCATCTGTACATCCAGGTCTGGATTGCTGCGATGCAAGTCGAGATAGTTATGGAACAGCTTAATAGACTCTTCTTTTGGCGTGTAATAGGTGAAGACACGTGGGCCGCCGTGAATAAACACGTAGCGCGGCAGTAGAGTTCCGTCTATCTCCAGCGGTTCCAGGGGATCCGGGAGATCGTGCGCCAGACATTGGGCGCGCAGCGTCAGCAAGTCTGCTTTGGAGTTGTACGGTAGGACGTACATAATGGGGCGAGAAGTATCGAGCCTCAATTCCGGTGCAGGTTCCGCCGGAATAGACTTGCTTTTTACCAGCACGCTTAATGGTAAATTCAGTAATTTGTAGTAAATTCGTGGCCAGCCGGACATAAACGATGTAAAGCCTCTGGTTAATAATGCAAATGCGCTGCAAGGATATCAGAAAGTTTAGTGAATTTCTGGTGTATCCGGTCATACTTCGCGCTGCTTTGCCACACCCTGAAACAAACGGGGTAACGTTACAATGACATTGACGCTAATAATGTAAAAAGGTTCTTTTTGATGGCCAATAATACCACTGGATTCACCCGAATTATCAAAGCTGCAGGCTATTCCTGGAAAGGTTTTCGCGCCGCATGGATTAATGAAGCGGCATTTCGCCAGGAAAGCGTTGCCGTTCTGCTAGGCGTTGCCATCGCCTGCTGGCTGGACGTCGACGCCATTACGCGCGTGTTGCTGATTGGTTCCGTGATGCTGGTGATGATCGTTGAAATTCTTAACAGTGCGATAGAGGCGGTGGTTGATCGTATCGGTTCCGAGTACCACGAACTGTCTGGTCGTGCGAAAGATATGGGGTCGGCGGCGGTATTGCTGTCAATTTTTGTCGCCCTGATCACCTGGGGCATCCTGTTGTGGTCGCATTTGCGATAAAGATTCCACAACTTCATCATTCTTCTGTTTTTTGTGCAGTTTGCGGTTCCAAAATCACCTTTAGCTGTATATACTCACAGCATAACTGTATATACACCCAGGGGGCGGAATGAAAGCGTTAACGGCCAGGCAGCAAGAGGTGTTTGATCTTATTAGAGATCACATCAGCCAGACAGGTATGCCACCGACGCGTGCGGAGATCGCGCAGCGTTTGGGGTTCCGTTCCCCAAACGCTGCTGAAGAACATCTGAAAGCGTTGGCGCGTAAAGGCGTGCTGGAAATTGTATCCGGCGCATCGCGTGGTATTCGTCTGTTGCAGGAAGAAGAAGAAGGTTTACCGCTTGTAGGTCGCGTTGCGGCAGGTGAGCCACTTCTGGCGCAGCAACACATTGAAGGCCATTATCAGGTCGATCCTTCACTGTTCAAACCGAACGCCGATTTTCTGCTGCGTGTCAGCGGTATGTCGATGAAAGACATCGGGATTATGGACGGTGATTTGCTGGCTGTGCATAAAACACAGGATGTGCGTAACGGTCAGGTTGTTGTCGCGCGCATTGACGACGAAGTGACGGTGAAACGCCTGAAAAAACAGGGCAACAAGGTTGAGCTTCTGCCAGAAAACAGCGAATTCAAACCGATTGTGGTCGACCTGCGCGAGCAAAACTTCACTATTGAAGGGCTGGCGGTAGGCGTCATTCGTAACGGTGAATGGCTGTAATCACAGGTTGCTTTCCCGACAGCCGGATAAGACGTTTGCGTCGCCATCCGGCAACTAGCCCGGTGGTGCTGTGCTTACCGGGCCTGAACAACATCTTCCAGTACGTCTAACTTCTTTTCAGGCGCTATTTCATGCCTTTCTTTACCTCCTCCGACAAAGCACTCTGGCGTCTAGCCTTACCGATGATCTTCTCCAATATCACCGTTCCCTTGCTGGGATTGGTCGATACTGCGGTCATTGGTCATCTGGATAGCCCGATTTATCTTGGCGGCGTTGCCGTTGGCGCCACCGCGACCAGTTTTCTCTTTATGCTGCTGCTTTTTTTACGCATGAGCACCACGGGCCTTACCGCCCAGGCATTTGGCGCGAAAAATCCGCAGGCACTGGCGCGTGCGCTGGTGCAGCCGCTAATGCTGGCGCTGGGTGCGGGGCTGCTTATCGCACTGTTTCGTACGCCGATTATCGATCTGGCTCTGCATATTGTCGGGGGAAGTGAAGCGGTACTGGAGCAGGCCCGACGTTTCCTGGAAATCCGTTGGTTAAGCGCACCCGCGTCTCTGGCGAATCTGGTGCTGCTCGGCTGGCTGCTTGGCGTTCAGTATGCGCGGGCGCCGGTTATCCTGCTGATAGTCGGTAATGTTCTCAACATTGTGCTCGATTTATGGCTGGTAATGGGCCTGCATATGAACGTGCAGGGAGCGGCGCTGGCGACGGTCACCGCCGAATATACCACCCTGCTGATTGGCCTGATGATGGTACGTAAAGTCCTGCATATGCGCGAAATTTCGCTGGCAATGTTGAAACAGGCGTGGCGTGGCAATTTCCGCCGGTTACTGGCGCTTAACCGCGACATCATGCTGCGCTCGCTGTTGCTGCAGCTCTGTTTTGGTGCCATTACGGTGCTGGGCGCGCGTCTGGGGAGCGATATCATTGCGGTAAATGCTGTTCTGATGACTCTACTGACTTTTACCGCCTACGCGCTGGACGGGTTTGCCTACGCCGTAGAAGCGCATTCTGGTCAGGCCTATGGCGCAAGAGATGGCAGCCAGTTACTGGATGTCTGGCGCGCAGCCTGTCGACAGTCCGGTCTTGTGGCGATTCTGTTTTCGCTGGTTTATGCCCTGTTTGGCGAGCACATTATAGCGTTGCTAACCTCGCTCCCGCAGATTCAACTGCTGGCCGATCGCTATCTTATCTGGCAGGTGATTTTGCCGCTGGTTGGCGTCTGGTGTTATTTGCTGGACGGTATGTTTATCGGCGCAACACGGGCTGCAGAAATGCGCAACAGCATGGCCGTTGCCGCCGCGGGATTCGCATTAACGTTGCTGGCTCTACCGCTGCTGGGTAACCACGGCTTGTGGCTGGCGCTCACCGTATTTCTTGCCCTGCGCGGGCTTTCGCTGGCCTTTATCTGGCGACGTCACTGGCGCAACGGGACGTGGTTCGTTGAAGCCTGACGGTTAAAAATTCTGAATAGTGAATCGAATGCCGAATCAGTGACTACACTTATTCTCACGTCCAGCAGAAAAGATAGCAGAGTTGGACGAGATACTCTGGCTATTCACAACCTAACGATGAGGATTTGATGATGAATAAAGACGAAGTCGGCGGCAACTGGAAACAGTTCAAAGGTAAAGTGAAAGAGCAATGGGGCAAACTGACCGACGATGATATGACGGTCATTGAAGGCAAACGTGACCAACTGGTCGGTAAAGTCCAGGAGCGTTACGGTTATGCAAAAGATCAGGCGGAGAAAGAAGTCACTGACTGGGAAACCCGCAACGATTACCGCTGGTAATTAGTCCCCTCCTGAGAGTACAGGGATGTACGCTCTCTTGCTTAGCGACCGACTTTCTTTTTCACCAGAATTGAGTGGTCATGCTGGCATTCGCCTGGATGCCGACAGGCTTCAACCTCCACGCATGCCGGGCAGAGTCCGTGAGCTTCAATCACGTTATGCCGCAGAGCAAAGCCCATTTTTGCCGCCAGCATATGCATGATGTCTTCCACACCTTCCGCACACTCTTCTTTTACCACGCCACAGCGATCGCAAATAAACATCGCAGAACTGTGGGTCGGTTGATCGAACAGGTGACACAGCACGTAGCTGTTGGTCGATTCCACTTTATGTACAAAACCTTGTTCCAGCAGAAAATCGAGCGCACGATAAACGGTTGGCGGCTTGGCCTGCGGCTCGGTTTCCCGTAGCAGGTCGAGCAGATCGTAAGCGCTGATGGCGCCTTCCTGCAGGCTCATCAGGCGCAGCACTTCGAGGCGCTGCGGCGTTAGCCGCACGTTGCGTTGCGCACAGAGTTTTTCAGCTTGAGCCAATAACTCCTGCGTGGTGGTTTTGTCCATTTGGCGCCTCGATTTGTGTGAAAGGTTAATCCCTTACTTTATCATGTTCTGCTTAAAACGCCGAGATCCGCCGCTGTGTGCTATACCTGACGCATCGTATTCTGGAGAATCAACATGAAAAGACCCGACTGTATTCGCCACTGGCGAGAGGTGGAGGGGGCTGATGACTCCACCTACCCCGACAGCAATGAACTTTTTGCTATTGGCGCGCCGCTTGCCCGTAAACTTGGGTTAGGAAGACTGGGTATTCATCATGAACGCCTGCCGCCGGGGCGTCGCACATCTTATCCTCATGCGGAAAGCGATGAAGAAGAGTTTATCTATGTGCTGGAAGGCTATCCGGAAGCCTGGATCAACGGTTATTTATGGAAGCTCGAGCCTGGCGACAGCGTCGGTTTTCCGGCTGGAACCGGGGTGTGTCACACCTTTATCAATAACACCAGTGAAGAGGTGCGCCTGCTGGTCGTGGGTGAGGCAAACAAAAAATATAATCGCATTTACTACCCGCTTAACCCGGTCTATGCCGCCACGCGCGAGGATCGCTGGGTGGACCATCCGCCGCAGTTTTTTGGCCCACATGACGGCAAGCCGGGGCGCAAATAACGCACTGTGAGAATATGCTGCGGTAGCCACGATGATGGGGCGCACTATCGCACCGGTCTATGCTATAGTAGCGCCCCTTTTTTAACCGGATGCTTGAATATTCGCCATGCTGCCTGAATCTCAGTCTACCGCTTTTCCCGCTCATCGTTTTTCTATCGCGCCGATGCTCGACTGGACGGACAGACATTGCCGCTACTTTTTGCGCTTACTGTCCCGCCAGACGCTGCTGTATACGGAGATGGTGACCACCGGAGCGATCATTCATGGTAAAGGCGATTATCTGGCGTATAGCGAAGAAGAACATCCGGTCGCGTTGCAACTGGGCGGGAGCGATCCGGCTGCACTGGCGCAGTGTGCGAAGCTCGCTGAACAGCGGGGTTATGACGAAATTAACCTCAACGTGGGTTGTCCTTCCGACCGCGTACAGAATGGCATGTTTGGCGCCTGTCTAATGGGGAATGCGCAACTGGTCGCTGATTGCGTCAAGGCGATGCGCGATGTGGTGTCGATTCCGGTGACGGTGAAGACCCGAATCGGCATTGATGATCAGGACAGCTACGAGTTCCTGTGCGATTTCATCAACACGGTATCTGGCAACGGCGAATGCGAGATGTTTATCATCCACGCCCGCAAGGCCTGGCTGTCCGGGTTAAGCCCGAAAGAAAACCGCGAGATCCCACCGTTGGATTATGACCGTGTTTATCAGTTAAAGCGTGATTTCCCGCATCTGACGATGTCGATCAACGGCGGTATTAAATCGCTGGAAGAAGCGAAAAAGCATCTGCAACATATGGATGGCGTGATGGTGGGGCGTGAAGCCTATCAAAATCCCGGAATTCTGGCGTCGGTCGACCGCGAAATTTTTGTTGCCGCTACCCATGATGCCGATCCGGTCGCCGTGGTGCGCGCCATGTATCCGTATATTGAGCGTGAACTGAGTCAGGGCACTTATCTGGGGCATGTCACACGCCATATGCTGGGACTGTTTCAGGGGATCCCCGGCGCACGTCAGTGGCGTCGTTACCTGAGTGAGAACGCGCATAAAGCCGGAGCCGATATTAACGTCCTGGAACATGCTTTGAAGCTGGTGGCCGATAAGCGTTAGTTTCTCACTAATAGTTAGTTAATTTCACCACGCCCTGTGCTTTGTCACGGGGCGTTTTGTTTATAAATCAGTAGATTAACTTTGGCATGTTTCTTGTAAAGGAATGGAGAGTATTTCATTTCGGGAGAGAGTCATGCTGGAACTACTTTTTGTGATTGGATTTTTTATCATGCTGATGGTCACCGGCGTATCGTTGCTGGGGGTGCTGGCCGCGCTGGTGGTAGCCACCGCCGTGATGTTTTTGGGTGGACTATTTGCCTTGATGATTAAACTGTTGCCCTGGCTGCTACTGGCCGTTGCCGTGGTGTGGGTGATCAAGGCGATAAAAGCGCCAAAAGTCCCCCAGTATCAGCGCAATAACCGCCGATTTTACTAAGGTATTGAGTGGTCCGTCACAACCTGAAACATTGCCTTTAGAACCAAATAGGAATTGATTATCAAATCTGTCACTATTGCCAGGTTAACGAATTCATCGAGCTGTACCCTACATACAGCCGAACTAAAAAAAGAAAGGGCTTCCTGCGGGAAGCCCTAATTCTTTACGGGATCAGCAAACTCGATCCCTGCGTGGCGCGACTTTCCAGCACTTCATGGGCACGCTGCGCGTCGTGCAGCGCAAATGTCTGACCAGGTGCGACATCCACTTTTATTACCCCACTGGCAATCAATGAGAAAAGCTCATTACTGGCTTCGGTTAATTCGCGGTGGTTGGTGATGTAACCCTGCAGAGAGGGACGGGTCACGTATAGCGAACCTTTCTGATTCAGAATCCCTAAATTTACACCGGTCACTGGTCCGGACGCGTTGCCAAAACTGACCATCAGTCCGCGGCGCTGCAGACAATCGAGAGAGGCCTCCCAGGTATCTTTCCCCACCGAATCGTACACCACCCGCACTTTTTTACCGCCGGTGATCTCTTTTACCCGCTCAACAATGCTTTCTTCACGATAGTTAATTACCTGCCACGCCCCGGCCTGCTGCGCAATTTGCGCTTTTTGCGCATTGCCGACGGTGCCAATCAGTTTCGCTCCCAACGCTTTCGCCCACTGACAAGCGATCAGACCGACGCCACCTGCGGCTGCGTGGAATAAAAACGGTTCGTCAGGCTGGATTTCATAGGTTTTGCGTAACAGGTAAAAAACGGTCAGCCCCTTCAGAAACGAGGCGGCTGCCTGTTCAAATGAGATAGCGTTAGGCAGAATAGCGGCTTTATCAGCCGGCACGTTATGCACTGAGCTGTAAGCGCCAAGCGCAGACTGAGCATACACCACGCGATCGCCAGCTTTAATGTGCGTCACTTTGCTGCCAACTTTGCTGACCACGCCCGCGGCTTCGGTACCCAGACCGCAGGGCAGAGAAGGTGGTGGATAAAGACCACTGCGGATGTAGGTGTCGATGTAGTTGATCCCAATCGCTTTATTCTCGACCTGGATTTCGTTTTCCGCCGGGTCAACTGGCGTAAACTCCACAGCCTTGAGTACATCAGGCCCACCATGCTTGTGAAATTCAATACGTGTTGCCATGCTTCCTCCAAAAGAAATGTGGTAATCTTTCGACCCAATCATTATCTCGGTAACTCCATTCACTATGGCAGGAAATAAACCCTTCAACAAACAACAGACTGATGCTCGTGAGCGCGATCCCCAGGTCGCCGGGCTGAAAGTACCGCCGCACTCGATTGAAGCGGAACAGTCGGTGTTGGGCGGTTTAATGCTGGATAACGAACGCTGGGATGACGTGGCCGAACGCGTGGTGGCGGAAGATTTTTATACCCGCCCGCACCGGCATATCTTCACGGAAATGCATCGCCTGCAGGAGATGGGAAAACCCATCGATCTGATTACCCTGGCAGAGTCGCTGGAGGTTCAGGGCCAGTTGGACAGCGTCGGCGGTTTTGCGTACCTGGCTGAGTTATCGAAAAATACGCCAAGTGCGGCCAACATTAGCGCTTATGCGGATATCGTTCGCGAACGTGCCGTTGTCCGTGACATGATTTCGGTCGCGAACGAAATTGCGGAAGCCGGATTCGATCCGCAAGGACGTTCCAGTGAAGACCTGCTGGATCTCGCGGAGTCTCGCGTCTTTAAAATCGCTGAAAGTCGCGCCAACAAAGACGAAGGCCCGAAAAACATTACCGATGTGCTCGACGCCACCGTCGCGCGTATCGAGCAGCTATTCCAGCAGCCGCACGACGGCGTTACCGGGGTGAACACCGGTTATGACGACCTCAACAAAAAAACCGCTGGTTTGCAGCCGTCAGACCTCATCATCGTCGCTGCGCGTCCGTCGATGGGTAAAACGACATTTGCAATGAACCTCGTCGAAAATGCGGCGATGTTGCAGGATAAGCCAGTTCTTATCTTTAGTCTGGAAATGCCCTCAGAACAGATCATGATGCGTTCCCTGGCCTCGCTCTCACGCGTAGACCAGACCAAAATCCGTACCGGTCAACTGGATGACGAAGACTGGGCGCGAATTTCCGGAACAATGGGTATTTTGCTGGAGAAACGAAACATCTATATTGATGACTCTTCCGGCCTGACGCCAACGGAAGTGCGTTCGCGTGCCCGTCGTATCGCCCGTGAACACGGCGGTATCGGACTTATCATGATCGACTACCTGCAGCTGATGCGCGTGCCGTCGCTTTCCGACAACCGTACGCTGGAAATTGCTGAAATTTCCCGCTCGCTGAAAGCGTTAGCGAAAGAACTGCATGTACCGGTGGTGGCGCTGTCGCAGCTTAACCGCTCTTTGGAACAACGCGCCGACAAGCGTCCGGTCAACTCGGATCTGCGTGAATCAGGCTCCATCGAGCAGGATGCCGACTTAATCATGTTTATCTATCGTGATGAGGTTTATCACGAAAACAGCGACCTGAAAGGGATCGCAGAAATCATTATTGGTAAGCAACGTAACGGTCCGATCGGAACGGTTCGCCTGACGTTTAACGGACAGTGGTCGCGATTCGACAACTATGCCGGTCCTCAATATGACGATGAGTAATTTCTAAGGAATACAAATGCAAGCGGCAACTGTAGTTATTAACCGCCGCGCTCTGCGACACAACCTGCAACGTCTGCGTGAACTGGCTCCTGCCAGTAAACTGGTTGCGGTCGTGAAAGCGAACGCCTACGGCCATGGTCTGTTAGAGACCGCGCGAACGCTCCCCGATGCGGACGCTTTTGGTGTCGCTCGTCTTGAAGAAGCCCTGCGGCTGCGCGCGGGTGGGATCACACAGCCTATCCTGTTGCTGGAAGGTTTTTTCGATGCCACCGATCTGCCGACTATCTCCGCGCAGCGTCTGCATACCGCCGTGCACAACCAGGAGCAGCTCGAAGCCCTGGAGGCTGCAAAACTGGCTGAGCCGGTCACCGTCTGGATGAAGCTCGACACGGGAATGCACCGCCTGGGCGTACGTCCTGAACAGGCCGAGGCGTTTTATCAGCGCTTAACGCAATGTGAAAATGTGCGCCAGCCGGTCAATATCGTCAGCCACTTTGCACGCGCGGACGAGCCTGAGTGTGGCGCGACCGAAAAGCAGCTCGATATCTTTAATCGCTTCTGTGAAGGCAAACCGGGGCAGCGTTCGATTGCCGCATCCGGCGGTATTCTGCTGTGGCCGCAGTCTCACTTCGACTGGGCGCGTCCGGGGCTGATTCTGTACGGCGTATCACCGCTGGAAAACCACTCTATCGGCGCCGATTTTGGCTGCCGGCCGGTGATGTCGCTAACCTCCAGCCTGATTGCGGTGCGTGAGCACAAAGCGGGCGAACCGGTTGGTTATGGCGGCACCTGGCAGAGCGAGCGCGACACGCTTTTAGGCGTGGTGGCGATGGGTTATGGCGATGGTTACCCGCGTGCGGCGCCGTCTGGGACACCGGTGCTGGTCAATGGCCGTGAAGTGCCGATCGTGGGTCGCGTCGCGATGGATATGATCTGCGTCGATTTAGGTCCCGAGGCGCAGGATAAGGCTGGTGATTCTGTGATTCTTTGGGGTGAAGGTTTGCCCGTTGAACGCATTGCTGAAATGACGAAAGTTAGTGCTTACGAACTTATCACACGCCTGACCTCAAGGGTGGCGATGAAGTATATCGACTAAGTTCATGATATGCCGGACAGGCGGGAACCCCGCCATCCGGCAATATGCTCGCCAACTGCAACATCCTCTCGATCTTCTTCCGCTTCCGGTTTATTGTGTTCTTATCCTCTGCCTGTAAACCTGGAGAACCACCTCGTGTTTCAAAAAGTTGACGCCTACGCTGGCGACCCGATTTTATCGCTCATGGAGCGATTCAAAGAAGATTCACGTAGCGACAAAGTGAACCTCAGCATTGGCCTGTACTACAACGAAGACGGCATTATTCCTCAGCTTAAAGCGGTGGCGGAGGCGGAAGCCCGACTCAATGCCAAACCGCATGGCGCTTCGTTGTATCTACCGATGGAAGGTCTGAACACGTATCGCCATACCATTGCGCCGCTGTTGTTTGGCGCGGATCATCCGGTTCTCCAGCAACAGCGTGTCGCAACCATTCAGACGCTGGGTGGTTCCGGGGCGCTAAAAATTGGCGCAGACTTCCTGAAACGCTATTTCCCTGACTCTGGTGTGTGGGTTAGCGATCCGACATGGGAAAACCATATCGCGATTTTTGAAGGGGCTGGATTCGAAGTGAGTACTTACCCCTGGTATGACAACGAAACCAACGGGGTACGTTTCAATGACCTGCTGGCCACGCTGAATACCTTACCGGCGCGCAGCATCGTGCTGCTGCATCCGTGCTGCCATAACCCGACCGGTGCAGATTTAACCCCTGCGCAATGGGATGCGGTTATTGAGATTCTGAAATCGCGCGATCTGATCCCATTCCTCGACATTGCTTATCAGGGCTTTGGTGGCGGAATGCAAGACGATGCTTACGCGATCCGCGCCATTGCCAGCGCCGGGTTACCGGCTCTGGTCAGCAACTCATTTTCTAAAATCTTCTCTTTATACGGCGAGCGCGTCGGTGGGTTGTCTGTGGTATGTGAAGACGCCGATGCCGCCAGCCGCGTTCTGGGGCAATTAAAAGCGACCGTGCGTCGTAACTACTCCAGCCCGCCAAACTTTGGCGCACAGGTGGTTGCTACGGTACTGGGTGACGACGCGCTGAAAGCCAGCTGGCTGGCGGAAGTCGAAGAGATGCGGACCCGCATCCTGGCAATGCGCCAGGAGCTGGTTAACGTGCTGAACGCTGAAATCCCTGGCCGTAACTTTGATTACCTGCTGCAACAGCGCGGAATGTTCAGCTATACCGGGCTTAGCGCCGCTCAGGTCGATCGCCTGCGTGATGAGTTTGGCGTGTACCTGATTGCCAGCGGTCGTATGTGCGTGGCCGGATTGAATCACGCTAACGTGCAGCGCGTGGCGAAGGCATTTGCTGCCGTTATTTAACCCGGTTTGTTATTTCTCGCACAGTGTTGCCGGATGGCGGCGTAAACGCCTTATCCGGCCTACAAAGGCAGTGGATTTTTCGTTTGTAGGCCTGATGAGCGTTGCGCTATCAGGCACGCTTTTCTGTGTGATCGTGCTCTTTTTCTGTAACAAAACCAGAGAAAATCCTTCCTTTCCCTTCCCTCAGGGGGTAAGGTCAGATAGTTTTTTGACCAGTTGTTAATAAAAAAATGATAACTAACTGACTACTTAGGGAAAAATATGCGCAAGTTTACGTTGGCACTGAGTGCCGTTTGTTTATTGTTCACGTTAAATCAGCCTGCTCAGGCATTAGTTTCTTCTCCCTCGCAGCTCAATCCAGGCACCAACGTTGCAAAACTCGCCGAGCAGGCTCCCATTCACTGGGTTTCCGTGGCGCAAATTGAAAACAGTCTGACAGGCCGCCCGCCGATGGCCGTCGGGTTTGATATCGATGACACCGTCCTTTTTTCCAGCCCGGGCTTCTGGCGCGGTAAGAAAACGTACTCTCCGGACAGTGAAGATTACCTGAAGAATCCGGCTTTCTGGGAGAAAATGAACAACGGCTGGGACGAGTTCAGTATTCCAAAAGAAGTGGCGCGTCAGTTGATTGATATGCACGTGCGTCGTGGTGATAGTATTTTCTTCGTCACCGGACGTAGCCCGACGAAGACTGAAACGGTATCGAAAACGCTGGCTGATAACTTTCACATCCCAGCCGCCAATATGAATCCGGTCATTTTTGCCGGCGACAAGCCGGGCCAGAACACCAAAACGCAGTGGTTACAGGATAAAAACGTGCGCATGTTCTACGGCGATTCTGACAATGACATCACCGCCGCTCTCGACGTGGGTATTCGCGGTATTCGTATTTTACGTGCCTCCAACTCCACCTATAAACCGCTACCCCAGGCTGGCGCGTTTGGTGAAGAGGTGATCGTTAATTCTGAGTATTAAAGGCGTAGGCTGCTATTTGGTGGTTTTTTAAACAAATTTGCGTTACTGGCTTTTACCTTTTGCGGACTTGCTGCACACTGAATAAAAGATGTTCTCATTAGGCGAGTGCTGGTAAGGGGAATAAAGATGACGAATTCGGAGTTGCTGCAATACTGCATGGCAAAAACGGGCGCGGAGCAGAGCGTGCACAGTGACTGGAAAGCCACACAAATCAAAGTCGAAGATGTACTCTTTGCCATGGTAAAAGAGGTAGAAGAACGCCCGGCGGTCTCTCTGAAAACCAGCCCTGAACTGGCGGAATTACTGCGTCAGCAGCATAGCGATGTACGACCAAGCAGGCATCTGAATAAAGCGCACTGGAGCACGGTGTATCTGGACGGCTCGCTGCCGGATTCGCAGATTTATTATCTGGTTGATGCCTCTTATCAGCTGGCGGTGAACACGCTGCCGGAAGATAAACGCCGGATACTGGCGCAGCCCTGATAAGCGCTGCGCCATTGGGCATGATTACAACAACGGTTTGAGGAAGCGTGCCGTGTGTGAAGCTTCACACTCGGCGACAGTTTCTGGTGTGCCGGAAACCAGAATTTCCCCGCCGCCACTGCCGCCTTCCGGACCGAGATCGACAATCCAGTCCGCCGTTTTAATCACGTCCAGATTGTGCTCAATCACCACGATGGTGTTGCCCTGATCGCGCAACTGATGCAGCACGTCCAGCAACTGCTGAATATCCGCAAAATGCAGACCGGTGGTCGGCTCATCAAGGATATACAACGTCTGCCCGGTGCCGCGTTTTGACAGTTCGCGCGCCAGCTTCACGCGCTGCGCTTCGCCGCCGGAGAGCGTAGTGGCCGACTGGCCGAGACGGATATACGTCAGGCCCACATCCATCAGCGTTTGTAGCTTACGCGCCAGCGCCGGGACGGCATCGAAGAACTCGCGTGCTTCTTCAATGGTCATATCCAGCACTTCGTGGATGGTCTTGCCCTTGTACTTAATCTCCAGCGTTTCGCGGTTATAGCGCTTGCCTTTACACTGGTCGCACGGCACGTAGATATCCGGCAGGAAGTGCATTTCAACTTTGATCACGCCGTCGCCCTGACAGGCTTCACAGCGTCCACCGCGGACGTTAAAGCTGAAACGACCCGGCGTGTAGCCGCGCGCGCGGGATTCTGGTACGCCAGCGAACAGTTCGCGCACCGGCGTAAACACACCGGTGTAGGTTGCCGGGTTGGATCGCGGAGTACGACCAATCGGGCTTTGGTCAATGTCGATCACTTTGTCGAAATGTTCCAGGCCCTGAACATCGCGGTACGGCGCAGGTTCAGCCAGCGTGGCGCCGTTCAGCGCCGTCTGTGCAATCGGGAACAGCGTGTCATTGATCAGCGTCGATTTACCCGAACCGGAAACCCCGGTAATGCAGGTGAACAGGCCAACCGGCAGCGTCAGGGTGACATCTTTCAGGTTGTTGCCGCGTGCGCCGGTTAGCTTTAGCACTTTTTCCGGATCGGCTGCCACGCGCTGTTTCGGTACTTCAATTTTACGCTTACCGCTCATGTACTGGCCGGTCAGCGACTCAGGCACCGCCATGATGTCGTCGAGCGTCCCTTCGGCAACCACCTGACCGCCGTGAACGCCAGCGCCGGGGCCGATATCGATAACGTGGTCAGCGGCGCGAATCGCGTCTTCATCGTGCTCGACCACAATCACGGTATTACCCAGATTACGCAGATGGATGAGCGTGCCCAACAGACGTTCGTTATCGCGCTGATGCAGACCAATAGACGGTTCATCCAGCACGTACATCACGCCGACCAGACCCGCGCCGATCTGGCTCGCCAGGCGAATACGCTGGGCTTCGCCGCCGGAGAGCGTTTCCGCTGAACGCGATAGCGTCAGATAGTTGAGGCCGACGTTGACCAGGAATTTCAGACGATCGCCAATCTCTTTAAGAATTTTCTCTGCAATCTTCGCTCGCTGGCCGGCAAGCTTCAGGTTGTTGAAGAAATCCATCGCATGGCCGATGCTCATGTCGGAAATGGCGGGCAGCGGCGTATTCTCGACAAAGACGTGACGGGCTTCCCGGCGCAAACGCGTTCCTTCACAGCTGGCGCACGGGCGGTTGCTGATGAATTTGGCTAATTCCTCACGTACTGCGCTGGATTCCGTCTCTTTATAACGGCGCTCCATATTGTGCAATACGCCTTCGAACGGATGGCGACGTACGGACGTATCGCCGCGATCGTTCATGTATTTAAATTCGATATTCTCTTTACCGGAACCGTACAGCACCACTTTATGCACGGTAGGGTTCAGGCTGGCCCATGGGGCTTCAACGTCGAATTTATAGTGTTCTGCCAGAGACTTAAGCATCTGGAAGTAGTAGAAGTTGCGACGATCCCAGCCGCGGATAGCGCCACCGGCCAGCGACAGTTCCGGGTTTTGAATCACCCGGTCAGGATCGAAATACTGTTGTACGCCGAGGCCGTCACAGGTCGGGCATGCGCCCGCCGGGTTGTTGAATGAAAACAGACGCGGTTCCAGTTCGCGCATGCTGTAACCGCAGATCGGGCAGGCGAAGTTGGCGGAGAACAGCAGCTCTTCCGCTTTCGGGTCGTCCATATCGGCAACCACCGCCGTACCACCGGACAGTTCCAGCGCGGTTTCAAACGATTCCGCCAGGCGCTGGGTAAGATCGTCACGTACTTTAAAGCGGTCAATCACCACTTCGATGGTGTGTTTCTTTTGCAGCTCAAGCTTGGGCGGATCGGACAGGTCGCACACTTCCCCGTCGATACGGGCACGGATATAGCCCTGGCCTGCCAGGTTTTCCAGCGTTTTGGTGTGCTCACCTTTACGCTCTTTAATTATCGGCGCCAGCAGCATCAGACGCTTGCCTTCCGGCTGCGAGAGGACGTTGTCCACCATTTGACTCACGGTCTGCGCCGCCAGGGGAACGTCGTGATCCGGACAGCGCGGTTCGCCAACGCGGGCAAACAGCAGGCGCAGATAGTCGTGAATTTCGGTAATTGTACCTACCGTGGATCGCGGGTTATGGGACGTCGATTTTTGTTCAATTGAGATGGCGGGAGACAGCCCCTCAATGTGGTCGACATCCGGCTTTTCCATCAGCGACAGAAACTGACGCGCATACGCGGAAAGGGATTCAACGTAACGACGCTGCCCTTCGGCATATAAGGTGTCGAAAGCGAGCGAAGATTTGCCTGAGCCCGAAAGCCCGGTGACGACAATCAGCTTGTCGCGCGGGATGACGAGGTTGATGTTTTTGAGATTATGGGTGCGGGCGCCCCGAACTTCGATCTTATCCATTCATCTTTCCCGGATTAAACGCTTTTTTGCCTGGCTGCATGGTGCTACCGGCGATCACAAACGGTTAATTATGACACAACCTGACCTGAATGGATATACAGTATTGGAATGCAAAACGCAGGTGTCTGTGCAACAATGTCTATCCGGGGTTGTTTACTGGAATCGATCTCGCAACGTAGTAAAAGCGCTATTGGAAATGCTACAATCCCGCGCTTACACTTATTCAGTAACGTTTTTCAGGAGACACGATCATGGCCAGCAGAGGCGTAAACAAGGTGATTCTCGTCGGTAATCTGGGCCAGGACCCGGAAGTACGCTATATGCCGAATGGTGGCGCAGTTGCCAACATTACGCTGGCTACTTCCGAATCCTGGCGTGATAAAGCGACCGGCGAAATGAAAGAGCAGACTGAATGGCACCGTGTTGTGCTGTTCGGCAAACTGGCAGAAGTAGCCAGCGAATATCTGCGTAAAGGTTCTCAGGTCTATATTGAAGGCCAGCTGCGTACCCGCAAATGGACCGATCAGTCCGGCGTAGAAAAGTACACCACTGAAGTTGTGGTTAACGTTGGCGGCACCATGCAAATGTTGGGCGGCCGTCAGGGTGGTGGCGCTCCGGCAGGCGGCGGTCAGCAGCAGGGCGGTTGGGGCCAGCCTCAGCAGCCGCAGGGCGGCAATCAGTTCAGCGGCGGCGCGCAGTCTCGCCCGCAGCAGTCAGCTCCGGCAGCGCCGTCTAACGAGCCGCCGATGGATTTCGACGACGATATTCCGTTCTAATTTTTCTGCTTTATACGAAAAATTATGGCTACCTCAAAACTGGGGTAGCCATATGTAATTTTTTATCAGTTCAACACCATCGGCCAGTCTGGCGGTGTGTGGCTCATCACTTCAACCATCACGTTTTCAATGTTTTTCCAGATTGCGGACATATCCACCAGGGTTATGCCGAGCAGCCCGGTTGCAAACCAGCAGGCGAAAACCAGTCCCAAACCGCTACTAATGACGGCCAGGCCAATATAATCTGATTTACGAAAACGGATATTGAGCGTACTGGCTAAAAACATCAGCACCGCGCTGAGTAGCTGCCATCGCAGAAGAACCACGCCAGTTGTTATCGTTGCCATGAAAAAACGTCCTCAGAAAGTCTTGATGCCCATGACAGCGCGGGGGTGTTCACCGAGGGTGTAGTACTCTGGCTCTCGACGGGCAATAACACGAATGAAACATTGTTTCTGTTACATGAATTGTGTGAACTATATCACATTTGCTCGTTTGTTCACCAGTGTTAGAGGTTATTTTTGCAAGGTAATAGCCATGCTTTCTATATGGTTATATTTAATAAAAAAAACCGATAACAAATAATCTAATAAAAAGATGCATATGAATTACCTGTTATGTTTATCCTAAATTATTCGTTAAAAAATTTAATGAATTTCTTAAACGCGACCAGGATAATGCTCATAAAAAATTACTACTTGTTGATAATAATGTTATGAAATAAGCATAACTTTAAGTTTGCCTTACGGAAAAATAATATCATCATCAACTATTATCAGATTTTTACATAGAGAAGTCTGTTGCTAATAATGATAGATTCATGCAACTTAATCAGTCAGTGTTTATAGCATCCCGCCTAATGGGTTCTGGCATATACGAAACAGGGAAATAGGGCTGACATGAATCACAGTGCGCGACGCAAGATGCTGAAGTTCTTCGGAACATTCATGGTGGTATTGCTCCCCGTGGTACTGGCGTTATGGTTTGCTCACATCCGGGCGATGTCCGAAACCCGTAATCAACTCAGCTCTTTTGCTCAACTGGTGTTAAATAAAACGGAATTGGTGATCTTCCAGGCCGATTTAGCGCGTGATATGGCCCAGTTGTACCAGGGTAAGATGTGTACTCCTGCCCATCAGAAAAGTATGCTGAATATTATTCGTGGTCGTTTATATATCAGTGAGCTAATTTATGCGCAGGGCGATCATTTTTTGTGCTCTACGTCAATGATGCCGCGAGTCCCATATATTATGGCGACAGCCGACTATAAACGCGCGCCGGACGTCTCCATCTATTACTACCGCGATACCCCCTTTTTCGCTGGCTACAAAATGACGTACATGCAACGGGGAAACTACGTTGTCGTCATCAATCCATTATCTTACAGCGAAGTCATGTCAGATGATCCGGATCTGTCATGGGGGGTGTATGACACGGTAACGGATACCTTTTTCTCTTCCAGCGAAGGGGCGAATATTGCGCAATTCTCGCCGCTGATACGCGATGAGGCCTCAACATTCCAGCAGGGCGAGCGCTTCTATACCATCGTACATTCAGAAAAGCGACCCATCGCGATTATTGTTTCGACCTCTGACGCTCGTGTGAATCAGATTTTCTATCATGAGGCGGCGTTAACGATCCCCTTTGGGATTATCTGCAGCATCCTGATACTGCTCATGTGGTGGCGCACGCGTCAGGAATACCTCTCTCCCCGCCGCTTATTGAAACGTGCGATCAAGAAACGTCAGCTTTGCCTGTACTACCAGCCGATCATTGACATCAAAAATGGACAATGTGTCGGGGCGGAGGCTTTGCTACGCTGGCCAGGCTGTAAAGGTGAGGTGATGAGCCCAACGGAGTTTATTCCGCTGGCGGAAAAAGAGGGAATGATTGAGCAGATCACGGATTACGTTGTTGAGGAAGTCTTCAACGATTTGGGGTATTTTCTTTCGGCGAATCCTCAGTTGTCTATCTCGATTAACCTCTCTGCTTCTGACTTTCATTCATCCCGACTGATTGCCCTGATTGCTGAAAAAAATCATGAGTACTCCGTGGCGGCCCGGCAAATTAAAGTTGAGGTGACAGAGCGTGGCTTTATCGATGTACATAAAATGACGCCCATCATCCAGGCGTTCCGCCAGGCCGGTTTTGAAGTGGCGTTTGACGATTTTGGCACGGGATATTCCAACCTCCATAATTTGTCAGCATTGAATATCGATATCCTGAAGATCGACAAATCGTTTATTAGCACGCTGGCCACTAACAGCACCAGTCACTTGATTGCCGAACATATCATCGAGATGGCGCAAAGCTTAAATCTGAAGACGGTTGCGGAAGGGGTGGAAACGGCGGAGCAAATCGCGTGGTTGCTTGAACGCGGCGTACAGTATTGCCAGGGCTGGTATTTTGCGAAGGCGCTGCCGCCGCAGGAGTTCATGGATTGGATAAAACGCTCGCCCGCCATACTGACGCAGAGCGGGCAATAATTTTACAGGCGGTGGCGGTAATCGCTGGGAGTACGATCAAACTCTCGGCGAAATACGCGCGAGAAGGTTTGCTGCGATACATAGCCAAGATCCATCGCAATATCGAAAATAGGCCGTTCGGTCGTCCGTAGTTCAACGGCGGCCAGCAGAAGCCGACGTTGGCGGATGTAGTCACCCAGCGTCTGGCGCATCACCGTGCGGAACATTCTCTGCAAATACCACTTTGAGTAACCTGATTTTTTCGCAACCGCCTCAATGTTCAGCGGTTGATCGATATGTTCATCAATCCATTCAATAAGGGTCTGAATAATCTGCTGATGGGACATAGAGTTGCCTCTTTCTCAGTGTTCGATTCGTCGTTTTGTCTGTGGGCGAGTATAATTCCTCAAGTTAACTTGAGGTAAAGCGATTTATGGAAAAGAAATTACCCCGGATAAAAGCGCTGCTCACACCAGGTGAAGTTGCAAAGCGTAGCGGTGTAGCGGTATCGACCCTGCATTTCTATGAAAGCAAAGGATTAATCAGCAGTATGCGCAACAGGGGCAATCAGCGTCGATACAAACGCGATGTGTTGCGTTATGTAGCGATTATCAAGATTGCCCAACGTATCGGCATTCCACTGGCCACCATCGGCGACGCGTTAGGCGTATTACCTGAAGGGCATTCGCTCAGCGCCAAAGAGTGGAAGCAACTCTCTTCGCAATGGCGCGAGGAGTTAGACCGACGCATTCATACTCTGGTGGCGTTACGCGATGAACTGGATGGGTGTATTGGCTGCGGCTGTTTATCCCGCAGTGATTGCCCGTTGCGTAACCCCGGCGATCAGCTTGGTGAGCAGGGGACCGGGGCGCGCCTGCTGGAAGACGATTGATTGGTATAAAACTAAAGCGCCACAGAGGGCGCTTTAGTTTGGTTCCGGTCTTTGTCTTTCACTCTATCCCGCTGGTTCACGGGAGGGTTTCCCCCGACATCAACACCCCTCAGTCGAGCACGTTTGGGGAGGTTCCGGTCTGTGTTGATAAAGTAAGTGTAAGCCACCCCGTTCTATTTGCCAGTGAATTGATTGCTTTTTAGCCAAAAAATTTTCTGTATCTTCATGCATTTTTTTGCGCGAGCAGACGTGAAAAATAAATGCAAATCTTGTAATAACTCAGCGAAATTTGTTGCCAGATTGCGCATTGACGATAACGTTTGCGCATCGTCTGGCTATTTCTTGCGCATTATAAGAAGAAATGAGTAAAAAGCGGCAAAGTTCAGTTGAAAACCAACGTATGATCGCTGGATAATCGTTTGCTTTTTTTTATCACCCGTTTTTTATGCGCGGAGCTAAACGTTTGCTTTTTTGCGACACCCCTATTGACGCAAAGCTGGCACATGGAGAAATCGTTTAGCAGGCAGTGGATTGTCCACCACGCATAATGACGAAAAAATAAACTCTCAGGGGATGTTTTCTATGTCTACGCCTTCAGCGCGTACCGGCGGCTCACTCGACGCCTGGTTTAAAATTTCGCATCGCGGCAGTACCGTTCGTCAAGAAGTCGTTGCCGGATTAACGACGTTCCTGGCCATGGTCTACTCCGTTATCGTCGTTCCGGGGATGCTGGGTAAAGCCGGATTCCCGCCTGCCGCTGTGTTTGTGGCAACCTGTCTGGTTGCGGGCGTCGGTTCTATTGTGATGGGCCTGTGGGCGAACCTGCCGTTGGCGATTGGCTGCGCCATTTCGCTGACCGCGTTTACCGCATTCAGCCTGGTGCTGGGACAACATATTAGCGTGCCTGTGGCGCTGGGCGCGGTGTTCCTGATGGGGGTTCTGTTTACCATCATTTCTGCGACCGGTATCCGTAGCTGGATCCTGCGCAATCTGCCGCAGGGCGTTGCGCACGGTACGGGGATTGGTATCGGCCTGTTCCTGCTATTGATTGCGGCCAATGGCGTTGGTCTGGTTATTAAGAACCCGCTGGATGGCCTGCCGGTTGCGCTGGGCGACTTCGATACCTTCCCGGTGATTATGTCGCTGGTTGGTCTGGCGGTGATTATTGGTCTCGAAAAACTGAAAGTACCGGGCGGCATCCTGCTGACCATTATCGGTATCTCCATCGTCGGCCTGATTTTCGATCCGGCCGTGCATTTCTCCGGTATTTTTGCCATGCCGTCTCTGAGCGATGAAAACGGCAACTCGCTGATCGGCAGCCTGGATATTATGGGCGCACTGAACCCGATCGTTCTGCCGAGCGTGCTGGCGCTGGTTATGACCGCGGTCTTCGATGCGACCGGAACCATCCGTGCGGTGGCCGGACAGGCGAATCTGCTGGATAAAGACGGACAAATTATCGATGGCGGCAAAGCGCTGACCACCGACTCCCTGAGCAGCGTGTTCTCTGGTCTGGTAGGGGCCGCACCAGCAGCGGTTTACATTGAATCCGCAGCGGGTACGGCGGCAGGTGGCAAAACCGGCCTGACGGCGATCACCGTTGGCGTATTGTTCCTGCTGATCCTGTTCCTTTCTCCGCTCTCTTATCTTGTTCCTGTTTACGCAACGGCGCCTGCGCTGATGTATGTGGGGCTGCTGATGCTGAGTAACGTGGCGAAAATCGACTTTGCTGACTTTGTCGACGCGATGGCGGGTCTGGTCACTGCTGTATTTATCGTCCTGACCTGTAACATTGTTACCGGCATTATGATTGGTTTTGCTACCCTGGTCATTGGTCGCATTGTCTCTGGCGAATGGCGCAAACTGAACATCGGTACGGTGGTGATTGCTATCGCGCTGGTGGCCTTCTACGCGGGCGGTTGGGCTATTTGATTTTGCTTCGATGACGCTCCTGAAAACGGGTGGCTCAGGCCGCCCGTTTTTATTTTCAGAACACACTCGTTGTCTTTTGCGTTACTCTCAAGTAGATAGAATTAAGGCACGACGCCTTTATCACCAATCATAAGAAACATCGCAAACAGGGAACGCATGGAAATCTTTTTCACCATACTCATCATGACCCTTGTGGTCTCGTTGTCGGGGGTATTTACTCGCGTATTGCCCTTCCAACTCCCATTACCCCTTATGCAGATCGCCATCGGCGCCTTGCTGGCGTGGCCGACGTTTGGTTTGCATGTGGAATTCGATCCTGAGCTGTTTCTGGTGCTGTTTATCCCGCCGCTGCTGTTTGCCGATGGCTGGAAGACGCCAACGCGTGAGTTTCTGGAGCACGGGCGAGAGATTTTCGGCCTTGCGCTGGCGCTGGTTCTGGTCACGGTGGTCGGGATTGGCTTTATGATTTACTGGCTGGTGCCGGGGATCCCTCTCATCCCGGCTTTTGCGCTGGCGGCCGTGCTGTCGCCAACCGATGCCGTCGCCCTTTCCGGTATTGTAGGTGAGGGGCGTATCCCGAAGAAAATCATGGGCATCCTGCAGGGCGAAGCGTTGATGAACGACGCGTCCGGCCTGGTCTCGCTGAAATTTGCCGTGGCCGTGGCGATGGGCACGATGGTATTTACCGTCGGCGGCGCGACGGTTGAGTTCTTCAAAGTGGCGATTGGCGGCATCCTGGCCGGTTTTGTCGTCAGTTGGTTATACGGACGCTCCCTGCGTTTTCTTAGCCGCTGGGGCGGTGATGAGCCAGCAACGCAAATCGTCCTGCTGTTCCTGCTGCCGTTTGCGTCTTATCTGATTGCGGAACACATTGGTGTTTCAGGCATCCTCGCGGCGGTCGCTGCCGGCATGACGATTACCCGTTCTGGGGTGATGCGCCGCGCGCCGCTGGCGATGCGTTTACGTGCTAACAGCACCTGGGCGATGCTGGAGTTTGTGTTTAACGGCATGGTCTTCTTGCTGTTAGGACTACAGTTGCCGGGAATTCTGGAGTCATCTTTGGCGGCGGCAGAAGTCGATCCGAACGTTGAAATCTGGATGCTGTTTACCGATATCGTGCTGATTTATGCCGCGCTGATGCTGGTACGTTTTGGCTGGCTGTGGACCATGAAGAAGTTCAGCCTGCGCTTCCTGAAGAAAAAGCCGATGGAGTTTGGCTCCTGGACAACGCGTGAAATCCTCATTGCCTCCTTTGCGGGGGTTCGCGGGGCTATTACCCTCGCCGGTGTGCTCTCCATTCCGCTGTTGTTACCGGATGGTAGCGGCTTCCCGGCGCGTTATGAACTGATCTTCCTCGCCGCGGGCGTGATTCTGTTCTCGCTGTTTGTCGGCGTGGTGATGCTGCCGATTCTGCTACAGCATCTGGAAGTTGCAGACCACTCGCAACAGCAAAAAGAGGAACGCATTGCCCGCGCTGCCACGGCGGAAGTAGCGATTGTCGCGATCCAGAAAATGGAGGAGCGTCTGGCTGCGGATAGCGAAGAGAACATTGATAATCAGCTGCTGACCGAGGTGAGTTCCCGTGTTATTGGTAACCTGCGTCGTCGCGCCGATGGGCGAAACGATGTAGAAAGCTCAATGCAGGAAGAGAACCTGGAGCGACGGTTCCGTCTGGCGGCGCTGCGTTCAGAACGCGCCGAGCTTTATCATCTGCGCGCCACGCGTGAAATCAGCAATGAAACGCTGCAAAAGCTATTGCACGATCTGGATTTGCTGGAAGCGCTGTTGATCGAGAATCAGTAAATGTAACCGGATGGTGATTATGTCGCCATCCGGCATTTTACGACGCCTGCGTTAACCAAAACCCTTCGCAGCATTTCAGCCACGCCTGAGCGCTGTGCGACAGATACACACCTTCGCGCCAAATCATACCCAACTGCCAGCGTAAGTCGCTTTCCAGAGGGAGCCAGCGCAGCGTTTGCTTATCCAACCGCTGGCAAATCGGCTCCGGTAAAATGGCGATCCCGACGCCGGCCTGGACCATTGCCGCCAGAAAATCCCACTGTCCGCTACGCACAGCGATACGCGGTTTTACGTTGTGCTGGTTAAACAACTCAAGCAGTTGACGGCTCAACGCGAAATCTTCGTTGTATATAAGCAGCGGATGCTCCGCCAGCGCTTCGGGGGAAATGGAGTCGCACGTTGTCCATTGACCGGAGCGGGGGACCAGCACGCAGAGCGGATGACTGAAAAGCGGTAAGGTCGCCAGACCACTCTCTTCTTCAACCGGTAGCGCGGTCATTGCAACATCCAGATCGCCGTTCATCACCGCCTGTTGGACGGTTAAACCGCCAAATTCAGACACCTTCAGTTCCACGCCGGGATAACGCTGGCGAAAAAGGCTGATGGGGCCAGCCATCAACATACCAACCATGGGCGGGATACCGAGGCGCAGTATTCCCTTGTTGAGGTGATTAATGTCGCTGAGTTCTGCTTCGAGTTGGCGAAACTCGGCGAGGATCGCCAGGCCGCGTTCGAACACGACCTGTCCGGTATCGGTTAACAACAACCGCCGCCCGTCGCGGATGAGCAACGTGCAATTAAGCTCGTCTTCAAGGTTCTTCAACATTTTGCTGATGGTGGGCTGGGTGACAAAGAGCTTCTCCGCTGCGCGGGTAAAGCTCTGCTGACGCACCACCTCAACAAAATATCGCAGCGTTCTGATATCCATGATTATTCCTTAAGACTATGCCTGCAATGATTTTAATTCATTTCAGTCCTGGACGGGGGCTCTCTATACTGGCGCTCTCTATTTTTTAAGGACATACCCTCATGGCTGTGGCGATAAGCCGCGTGACGCCTGCCGTTATTCATCGACTCCAGATCCCCGTTCAGGTTCTGTTGTACGCAGGTCTCTTTGTTTTTGCTCAATACCTTGTCTCCTGGCTGCATCTGCCGCTTCCTGCCAACCTGGTTGGGATGGTGCTGATGCTGGCGTTGATTGTCTGCCGGGTTATCCCGTTGAACTGGATCCGCGCGGGTGCTCGCTGGTTACTGGCTGAAATGCTGTTGTTTTTTGTCCCGGCGGTGGTCGCCGTCGTTAACTATACGCAACTGCTACTGGTTGATGGCTGGCGTATTTTTGCCGTTATTGCGCTAAGTACGATGATGGTGCTTGGCGCAACGGCATGGGTCGTGGATAAAGTGTATCGCTATGAAATGAGCAGGTTAAACCGTGAGTAATTTCCAGTTAAGCGTGCTGTGTCTGGTGATTACGCTGGGCATCTATTTTGCCAACAAGCGCCTGTATCGCCGCTTTCGTAAATTACCGCTGATGCCGTTAGTGCTTACTCCGGCGCTGTTGGTGCTGATGTTGGTCTTTGGACATATCTCCTGGCAAAACTATATTGGTGAATCGCACTGGCTGCTATGGCTGCTAGGTCCTGCAACCATTGCCTTCGCCGTTCCGGTCTATGACAACCTCGCCGTGATTAAACGTCACTGGATGTCGCTGACGGCGGGTGTGGTTACGGCGACACTGGTGGCGGTCACCAGTTCCGTCTGGTTGGCGCGCCTGTTTATGCTGCCTGATGAAATTCAGCGCAGTCTGGCGGTGCGGTCCGTCACTACGCCATTTGCGCTGGCGGCGGCAGAGCCATTGGGTGGTCAACCGGATCTGGTGGCATTGTTCGTGGTCGTGACTGGCGTATTCGGGATGGCGGTCGGCGATGTGCTGTTTTTGCGGCTCTCTATTCGCGAAGGGATGGCGAAAGGCGCAGGTTTTGGCGCTGCATCGCACGGCGCAGGCACGGCTCGCTCATATGAGCTTGGCCAACAGGAGGGCGTAGTGGCTAGCCTGGTGATGATGCTTTCTGGCGTGGTGATGGTGCTGGTAGCGCCGCTGGTTGCAAGGCTGATGTTCTGAGAGAGGCAGTAATCCTCCGGCCCGGAAGCCGGAGGAGAGGGAAGATTAGTGCGCGCGACCTTGTTCTACGCCATACCCGGTCTGGGAACGGATGAACTGAGCACGGAACTGCTCGCGTTCGCGGTTACCTTCTTCTGAGTTATCGGTAGCAGAGAAGAACCAGATCCCGAGGAACGCTACGCTGATGGAGAACAGCGCCGGATATTCATACGGGAAAATGGCTTTTTCGTGACCCAGGATTTGTACCCAAATTGTTGGGCCAAGCACCATCAGCACGACGGCCGTCAGCAGACCTAACCAGCCGCCCATCATTGCGCCACGCGTGGTCAGTTTTGACCAGTACATGGAGAGCAGAATGATAGGGAAGTTACAGCTGGCTGCGATAGCAAATGCCAGTCCCACCATGAAGGCGATGTTCTGGTTTTCGAACAGCACGCCGAGCACGATGGCAATCACACCCAGCACCAGTACGGTAATTTTCGATACCTTCAGCTCTTCGCGCTCGGTTGCGCCTTTGCGGAATACGTTGGCGTACAGGTCGTGAGAAACTGCCGATGCCCCCGCCAGCGTCAAACCAGCAACCACTGCCAGAATGGTGGCAAACGCCACTGCCGAGATGAAGCCGAGGAACAGGTTCCCGCCCACCGCATTCGCCAGATGTACCGCCGCCATGTTGTTACCGCCGATAAGCGCGCCAGCAGCGTCTTTATACACAGGGTTGGCACCAACCAGCATGATCGCGCCAAAGCCGATGATAAAGGTCAGGATGTAGAAATAACCCATAAAACCGGTGGCATAGAACACGCTCTTACGCGCTTCGCGGGCATCGCTGACCGTGAAGAAACGCATCAGGATGTGCGGCAAGCCCGCCGTACCAAACATCAGGCCGAGACCTAACGACAGCGCGGAGATCGGATCTTTCACCAGCCCGCCCGGACTCATAATGGCTGAACCTTTCGGGTGTACCGCCATCGCTTCGGTGAACAGGTTGTTGAAGCTAAAGCCGACGTGCTTCATCACCATAAAGGCCATAAAGCTGGCGCCGAACAGCAACAGAACGGCTTTGATGATCTGTACCCAGGTGGTCGCCAGCATGCCGCCAAACAGGACGTACATCATCATCAATACGCCAACCAGCACGACGGCAATGTGGTAGTTCAGGCCAAACAGCAGCTCAATCAGCTTACCCGCGCCGACCATCTGCGCGATCAGATACAGCGCGACTACCACCAGGGAACCACAGGCCGACAGTATACGGATTGGGCCTTGTTTCAGACGATAGGAAGCAACGTCTGCAAAGGTGTAACGACCCAGGTTACGCAAACGCTCAGCAATCAGGAACAGGATAATCGGCCAGCCGACCAGGAAGCCGAGCGAGTAAATCAGTCCGTCATAACCGGAGGTAAAGACCAGCGCGGAAATCCCGAGGAACGATGCAGCAGACATATAGTCGCCCGCAATCGCCAGCCCGTTCTGGAAACCGGTGATGTTACCGCCAGCGGTGTAATAGTCATTGCGCGAACGTACGCGCTTAGACGCCCAGTAGGTAATACCAAGCGTAAAGATGACGAAAATCAGGAACATGATAATCGCCTGCCAGTTGGTTGGCTGGCGTTGGACTGCTCCGCTTATAGCATCCGCCGCGTTTGCGGCGAAGGGCAGCGTGGCGGCAAGCGCCGTCAGGACTCTCTTCATGATGCTTTAACCTCGTGCATAACCGCATTGTTCAGGCGATCGAATTCACCGTTTGCCCGCCAGATATAGATCCCGGTCAGGATGAAGGAGATAAGGATCACGCCGACCCCAATCGGAATACCCCGGGTGACGCTGGTTCCCGCGTGCAGCGGAGTACCCAGCCAACCAGGCGCAAAGGCAATCAGTAAAATAAAGCTGATGTAAACTGCCAGCATGATGATGGACAGAATGGTGGCAAACCGTTGCCGTTTTTCAACTAACTCCCTGAAACGCGCACTGTCTTCTATCCGCTGATAAATATTGTCATTCATCACAGAGCTCTCCAGAGGTCCCCCTGCGTCTTTCGCGCTACAGGTTCGTTGGCCGCACTCGCCCACCCCAGTCACATAGTGAACTATGCTCCTGAGGATGTGCTCGCTTGCCGCCTTCCTGTAACACGAAATCCTTTGGGGGAGGGTTTTTATATTTCCCTCCCGCTCAGGGGAGGGGTAGGGATAGGATTTGTAGGCCCGATAAGCAGCGCGCCATCGGGCATTTCACGGTTATGGTTATGATGGCATCGCGATGGCCTGCTTCTCTTCGAGCAGTTTCTCAACGACGCCTGGATCGGCGAGGGTTGAGGTATCGCCCAGATTGCTGGTATCGCCTGCCGCGATTTTGCGCAGAATGCGGCGCATAATTTTGCCGGAGCGGGTTTTCGGCAGTGAATCGGTCCAGTGCAGCACATCTGGCGTTGCCAGCGGGCCAATTTCTTTGCGTACCCAGTTGCGAACTTCTGCATACAACTCAGGCGACGGCTCTTCACCGTGATTCAGCGTGACGTAGGCGTAGATCGCCTGGCCTTTAATATTATGCGGAATACCGACCACCGCGGCTTCGGCAATCTTCGGATGCGACACCAGCGCCGATTCGATTTCTGCCGTGCCCAGACGGTGGCCAGAGACGTTCAGCACATCGTCCACGCGTCCGGTGATCCAGTAATAACCATCTTCATCACGGCGTGCGCCGTCGCCGCTGAAGTACATATTCTTGAAGGTGGAGAAATAGGTCTGTTCAAAACGTTCATGATCGCCAAACAGCGTTCTCGCCTGGCCCGGCCACGAGTCGGTAATGACCAGGTTGCCTTCGGTTGCGCCTTCCAGCGGATTACCCTCGTTATCGACAATAGCAGGCTGCACGCCAAAGAACGGACGGGTTGCGGAACCGGCTTTCAGCTCAGTGGCGCCCGGCAGCGGGGTGATCATGAATCCACCGGTTTCGGTCTGCCACCAGGTATCGACGACCGGACATTTTTCGTTGCCGATCTTCTTCCAGTACCATTCCCACGCTTCCGGGTTGATTGGCTCGCCAACGGAACCCAAAATGCGCAGCGACGAACGGTCAGTACCTTCAATCGCTTTATCGCCTTCGGCCATCAGAGCGCGGATGGCGGTCGGCGCGGTATACAGAATATTGACCTGGTGCTTGTCTACAACCTGCGACATACGTGCCGGGGTAGGCCAGTTGGGCACGCCTTCGAACATCAGCGTGGTTGCGCCGCAGGCCAGTGGACCGTACAGAAGGTAGCTGTGCCCGGTTACCCAACCCACGTCAGCGGTACACCAATAGATATCGCCCTGATGGTAGTCAAACACGTACTTAAAGGTGGTTGCGGCGTAGACCAGATATCCGCCGGTGGTGTGCAGCACGCCCTTCGGCTTGCCGGTTGACCCGGAGGTATACAGGATAAACAGCGGATCTTCGGCGTTCATCTCTTCCGGCTGATGTTCCGGGCTGGCTTTCTCGATAAGATCGGACCACCACAGGTCACGACCTTCCTGCCATTCTGTTTTTCCACCGGTACGTTTGAGAACGATAACGTGTTCGACGCTTTTCACATTCGGGTTTTTCAGCGCATCATCGACGTTCTTTTTCAACGGGATAGCGCGTCCGGCGCGTACGCCTTCATCGGCAGTGATCACCAGGCGTGAATTAGAGTCGATAATACGTCCGGCGACGGCTTCCGGTGAGAAACCACCGAAGATGACCGAATGCACCGCGCCAATACGGGCACAGGCCAGCATGGCGACCGCAGCTTCCGGCACCATCGGCATATAAATTGCCACTACATCACCTTTTTTAATGCCTAAATCCAGTAACGTATTGGCAAAACGACAGACATCGCGATGCAGTTCGCGGTAGGTAATATATTTGCTTTGGCTGGCGTCGTCGCCTTCCCAGATGATGGCGGTACGATCGCCATTTGCCTGCAGGTGACGGTCAAGGCAGTTCGCTGCCAGGTTTAACGTGCCATCTTCATACCATTTAATAGAGACGTTGCCTGGCGCAAACGAGGTGTTCTTCACCTGGCTGTACGGCTTGATCCAATCAAGAATTTTTCCCTGCTCGCCCCAAAATGTGTCGGGTTCGTTAACAGACTGCTGGTACTTCGCTTCGTACTGCTCCGGATTTATCAGGCAACGATCCGCAATGTTTGCGGGAATAGCGTGTTTATGTATTTGGCTCATGGCTTTTGTTCTCCTTGTAGGATGTTAATAATATGTCGCATAAACGTTAAATGTAGGGGCTTTGCGAGTTTTGTTTAGTATTTGGGCGGCAGATCACGCAATAAACGAATTGTGCAAATTAGCGACAAACTGAATTTTGAAGAGAACTAGCAAAAATTGATTAATTCTCGCGATAACATGAGGTTATCTGAGAATTGTTGAAAAGGTGATCTGCCTCAGAATTAAACAAAAGAGTGAGGGGTTTGAGGGGGTAACTAACTCTAAAGTGGTATTTTACATACACTTACAATTGATTAAAGACAACATTTTCAGTGTGGTTTCTTGTTACAAATTGGGGGGAGCAATGTCATGACAGTATTCGTGTGGTTGCTGTTATGGAAAACAATAAAAGAACCGCCATTGCAGATAATGGCGTCATCTGGATGAGACCCCTATGGCAAGGACAAAATCACGCGTACGCCGTTTCTTCAGCCTGTTATTACCTTTATTATTTATCTCTGCTGTTCACGCTGAACAAACTCCTGTACCCGCAAAGACCGTCACCGTTGAAGCGAAGAATGAAACCTTCGCCCCTCAGCATCCCGATCAATATCTCTCCTGGAAAGCCACGTCTGAGCAATCAGCCCGTGAAGATGCGCTGGCAGAAGATCCGCGTCTGGTGATCCTGTGGGCGGGATATCCATTCTCGCGCGATTACAACAAACCGCGCGGGCACGCGTATGCGGTGACCGATGTACGTGAAACTTTACGTACCGGCGCACCAAAAACGGCCGAAGACGGCCCGCTGCCGATGGCCTGCTGGAGCTGCAAAAGCCCGGATGTGGCGCGTCTGATCCAGAAAGACGGTGAAGATGGTTACTTCCACGGTAAATGGGCGCGCGGCGGTCCGGAAATTGTTAACAACCTCGGTTGTGCCGATTGCCATAACACCGCGTCGCCGGACTTCGCCAAAGGCAAGCCAGAACTGACACTGTCGCGTCCTTACGCTGAGCGCGCGATGGAAGCCATCGGCAAACCATTTGAGAAAGCTGGTCGCTTTGATCAGCAATCCATGGTCTGCGGCCAGTGCCACGTGGAGTACTACTTCGACGGTAAGAACAAAGCCGTTAAGTTCCCGTGGGATGAGGGCATGAAAGTCGAGAACATGGAGAAATACTACGACACCATCGCCTTCTCTGACTGGACTAACTCTCTGTCCAAAACCCCGATGCTGAAAGCGCAGCACCCGGAATATGAGACCTGGAGCGCGGGCATTCACGGTAAGAACAACGTGACCTGTATTGACTGCCACATGCCGAAAGTGCAAAACGCGGAAGGTAAGATCTATACCGATCACAAGATTGGCAACCCGTTCGATAACTTCGCCCAAACCTGTGCGAACTGCCACACCCAGGACAAAGCGTCCCTGCAAAAAGTGGTCGCCGAGCGTAAACAGGCCATTCATGACCTGAAAATCAAGGTTGAAGATCAACTGGTACATGCGCATTTCGAAGCGAAAGCCGCATGGGATGCGGGTGCGACCGAAGCGGAAATGAAGCCGATTCTGGAAGATATCCGTCACGCGCAATGGCGCTGGGATCTGTCTATCGCCTCACACGGCATCCATATGCACGCGCCGGAAGAAGGTCTGCGGATGCTGGGTAGCGCAATGGATAAAGCCGCCGACGCACGTACCAAACTGGTTCGTCTGCTGGCGACCAAAGGTATCACGCATGAAATCCCGTTACCGGATATCTCTACCAAAGAGAAAGCCCAGGCGGCGATTGGTCTGAACATGCAGCAAATTAATGCTGAGAAGCAGGACTTCATCAAAACGGTGATTCCGCAGTGGGAAGAGCAGGCGCGTAAAAACGGTCTGTTAAGCCAATAACCCCATTCCGCCCCGTAAGGGGCGGATAACTCAACGGAGTGAATATGAGCGTATTACGTTCGTTATTAACTGCTGGGGTGCTGGCGTCAGGCCTGTTCTGGAGCCTGAGTGGAGTCACTGCCACGCCAACGCCGCAGGAGTCGGATCAACGCTGGACGGTTACTCAGCAGCGTAATCCGGATGCTGCCTGTCTGGATTGTCACAAGCCGGATACCGAAGGTATGCATGGTAAACATGCGGAAGTCATTAACCCGAACAACAAACTGCCGGTCACCTGCACTAACTGTCACGGCCAGCCGTCACCGAACCACCGCGAAGGGGTGAAGGATGTGATGCGCTTTAATGAGCCAATGTACAACGTGGAGCAGCAGAACAGCGTCTGTATGTCCTGTCACCTGCCTGAGCAGTTGCAAAAAGCGTTCTGGCCGCACGATGTCCACGTCACAAAAGTGGCGTGCGCCAGCTGTCACTCACTGCATCCGAAGCAAGACACGATGCAGACGCTAAGCGATAAAGGACGGATCAAGATTTGCGTCGATTGCCACAGCGATCAGCGTAACAATCCGAACTTTAACCCGGCGTCGGTTCCGTTGCTTAAGGAGCATCCATGAGTTGCTCTCGTCGCCAGTTTATCACCGGCGTCGGCGCGCTGGTGGCAGTGAGCGGGACGGCGGGGCGCGTTGTGGCGAAGACGTTGAACATCAACGGCGTGCGTTACGGTATGGTACACGATGAGTCATTATGCATCGGCTGTACGGCCTGCATGGATGCTTGTCGGGAAGTCAACAACGTGCCGGACGGCGTATCGCGCCTGACGATTATTCGCAGCGAGCCGCAGGGGACGTTTCCTGATGTGAAGTATCGCTTTTTCCGCCACTCGTGCCAGCATTGTGACCATGCCCCCTGCGTTGACGTCTGCCCGACAGGGGCATCGTATCGCGATGCCGCCAACGGCATTGTGGATGTGAACCCTGACCTTTGCGTTGGCTGTCAGTACTGCATCGCCGCGTGTCCTTATCGCGTGCGCTTTATCCATCCGGTGAGCAAAACGGCGGATAAATGCGATTTCTGCCGGAAAACTAACCTGAAAGCGGGCAAACAGCCCGCCTGCGTTGAGTCATGTCCGACGAAGGCGCTGACGTTTGGTAATCTGGACGATCCCAACAGCGATATCTCCCGTTTGTTGCAGCAGAAAACCACCTACCGTTACAAGCTGGCGCTGGGCACAAAACCGAAGGTCTACCGCGTTCCCTTTAAATATGGGGAGGTGAGCCAATGACACCCGCTTCTGCATTTCATTTTGAATCACTGGTGTGGGACTGGCCCATCGCCATCTATCTGTTCCTGATTGGCATCTCCGCCGGACTGGTGACGTTGGCGATTCTGCTGCGCCGCTTCCATCCGGAGGCGGGCGGTTCGGACAGCACGCTGCTGCGCACTACGCTGGTGTTAGGGCCGGGGGCGATTATCTTCGGTTTGCTGATTCTGGTATTCCACCTGACGCGGCCGTGGACCTTCTGGAAACTGATGTTCCACTACAGCTTCACTTCGGTGATGTCGATGGGGGTCATGCTGTTCCAGTTGTATATGGTGGTACTGGTGCTGTGGCTGGCAAAAATCTTTGAAAAAGAGGTGATTGCCCTGCAACAACGCTGGCTGCCGCGGTTAGGGATCGTGCAGAAAGCGTTGACGTTGATAACGCCGTTCCACCGTGCGCTGGAGACGTTAATGCTGGTGCTGGCGGTCCTGCTCGGGGCGTACACCGGGTTTCTACTGTCGGCGCTGAAGTCCTACCCGTTCCTGAATAACCCGATTCTGCCGGTACTATTCCTGTTCTCCGGGATTTCCTCCGGCGCGGCGGTGGCGCTGATCGCCATGGCGTTACGCCATCGTAGCAACCCGCACAGCACTGAAGCGCACTTTGTGCATCGCATGGAGGTCCCGGTGGTATGGCTGGAGATCTTCCTGCTTGCGGCGTTCTTCGTCGGCCTGGCGCTGGGCGATGACGGCAAAATGCGCGCGCTGGCGGCGGCACTGGGCGGCGGATTCTGGACCTGGTGGTTCTGGCTTGGCGTGGCTGGGCTTGGGCTGATACTGCCGATGCTGCTAAAACCCTGGGCCAACCGCAGTTCGACGTTTCATGGCGTGCTGGCAGTATGCGGCGCCAGCCTGACCGGCGTACTGCTGCTGCGCTTTTTCATTCTCTATGCGGGTCAGCTAACCGTTGCGTAAGGTGATATCTGGACGTTCTCCTTCCTGAAGCCGGTTTTCTGGCACTGTTATTAAGCCTCGGGGTCAACGTGTTGACCCCACTTGCCGTGTTGGTGGGTATCCGCCAGCGCTGGCAGGGCGTGATGCGCCTGGCAAGCGTGGGCGTATGGGCGCAGTTTGCGCTGCTGCTGCTGGCTTTTGCCATTCTGGTATTCTGCTTTCTGACCAGCGACTTTTCGGTGGTCTATGTTGCTCAGCACAGCTACAGCCTGCTGCCGTGGGGATTAAAACTGGCGGCGGTGTGGGGCGGTCATGAAGGGTCGCTGCTGTTGTGGGTGCTGTTTCTTTCCGGCTGGAGCGCGCTGTTCGCTCTTTGCTATCGGCGTGATTCTGACCCACTGTTTCCGCTGACGCTCAGCGTCCTGTCAATGGTGACGGCGCTGTTGCTGCTGTTTGTGGTGGTCTGGTCCGATCCATTCGCACGTATTTTTCCGCCTGCTATAGAAGGACGAGACCTTAACCCGATGCTGCAACATCTTGGGTTAATCCTCCACCCGCCGCTGCTGTACCTGGGTTACGGTGGTTTGATGGTAGCCGCGGGCGTGGCGCTGGCCTCACTGCTGCGCGGTGACTTTAACGCGCAGAGCGCCTGGGTGTGCTGGCGCTGGGCGCTGCCCGGCTGGTGTGCGCTGACGCTGGGGATAATCCTCGGCTCCTGGTGGGCCTACTGCGAGCTGGGCTGGGGCGGCTGGTGGTTCTGGGACCCGGTCGAAAATGCCTCCTTATTACCCTGGCTCTCCGCCAGCGCGCTGCTGCATAGCCTGTATGTCACGCGTCAGAGTGGGATCTTCCGCCACTGGTCGCTGCTGCTGGCGATTGTCACGCTGATCTTATCGCTGCTGGGGACGCTGATTGTGCGTTCCGGCATTCTTGTTTCGGTACATGCCTTTGCGCTGGATAACGTGCGCGCCGCGCCGCTGTTTGCGCTGTTTAGCGTATTGAGCCTGGCGTCGCTGGGGTTGTACGCCTGGCGAGGCCAGCAAGTCCGCCAGAGTGCGCGTTTTGGCGGCTGGTCGCGCGAGATGCTGATTCTGGTCGCGCTATTACTTTTTTGCGCGGTGCTGCTGATTGTGCTGATTGGCACCCTCTATCCGATGATTTACGGGTTGTTTGGCTGGGGGAGGCTCTCCGTGGGCGCACCGTACTTTAACCGCGCCACGCTGCCCTTTGGCCTGCTGATGCTGTTGGTTATCGTACTGGCGACAATCAGAAGCCGCAAAGTCTCTTTGCGTTGTCAGCTTCCCGCACTGCTGGCGCATGCCGGGGTACTGGTGTTTGCGGCAGGGATCGTCTTTTCCAGCGGTAGTCGTCAGGAGATAAGCCTGAATCTGAGCCCCGGGCAGCAGGTGGATCTGGCGGGCTACATTTTCCGTTTTGAGCGTCTCGACCTGGAAGCCAAAGGTAACTACACCAGTGAAAAAGCGCTGATCACGTTGTGGCAAAATGAGCAGAGTATCGGTAGCCTGCAGCCTGAAAGGCGCTTCTATGCCGCGCGTCGTCAACAGATGATGGAGCCGGGTATCCGCTGGAATCTGATGCATGACTGGTACGCAGTGATGGGAGAAAAAACCGGACCGGACCGTTACGCCATGCGCTTATACGTGCAGACTGGCGTGCGCTGGATCTGGGGAGGGGGATTGTTGATGGTGTTTGGCGCGTTGCTGAGCGCATGGCGAGGGAGGAAGCATCCTGAGTTATTGCCTGATGGCGCTGCGCTTATCAGGCCTACGAGTGAAAAGCAGGGTAGGCCGGATAAGGCGTTCACGCCGCCATCCGGCAAAACGATGTTACTTTTGGCTTTACTGATTTTTCTGCCTTTTGCCACCCATGCCCAGGTGGTGGACACATGGACGTTTGCCAACCCGCAGCAGCAGGAGAAAGCGCTGTCTATTGCCAGTCAGCTGCGCTGTCCGCAGTGTCAGAACCAGAACTTGCTGGAATCCAATGCGCCCGTGGCGGTCAGTATGCGCCATCAGGTTTACAGCATGGTTGCCGAAGGTAAAAGCGAAGCGGAAATCACCGCCTGGATGACCGACCGCTATGGTGATTTCGTGCGCTACAACCCGCCGCTGAATGAGCAAACGCTGCTATTGTGGGCGCTGCCGTGCCTGCTGTTATTGCTGTTGGGCGTGGTGGTCTGGCGGGTGAGAAAGCGTCAGCGTGCGCAGGAGGATGAACAATGAGCCAGGCCGAACATTCCACTGCGCCGTTACGTCCAATGCCCGTGAAGCGGCTGGCTGTTGCGGTGGGGCTGATGGTTGTGGCCTGCATCGGCGGTTACCTGTTAACGCCAAAATGGCAGGCGGCACGTCAGGAGCAGGCGCGTCTGGCAGACCCCTTACATGCTTTTTCTGATGAAAATATTCAGGAAAAACGGCTGCTATCTCTGCAATCGCAAATTCGCGCTAATCCACAGGACGCCGTGAAATGGGCGCAACTGGGTGAGTACTATCTGTGGCAAAACGCGTATCATAATGCGCTGCTGGCCTACGAACAGGCGCTGCGTGTCGGCGGTGAAAATGCTGAGATCTATTCAGCGATGGCAACGGTATTGTATTACCAGGCCGGACAACATATGACGCCGCCCACTCGCGAGATGATTGATAAGGCTCTGGCGCTTGACCCGGCAGAGGTCACTGCGCTGATGCTGTTAGCTTCCGATGCGTTTATGCAGGCAGACTACGCCCAGGCTATTTCAGTGTGGCAAAAGGTTATGGATTTAAACTCGCCGAGGGTGAACCGGGCACAGCTCATTGACTCTATTAATATGGCGAAGTTGTTGCAGAATCGGCAAAAATAAATTTGTTTTATTTGTGATTTGTATCATTTTGCCTGCTTAAAAAACAGGCGAACGAACAAGCGAGCAAAAAAAACTCATATCCTGACTTCTTCATTTTTGATCATATTAAAATTCTTTTATAACAAAAAGTTATTCATCATTACCCCGATAAAATTGCATTTTTATGCAAATAATCAGCGAAAGGCCCTGTTCTCAGAGGGTTGCGCTGAATGCCATGCAGATGATAATGATAATAAGCGTTAAAAAACTCCATAAACGAACGCAACACAAATCATACCCTTTCAGTATGTACTATTCCCACGCGCTGCATGTGGAATAGCGCTCCATCGAGGAAGTCCGTTGTTATGAAAAATTTGAAAGTCAGCCTGGCATGGCAGATTCTAATCGCTATGGTGCTGGGCATTCTGCTAGGGAGTTACCTGCATTACCATAGTGACAGCCGTGAATGGCTGATTGTAAACCTGCTGTCTCCGGCGGGCGATATCTTTATCCACCTGATCAAAATGATCGTCGTACCAATTGTTATCTCTACATTGATTGTCGGTATCGCCGGGGTAGGTGATGCCAAACAGTTGGGCCGTATTGGCGCCAAAACGATTATCTATTTCGAAGTGATCACCACCGTGGCGATTATCCTTGGTATCACGCTGGCGAACGTGTTCCAGCCCGGTACCGGGGTAGATATGTCGCAACTGGCAACCGTCGATATTTCGAAATATCAGAGCACCACCGCGGAAGTGCAGAGCCACGCGCATGGCCTAATGGGCACGATTTTGTCACTGGTGCCGACCAACATCGTCGCGTCGATGGCAAAAGGCGACATGCTGCCAATTATCTTCTTCTCGGTACTGTTCGGTTTAGGTCTGTCTTCTCTGCCGGCAACTCACCGCGAGCCGCTGGTTACCGTGTTCCGCTCTATCTCCGAAACCATGTTTAAAGTGACGCATATGGTTATGCGTTACGCGCCAGTCGGCGTTTTTGCGCTGATCGCTGTTACCGTCGCGAACTTCGGTTTTGCCTCCCTGTGGCCGCTGGCGAAGCTGGTGCTGTTGGTGCATTTCGCCATCCTGTTCTTCGCGCTGGTGGTGTTGGGGATCGTGGCGCGTATCTGCGGCTTGAGCATCTGGATCCTGATCCGCATTCTGAAAGACGAGCTGATTCTGGCCTACTCGACCGCGAGTTCCGAGAGCGTGCTGCCGCGTATTATCGAGAAGATGGAAGCCTACGGCGCACCGGCGTCAATCACCAGCTTTGTGGTGCCGACCGGTTACTCATTCAACCTTGATGGTTCAACGCTGTACCAGAGTATCGCCGCTATCTTTATTGCTCAGTTGTACGGTATCGATCTGTCGCTGTGGCAGGAAATCGTGCTGGTGCTTACGCTGATGGTGACCTCAAAAGGGATTGCGGGCGTGCCGGGCGTATCGTTTGTGGTGTTGCTGGCAACGCTCGGCAGCGTTGGGATCCCGCTGGAAGGTCTGGCGTTTATTGCCGGTGTTGACCGTATCCTCGATATGGCGCGTACTGCGCTGAACGTGGTGGGTAATGCGCTGGCCGTGCTGGTTATCGCCAAGTGGGAACATAAATTTGACCGCAAGAAAGCGCTGGCCTATGAGCGCGACGTGCTGGGTAAATTTGATAAGACCGCTAATCAGTAATTAATGACAGATTGCCGGATGGCGCTTGCGCCGCCATCCGGCAATGCAAACCATTAGCCGTTGGTTAACTTATCAAACTCTTCGCAGCCGGTATCGAATCCTTCCATACAGCTCAGATTCAACCAGTGCAGCGCTTTCTGTTTATTCTTCTCGATAAAACCCTGCTCACCGTTTAAGAACATCATCCCGGCCCAGTATTCGGAATAACCGGTGCGGGAAATGGCTGAACTACGCTTGAAATACCACGTCGCTTTCTCATCGTCAGCAGGAATGCCTACGCCGTTGGCGTAAATCAGCCCGAGCAGCATTTGCGCGTCGACGGCGGAGTCATTCTCCAGATCCTCGGAGGCGTTTTGCAGCAAGGTAATGGCTTTGGGGTAATCGGTGCGGCCTGCCTGGGTGTTCACCAGAATCCGCGCCAGCGTAATTTCCCCAGCCTTACTGCCCGCCTGCGTCGCTTTTTCCGCCAGCGTTTTGGCCTGAGGGTAATCCAGACTGACCGGGTTAGTTATCTTAATCTGCGCTAACAAAGCATATGCATCCGCATCACCGTTGTCGGCGGCTTTTTGCGCCCAGTATTCGGCTTTGCTTAAATCGCCGGAACTGAACCAGGTATCGGCGAGGAAATACTGCGCGCGTCGGTCACCTGCCTCTGCTGCCTGAAGATACTGGCTTCCTGGCTCAGTATCACTGGCATGGGCAAAGAATGTCACGAGGAACATCAATGCAAGAAGTTGTTTCATTTTGAGTTTTATTTAGGGTACGGAATGAACAGTATAAAGAGATCGTATGGATAAAAAAACAGCCTCCGGGCGGAGGCTGTTGCAGAACAGGTACGTAAACGGACTAACCCAGCGCGCTTTCGCGCAGGCTGGCTTTCAGCTTGGTGTACTCATCAATAACATACTGCTCGGCAGCGCGCTGATCGGCAATGCGTTCAACGTTAACGGCACAGTATTTGTACTCTGGCGTTTTGGTAATCGGGCTTAAGTTCTCGGTTACCAGTTCATTACATGCCCCAATCCACCACTGGTAGGTCATGTAAATCGCACCTTTGTTTGGACGATCGCTGACTGCCGCGCGGGTAATAACCCGGCCTTTGCGCGAGTTAACCCACACCAGCTCTTCATCCTGGATACCCAGACGTTCTGCGTCAGCGGTGTTGATCTGGGCATAGCCCGGCTCATCCGCCAGCGCGGCCAGCGCCGCACAGTTACCGGTCATCGAACGGCAAGAGTAGTGGCCGACTTCACGCACCGTCGACAGTACCATCGGGTACTCTGGGGTGAGTTTGTCGATTGGCGCTACCCAGTCGCAGGTGAAGAACTGCGCCAGGCCGTTCGGGGTGTCAAACTTCTCTTTGAAGAGGTAAGACGTACCCTGGTCGGCATCTGAGGTGTCGCGGCAAGGCCACTGGATATAACCCAGTTCGCCCATTTTCTCGTAAGTGGCGCCGTAGAAATCCGGGCACAGATGACGCAACTCATCCCAGATTTCCTGGGTGTTGTTGTAGTGCATCGGGTAGCCCATACGGGTGGCGATTTCACTGATAATCTGCCAGTCCGTTTTCAGATCCCACTTCGGCTCAACGGCTTTAAAGAAGCGCTGGAAGCCACGGTCAGCCGCAGAGAAGACGCCTTCATGCTCGCCCCATGACGTAGACGGTAAAATAACGTCTGCGGCAGCGGCGGTTTTGGTCATGAAGATATCCTGCACGATGACCAGTTCCAGATCCTCAAAGCCTTTGCGCACTGCGGAGAGCTCAGCATCGGTCTGTAATGGATCTTCACCCATAATGTACGCCGCGCGCACTTCGCCATGCGCCGCACGGTGCGGCAGTTCGCTGATGCGATAGCCGGTATGTGCAGGCAGGCTTTCCACGCCCCAGGCTTTAGCGAACTTCTCGCGGTTTTCCGGGAATTTAACGTACTGATAGCCCGGATAGGTATCCGGCAGCGCGCCCATGTCGCATGCGCCCTGAACGTTGTTCTGGCCACGAACCGGGTTAACGCCCACGCTTGGCTTACCAAGGTTACCGGTCAGCATCGCGAGGCTGGTCAGTGAACGCACGGTTTCCACACCCTGATAGAACTGGGTCACACCCATGCCCCACAGAATTGCCGCGCTTTTCGCCGTGGCGTACATACGCGCAGCCTGACGAATATCGTGCGCGCTAACGCCCGTGATATCTTCGACAGACTCCGGCGTATAGCCTTCGACAATCTTGCTGTACTCTTCGAATCCTTCCGTACGGGAGGCGACGAACGCCTGGTCGTACAGTTTTTCTTCGATGATGACATGTCCCATGGCGTTGAGCAGCGCGATGTTCGAGCCGTTTTTCAACGCGATGTGCATGTCGGCAATACGCGCGGTTTCAATTTTGCGCGGATCGCAGACGATAATTTTCGCCCCGTTACGTTTAGCGTTAATTACGTGATTCGCCACGATCGGGTGGGAATCCGCAGGGTTATACCCGAAGATGAACACTAAATCCGTGTTATCAATTTCATTGATAGCATTACTCATTGCGCCGTTACCGACCGATTGGTGCAGACCTGCAACCGAAGGGCCGTGTCAGACGCGAGCGCAGCAGTCAACGTTATTGGTACCAATAACGGCGCGCGCGAATTTTTGCATTACATAGTTGGTTTCGTTACCTGTACCGCGAGATGAACCGGTCGTCTGAATAGCGTCCGGGCCGTACTTCGCTTTGATGGCGCTCAGGCGATCGGCGACGTAATTCAGCGCTTCATCCCAGGAAACAGATTCCAGTTTGCCGCCACGCTGGCGACGGATCATTGGGGTTTTCAGGCGAGGGGTCAGGATCTGGGTATCATTAATAAAATCCCAGCCATAGTAGCCCTTCAGACACAGGGTACCCTGGTTGGTTTTCCCCTGCGCCGCCTCAGCCCGGACGATTTTGCCGTTATCGACCACCAGGTTGATTTTGCAACCTGATGCGCAATATGGGCAAACCGTGACGACTTTTTTCATCGGTCTCGCTCCAGTTAATCAAATCGCGCATACGCGCTTGTCGCTTTGCTTATGCATCTTTTATGCCATGTTTTTTTCAGGGGCATTAGTCGATATTACGGGCGATTTTTGGTCAAAACTCTGACGAAAAACAGGCTGTCGTCATATTTGACGTGACGAATCTCCAATACGTGACGGTCCGGCAGTGTGACCGAGGTTATGTTTCCCGCACAACCTTGTGCCTTATCGCTGTCACTCTGTGCAGAATCAATCACACTCATTTAAGTTGGCCTGAAATGGGGAAAAACAATGAAGCCAGCCATACTGGTTGTGGATGATGACGAGGCTGTCTGCACGCTATTACAGGACGTGCTGAGCGAGCACGTCTTTGCAGTGAGCGCGTGCCATAGCGGACAGGAGGCGCTGCGCTGCATTGAGACTCAGCCGGATATCGCTCTGGTATTGCTGGACATGATGTTGCCCGATATCAACGGTCTGATGGTGTTGCAGCAGGTGCAAAAGATGAGGCCCGGATTACCGGTAGTCATGCTGACGGGTTTAGGCAGCGAGTCGGATGTGGTGGTCGGACTGGAAATGGGCGCTGACGACTATATCGGGAAACCGTTCAATGCGCGGGTGCTGGTGGCGCGGGTAAAGGCGGTGCTCAGACGCGTTGGCGTGTTGACGCCTGAAAGCGGCAGTCCGCAAACCACGGGACTTTCCTTTAATGGCTGGCATCTGGATACCGCCGGTTGCCAGTTACATAACCCTCAACAACTGAAGGTGGAGCTGACGCAGGGCGAATACAGCCTGCTGCTGGCGCTGGCGCAAAACGCTCGTCGGGTGCTCAGCCGTGAGCAATTGCTGGAACTGACGCGCAGCGACAGCGTTGAGGTGTTTGACCGCACTATTGACGTGTTAATCATGCGGCTGCGGCGCAAAATAGAGAACAACCCGCACCAGCCAATGCTGATCAAAACCCTGCGCGGGCTGGGCTATGTGTTTGCCGCCGATGTGCAGCATCACGATAAAGCGGCGTGATCGTCAGGCATCAGCCATAGTCGCTTTTAACTCTGCCAGCGTTTTCGCGCCATCTATCGCGTTAGCGCACAGCAAGCTTGCCCGCGCACAGGCGTGCGCCAGTCTGATGCTGTCTGCCAGCGACCAGCGCTCATGACAGCCATACAGAAATCCGGCGCAAAACGCATCTCCTGCGCCGACGCTGCCGACAATCTCTTCTTGCGCCAGTAACTGTGACGGTATCCAGACGCCCGGCAGATCCGGCGTTTCACCCCAGGCACCTTCCGGGCAGTGGATCACCACCCGCTGGCGCACGCCTGCATCCAGCAGTTCGCGCGCGGCGGTAGCGATATGGGGAATATGCAGCTCGCCGTTGGGCTGGCGAATCTCCAGCCCGCTGAACTCCCCGGCCTCCAGCTCGTTAATCACCAGATAGTCGAGATGGCGCAGGGCCGGCATCACCAGTGGTTGGTAGCGCGGATCGCCCTTACGCGAGACCAGATCCAACGACGTTTCAAAGCCGTTGTCGCGCATTTGCGCCAGCAGCCGTGCGCTACGCGTCCCGTACTCCTCATCCGGCATGTCCAGACTGTCGAGCAGCAGCAGATAGCCAAGATGGAAGATTTTCATCGAGGTATCCAGTTGCTCAAAGGCGGGTAAATCCAGTAGTCGATTGGCACCGGGCGAATGAAAAAAAGTGCGCTGACCGCTGGGATCGGTCATCACCTGCGACATCGATGTGGGGGCGAATGTGGTGCGCTGCACATGTTGGCGATTAACGTGATACTGCTCCAGCATCGCCATGATGTAGTCGCCGTCGCTGTCCTGACCGATTAACCCCACCGCCTGCAACGGCAGCCCAGTGTGCATTTTTGCCAGCGTCAGCAGCACGTTCAGCGGCGCACCGCCCGTGGCGCGTTCGCTACGAGTGATTTCTGCCAGCCAGCCGCGTTCCGGCCACTGCACAATTTGATGGACATGATCGACCAGCATGTTGCCTGCGGCGATAACGCCTTTGCGTTCCATCAGACCTGCCCCGCACTGCCAAAAATGCGCATTTGTTCAGAAACGGTATCGGTAATGGCCTCTTCAATGGCCAGCAGCAGTTCGGCAAACTCGTCGTACAGCGGCTGGCGATTGGCCATCCGCGACTCTACCGCTGTCAGCGCCGCCTGCGACATGCCGGTGTAGAAGTTGATTTTGTGAATACCGAGTTCAATTGCACGCTTGAAATCGTTATCGCTGATGCCTGAACCGCCGTGCAGTACCAGCGGGATCGCCGCCTGCTGGCGAATAGCGTCCAGACGCGGGAAGTCGAGTTCCGGTTCGCCTTTATATTTGCCGTGCGCATTGCCAATGGCGACCGCCAGCGCGTCAATCCCGGTTCTGTCGACGAAATCACGCGCCATCATTGGGTCGGTAAACAACGACTCGTCAGCATGACCGTACAGCGCGCCGCCCTCATCACCGCCCACCGCACCCAGTTCGGCTTCCACCGAGACGCCGACGGCATGACACATCTTCACCACTTCGCGGGTCTGGCGGATATTTTCTTCATACTCCAGCGTGGAGCCATCGAACATCACTGAACTGAAACCTAAGCGTAGCGCCCGCACCACTGACTCAAAGTGCAGGCCGTGGTCAAGGTTCAGCACCACCGGAATGTCGTGCCTGGCGGCTTCGAATTTGACCGCTTCGACCAGAGAATCCAGCGAGATATATTTAAAATGCACCTCGGCGATGTTGATGATAAACGGCGAACGTTCCTGTTTAGCCGCGGCAAACAGGGCGCGCAGGAAATGCGAGTCCAGAACGTTAAATGCGCCTAATGCATAGCGGTGCTCACGGGCATGGGCGAGGCCATCGGCGAGAGATATCAACGGCATAATGCGCTCCTTGGTTAGCGGAACAGGCGATATTCGTTACACAGCACCAGCTGCGCCGGTTCATCTTCTTCAATGTCGTTATAGCGGGTGATAGGTTGCAGAAAATGGTTATCGTGGTCGTCGTCATTAATAGATGAGACCTCGCCAACCAGCACGTCGCCAAAACCTTTTTCCGCCCAGAAGCTGTGATACAGGCCCGGCGGCAGGCAGATGCTCTCACCCGGCGTCAGGCGCAGTTGGCTGCCCGCGGCATGGGTTTGCCGACAGCCGTCAATCACCACGTTCACGTCGCTGTCCTCCGTTTGCTCCCGCAGCCCCGCATTCCACAGTTCCACTATTAAATTACCGCCGCCACGATTGATAATGTCTTCGCGTTTGCGCCAGTGAAAATGCATCGGCGTGACCTGCGCCTCGCGAACATGCATGATTTTCTCGGCGTAGCATTTCTCGTAAGGCATACCTTTCGGCGAGCCATTACGCAGGGTGAACAGCGTTAACCCTTGCGCGGCGAAATTGTTGCCGCCAAAGGCGGTGACATCCCAACCGAGCTTAAGGTCGAAAACTTCGCTCCAGGCAGAAGCATCAAGCTTGCGCCATTGGGTCGGCGGGAAACTGGCGAAAGGGGGGAGGTGCACGTCGTGCAGAGAAAAAAACTGGCGCGTGTGGCCAAGGATTTCGTTTATTGCGGAGCGTTTCATCGCAGAATTCTCCTTAGAATAATGCCGGATGGCGCTGCGCTTCTCCGGCCTACAAATTCATACCGATCTTGTAGGCCGGAGAAGGCATTTTTGCCGCTATCCGACGTTGCTGTGGCGGGTTATTTCACCGTCCAACCTTTATAATTGGCAACGTTGTTTTTATCGATCATTGTCACCGGGATCAGCACGGGCTCTTTTGGGGCGGGTTTCCCCTGCAGTATGTCATAGCCGATTTCGACCGCTTTGGCAGCCATCACCTGCGGATCTTGTGCCGGCGTCGCCACAAATAATGAGTTTTCGCGCTTCAGCGCCTCTTCACCGTCTGGCGATCCGTCGACGCCGACAATAAAGAATTCGTTACGCTGCGCCTGTTTTGCCGCCAGATCGGCACCGATCGCCGTGGGATCGTTAATGGCGAATACACCGTCGATCTTCGGATTTGCCGCCAGCAGCGCGGTCATGATCTCCAGCCCGCCCTCGCGGCTGCCTTTGGCGTTTTGGTTATACGACAGCACCTTGATGTCCGGATGGCGTTTGAACTCGGTCTGGCAGCCTTCCACACGGTTCTGGACGGCGGAAACCGGCGGTCCGTTGATGATGACGACGTTGCCTTTCCCTTTCAGACGGTCGGTAATGTATTTGCAGGCCATTTCACCCGCCTGAGTGTTATCGGAGGTGATGGTCGCGTCTGCGCCTTCCGCCGCCACGTCAACGGCCACCACCACAATCCCGGCGTCTTTCGCGCGTTTTACCGCCGGACCGATGCCTTTGGAGTCCGCGGCGTTAAGGATAATCATGTCGACTTTGGCGGCAATAAAGTTGTCGATTTGCGACACCTGTTGCCCCAGATCGTAGCCGCTGGAGACCAGCGTCACTTTGACGCTATCACCCGCCAGTTTACGTGCCTCCAGCTCCGCGCCTTTGGTTATTTGCACGAAGAATGGGTTCGCCAGGTCGCCCACCGTAACGCCGATCGATTTCAGTTCTTTTGCCTGCACAAACGGAGCTGCAGCAAGCAGTGCGCCAGCACAGAGCGCGGTCACTAATGGCTTCAAACGCATACTCGTTTCCTCACGTAGGGTATTGTTGTTATCGGCCGGACAAAGCGATTACGCCGCCATCCGGCAAGCTTGTCTATGCACTTTGATGGTGTCGGGTACGGTATTTGTCGATCAGCACCGCTATGATGATCACCGCCCCTTTGATCACCAGTTGCCAGAAATAGGAGACGCCCATCAGCGTCATGCCGTTGTTGAGCGTAGCGATGATCAGCGCCCCCACCAGCGTGCCGGTGATGGTGCCGATCCCGCCGACGAAGCTGGTGCCGCCGAGGATCACCGCCGCGATGGCGTCCAGCTCGTAACCCATACCTAAGTTGCCGTTGGCGCTGTACAGTCGCGAGGCGCTCATCACCCCACCCAGGCCTGAAAGCAAACCGCTGATGCCGTAGACGAACAGCAGCACCAGCCACACTTTGATCCCGGTTAAGCGTGCGGCCTGCATGTTGCCGCCGACCGCGTAGATATGAACACCGAGCGTGGTGCGGCGCAGAATAAACCAGCACACCACCACCACCGCCAGCGCAATGACCACCAGCCACGGAACCGGGCCGAGATAGTTGTTGCCGATCCATTCAAAGCTGATGTTGGAGTTAATCACCGTGGTGCCATCGGCCAACAGATAGGCCGCGCCGCGCAGCGCGGTATAGGTTCCAAGCGTGACGATAAACGGCGGCAGCCCGGCAAAAGCCACCAGCGCACCGTTAAACAGCCCCAGCACCAGGCCGAGCATCAGCGCCGCCGGAATCGACAGCATGGCAAACTCAGGAATAAGAGAAACGACCATCGCCGCTACGGCGGTGGTGCCGAGAATCGAGCCAACTGAGAGATCGATCCCGCCGGTCAAAATGATAAAGGTCATGCCAGCCGCCAGCACGATATTGATCGAGGCCTGGCGGGTAATATTCAGCAGGTTGCTCTCGGTGAAAAAATTGGGCGCAATAAAGCCAAACACCGCCACAATCAGGATCAAAATCGGTAAGATGCCGACCGTTTGCATCAGATCGCTCATCAGCATCTTTTTTGCGGTGGTGGATTTCGCCACCTGCTGGGGAGTGGTTGGATTATTCATGGGGCACCGCCTGATGATGGGAGTCGTTCACGCCGGTCGCCAGCGTCATAATATTTTCCTGGGTAATACTTTGTCCGTTCAGCTCGCCGGCAATGCTGCCTTCGCGCATGACGTACACGCGATCGCTCATGCCAACGACTTCCGGCAATTCGCTGGAGATCATCAGGATCGCCACGCCTTTGCGCGCCATGTCGTTCATGATCCGGTAGATCTCGCTTTTCGCGCCAACGTCTACTCCGCGCGTGGGTTCATCGAGGATCAAAATGCGTGGGCCGATCGCCACCCAGCGTGAGATCAATAATTTTTGCTGATTGCCGCCGGACAGCCCACCTGCGCGTACCTGCGCGTGCGGCACGCGAATGTTGAGCAGTTTGATAGCGTCATCGGAAATGGCCTGCGCCTTTTTGCGATCGAGCATGCCCCAGTTGGCATCGCGTTCCAGCGTCGCCATGGTGATGTTCTCTGCTGCCGCCAGTTCTAAAAACAGCCCCTGTTCTTTGCGGTTCTCGGTCAGAAAGCCGATGCCGTGATCAATCGCTTCGCGCGGGGAGTGGATCACCACCGGTTCACCGTCTACTTCAATCATGCCGCCGATGGCTTTACGCACGCCAAAAATCAGCTGCGCCAGTTCGGAGCGCCCGGCGCCAACTAACCCGGCGAGGCCGACGATCTCCCCGGAGCGCACCAACAAGCTGCACGGCTGGACTTTATGGCCGTCGGTCAGGTGGTGGACGTTGAGGCGCGCTTTCCCTAAGGGAATATCGCGCTCTTTGTTGAACAGATCGCTTAGCGGACGGCCCACCATCATGCGCACCAGCTCCGCGGCGTTGAGCTTGTCGCGGGTCAGGCTACCGACGTATTGCCCGTCGCGCAGGACGCTGACGCGATCGGAAAGTTCGTACACTTCGGCCATGCGGTGGCTGATGTAAATAATCGCCATCCCTTCATCGCGCAGGCGCATGATCAGTTCGAATAGGCGGTGGGTTTCACGTGAGGAGAGGGCGGCGGTGGGTTCATCCATCACCAGAATGCGGCTGTTACGGTGCAGAGCGCGGGCGATTTCTACCTGTTGCTGTTCGGCGATGGTCAACGTCATCACGCGATCGCTGGCCTTAAACTGGGCGCCGAGTCGGTCGATCACTTTCTGCGACTGCAGCACCATCTCTTTACGCTGGACCAGACCGCCGCGCGACAGCTCGCTGCCAAGAAAGATATTTTCCGCCACCGTCAGGTTGGGCGCCAGCTGCATCTCCTGGTAAATCAGCGTGATGCCCGCGCTGAGCGCATCTTTTGGCCCACGAATGTGGAACGGCTGGCCATCAATCAGGATCTCGCCGCTGGTGGCGGTGTAGGCGCCCGCGAGGATTTTCATCAGCGTGCTTTTCCCCGCGCCATTCTCGCCCATCAGGGCATGAATCTCACCCGGCCAGACGGTTAAATCGACCCCTTTCAGCGCGTAAAATTTGCCAAACGCTTTGGCAATGTTGCGCATCTCCAGAACCGGTGTCCTGCTCATAGCGGATCTCCTGTGGGGTGGCCGATATCAGCAGTCCATCACAGGAATGTAAATGCAAAATGTCAGAAGCCGTTCATATTTGTCATATTGCGATTTTTCTTCACGGAGCGTGATATGCCGCAACCGGGACGTCACTTTTTCGCCAGTGCGCGCGGACGATTGCTGTTCTTCAATCTGCTGGTGGTGGCGGTCACGCTGATGGTGAGCGGCGTGGCGGTGCTGGGCTTTCAGCATGCCAGCCAGATCCAGGAGCAGGTGCAGCAGCAAACTGTCGATGACATGACCGGCAGCATGAACCTGGCGCGCGATACGGCCAATGTGGCGACGGCGGCGGTGCGGCTCTCGCAGGTGGTCGGTGCGCTGGAATACAAAGGTGAAGCGGAGCAGTTGCAGGAGACCCAGCGGGCGCTGAAGCATTCGCTGCAACAACTGGCTACCGCGCCGCTGGCTCAGCAGGAGCCGGTGCTGGTCGAGCGTATTATCCAGCGCAGCAATGAGTTACAAAGTAGCGTAGAAGGGATGTTGCAGCGCGGACAGCTGCGGCATCTGGAACGTAACGCGCTGCTCAGTTCGCTGTATCAGAATCAAAGCTATTTGCGCCATCTGCAAACGCTTACCGGCGCGCAGGATGACATGCTGCTGGGGCAAATAGACCGCTTGATCGTTGCCGCCATTGAGACTCCCACGCCGCGATCGGTGGTGAAACAACTCGACAGCGTGATGACCGCGCTGCCTTTACATCACTCCAGCCCGTTGATAAGCAGAATCCTCAACGATTTCAATCAGGAACTGTATAAGCTGGAGCCGCTCTCTTCCGCGCTGGAGCAGAGCGATCTGGCGATCAATTGGTATATGTTTCATATCAAAGCGCTGGTGGCGATCCTTAATAGCGATATCAATCAATATGCCTCGCAGGTGGCGCTGATTTCTGAGCAGCGGGTGGCGCAAAGCCATCAGGAACTGCAATCCGGCGCGTTGTTTATTATGGTGTTTGCGTTGCTGGCCGTAGTGATTACCGGTTTTGCCGGTTGGTATATCTATCGCAACCTCGGCTCTAACCTGACGGCAATTTCGCAGGCGATGACCCGGCTGGCGCACGGCGAATCGGACGTCAGCGTTCCGGCCTTGCAGCGGCGCGATGAGCTGGGCGAACTGGCCCGTGCTTTTAGCGTCTTTGCCCGGAATACGGCGTCGCTGGAGCACACCACCCGACTGCTAAAAGAAAAAACCAGCCAGATGGAAATCGACCGCACCGAGCGCCAGGAACTGGAAGAGGCGCTGCTGCACAGCCAAAAGCTGAAGGCGGTGGGGCAACTGACGGGCGGATTAGCGCATGATTTCAATAACCTGCTGGCGGTTATTATTGGCAGTCTGGATCTGGTGAACCCAGACTCACCCGATGCGCCGCGGGTCAATCGGGCGCTTAAAGCCGCCGAGCGCGGGGCGCTGCTTACCCAGCGACTGCTGGCCTTTTCGCGCAAACAGTCGTTGCACCCTCATGCGGTGGAGCTGAAAACGCTGCTGGAAAATCTGGGCGAACTGATGCGCCATTCGCTCCCGGCCACGCTGACGCTGGAGATTGAAGCCCAGTCTCCCGCCTGGCCTGCGTGGATTGACGTCAGCCAACTGGAAAACGCCATTATCAATCTGGTGATGAACGCCCGTGACGCCATGGACGGGCAGGCGGGCACGATTAAAATCCGTACCTGGAACCAGCGGGTCACGCGCAGCGATGGGCGTAAGCAGGATATGGTGATGCTGGAGGTCGCCGACCAGGGCTGCGGGATGTCGCAGGAGGTGAAAGCTCAGGTCTTTGAGCCGTTTTTCACCACCAAACAGACCGGCAGCGGCAGCGGGCTGGGGTTATCAATGGTCTACGGCTTTGTACGCCAGTCCGGCGGGCGCGTGGAGATTGAAAGCGCGCCGGGGCAGGGAACGACGGTCAGGTTGCAGCTTCCTCGCGCCGTAGTGCCAGTGCAGGCTCAGGCAGAACCGGTGGCGGTACATGCGGCGAACAGCGGTGAAAAACTGGTGCTGGTGCTTGAGGACGAGGCTGATGTGCGCCAGACGTTGTGCGAGCAATTACACTTGCTGGGCTACCTGACGTTAGAGGCCGCAAACGGGGAACAGGCGATGCATATGCTGGCGGCTTCATCCGAGATTGATATTTTTATCAGCGACGTCATGCTGCCCGGTAGTTTAAGCGGCGTGGATGTGGTTAATCATGCTCAGGTACATTATCCGCAGCTGAACATCCTGCTGATGAGCGGTCAGGATTTACGTCCGGCCAATAACCCAGCGCTGCCGGATGTGGCGTTATTGCGTAAACCCTTTACCCGGACAGAACTGGCGCAAGCGCTGCGACATTCGCGTAATTGAGATTCCTCCGCTACCCGCGCAAATTCGCTTTGATTACCGTGGGGCGAGTTTCTCGATGAGGCTGGTTTTATGCAACGCTCCACGACATTCTTACTTTTCACTCTGCTGATGATGACCACCGTTTCGGCGCAGGCGGATATTATCGATGACGCCATCGGCAATATTCAGCAGGCGATTAACGACGCATACAAACCGGACAACGGGCGGGATTATGATGACTCTCGTGATGAAAGCTGGCAGCGTCAGATGAGTGACGATCGACGCAGACAGTATGATAATCGCCGCCGTCAGTTTGAAGACCGACGTCGCCAACTGGATGACCGCCAGCGCCAGCTCGATCAGGAACGGCGTCAGTTAGAAGACGAAGAACGCAGAATGGAAGAGGATTATGATCGTTAGCTGTTACTCCAGCACAATCTCCATCCCATCATATCCTGCTTCGATGCCTGCCGGCAGCGGATTTTCCATTAACCACTGGTCGAACTGGTGGCTGATATGCGTCAGGATCACCCTTGGACAGCGCATAACCTCGTTCAGCGCGATGACGGTATTGAGATCGCAATGATTGCGCGGCGGCTCGGCTCGCGGGGCATGGCTGCAGTCGATGATAATCACCTGCGGTGGGTTATTGTGGAGAAACTTCAGCGTCTTATCGGGAAGCCCGGCGGTGTCGGAGAGCCACGCCACGCGGCTGTGCGCGGTCTCGAACAGATAGCCAAACGTTAGCTTTGAATGGTTGAGCGGCAGCGGCGTCACCTGCAACCCTTGCAGGTCAAATACCACGAACGGCGCAACGGTATGGCTAAAATCGAGAATACCGGGATGCTTAAACAGATCGTCGCAACCCTGTTCATCCGGCGGACCGTACACCGGGATATTCGCCCCTACGCCCCAGCGCAACGGGAACAACCCCTGCACATGATCCATATGATAGTGGGTCAGCAGAAACTGCTGAAAGCTGCCTGCTGGCCAGTCGTCCATCAGATGCGGGATCCCCGCATCCAGCAGGGTCACCGCATGATTGAATTTGACCACCCCGCTACAGGGGCGTCGACGGTATTGCGCCTGTAAGCGCGCCCGCTGACAGGCCGCGCAGTCGCAGCCAAATGCCGGCACCAGCTGCGCGCCGCCGGTTCCCGTCAGCGTAATGGTCAGACTCATGGCTCCTCCTACAACGGTTTGGTGAAGCGAAAATGGCTCTGGGTATAGCCTTCGCGCTGGTAAAAACGATGCGCGTTAAGGCGTTGGGTGCTGGTGGAAAGCTCGGTCATTTCTGCGCCTGCTTCGCGCGCGGTGGCTTCGGCCCAGGCCAGTAGTTGGCTGCCTACCGTTAATCCTCGCGCCTGTGGCATCACCACCAGTTCCTGAATCTCGCCAATCCAGTTGGCGTGGTGCAGATGAAACTGCAGGTGCAGACCGATCAAGCCGACGACCTGCCCGTCGAGCAGCGCCAGCTGGTAGTGCATATTAGGATCTTGCAGATTCGCGGCGTATCCGGCGTTAAAGGCCTGGTGATCGAATTGTCCCTGCTTGAGTTCACAGATAAGCGCGTAAACCACATCGGTATCGTAGAGCGTGGCGCGGCGTAATTCACAGACAGACATGTTTCTTCTCCTTGCGTCCCATCAGTGCGAGCAGTGTATCGACAGACTGTAGCAAACTGCCATCATTGTTGAGGACGTGGCAGTCATACGGCGCGTAGCGGGCCGCGCGTTCAAGGCGGGCGGCGATTTCCGTTTCACTCTCCCGCCCACGCGCCTGCAGACGCTGCCGTAGAATCGCTGGGGAGACCTGTAAGCAAATAGGAAGTAACGACGCGCCGTAACGAGCCTGCGCCTGGGGCAGATGGGCGCGCGATCCGTTGACCACCACATCAAAACCGGCGTGCAGCCAGAGGTCAATCTCCACGCCCACGCCGTAGTAGAAGCCGTTCGCGTGCCAGCTCAGCGCTAGCAGATTCTGCCCGGCGCGGGTAAAAAATTCTTGTTCACTCAGCGCAATATGATTTTCATTCCCGGCGTTAGCGGCACGGGTGATGTATCGATGCGCCACCAGCAGTTGCGCGGGTTCCTGCAGGCGGAGTTCTGCCAGCAGACTGTCCTTACCAGAGCCGGATGGCCCCATCAGCCAGATCAGTTTCCCCATAGTCAGAATACCCTTTTGCCCTGACGCCAGACGTGGTCGATATGGATGTTGCCGCCTTTGCGATGTGCCAGCACCAGATCCGCCCGTTTACCTTCGGCAACAACGCCGCGATCGTCGAGATTCAATGCCCGCGCCGGATTGCGGGTCACCAGACGAATCGCCTGCGGCAGCGTAAAGCGGTTGGTGTCGTCATCCGCTACGCGAAATGCCGCATCGAGCAGGCTGGCGGGGTAGTAGTCGGAAGAGAGAATATCCAGCAGCCCCAGTTCAGCCAGCTTATGCGCCGCCACGTTGCCGGAGTGAGAACCGCCGCGCACGATGTTGGGCGCCCCCATCAGTACGTTCATACCATGCTGACGCGAGGCTTCAGCCGCTTCGAAGGTGGTGGGAAATTCGGCGATCACGCTGCCAAGCTGGTGCGATTCCAGCACATGATCATGGGTGGCATCATCATGGCTCGCCAGCGCAATCTGGCGCTCACGACACATCTGGGCAATCGCCGTGCGATTGGGCTGTGACCAACGCGCCGCCAGCGCTAACTGTTCTTCTTCATAGCGGGCCATCTGCTCGTCGGTGAGCGAATATTTGCCCTGATAATACTCGCGGTACTTTTCTCGATTGGCGAACTGGCGCTGGCCCGGCGAATGATCCATCAGTGAAACCAGCGTCACCGGCTCGCGCCCGACCAGTTTTTCAAACAGCGGCAGTGTAGTGTGGTGCGGCAATTCGCAGCGCAGATGCAGGCGGTGTTCGGCGCGATTGACCCCGCGTTTTTGCGTCTCTTCCACGGCGTTGATCATCTTCTCCAGATTTTCCAGCCGATCGCCGCCGTCGCGCACGTCGCCAATCGCCACCGCATCCAGCACGGTAGTAATACCGCTGGCGACCATTAGCGCGTCATGGCTACTCATCGCCGAGTGGGCAGGCCAGTCGACCTTCGGACGCGGGGTGAAGAATTTATCCAGATTATCGGTATGCAGCTCAATTAATCCTGGCAGCAGCCAGCCGCCTTCGCCGTCTAAAGCCTCCGGCAGACGGCTCTGGGTTTCGGCAAAGGCGCGAATAAACCCGCCCGCAATTTCCAGCGATCCTTGCACCACTTCATCTTCCAGAACCAGCTTTACATTGTTGATAATCATGCGGTTGTTCCCATCAGGTGCAGGCGGTCCGCTACGCGGTCGCGCACGGTTTGATCGTGAAAAATACCGACAATGGCCGCGCCGCGGGCTTTCGCTTCTTCAATTAAAGCGACGACGGCGGCGCTGTTTTTGGCGTCCAGTGAGGCGGTCGGCTCATCGAGCAGCAGAATCGGGTAATCGACGATAAACCCACGGGCGATGTTGACGCGCTGCTGTTCGCCGCCGGAAAAGGTCGATGGCGCAAGGTGCCACAGGCGTTCCGGCACGTTGAGACGTGTTAACAGGCTGGCGGCTTTCGCGGCGCATTCTTCACGGGATACGCCGAGATCCAGCAGCGGCTGCATCACCACATCCAGCGCGGAAATCCTTGGGATCACGCGTAGAAACTGGCTCACCCAGCCGATGGTTGAACGGCGTACTTCCAGCACTTTGCGCGCCGGGGCCTGCACCAGATCGACCCATTCATCGCTGTGGCGAATGTGGATGTGTCCTTCATCTGGCAGGTAGTTGGCGTACAGCGAACGTAGCAGCGTGGATTTTCCGCTGCCGGAGTGGCCGTGCAGCACCACGCATTCGCCGCTTTTCACTGCCAGAGTGGCGTTTTGCAGCACCGGCAGACGTACGCCGTTTTGCTGGTGGAGCACGAAGGTTTTACTGACGTTTTCAACGCGAATCATTTTTGCCTCGAGATTTTTTGCCGGATGGCGGCTGCGCCTTATCCGGCCTACAAAAGTGCGATCCAGGTAGGCCCGATAAGCGCAGCGCCATCGGGCACAACAAAAAATCAGTTCTGCAATACGGATGACACCAGCAGCTGGGTATACGGATGATGCGGGTCGTCGAGCACGCGGTCGGTTAACCCACTTTCCACCACCTGACCCTGTTTCATCACCAGCAAACGGTCCGCCAGCAGACGCGCCACGCCCAGATCGTGGGTGACAATCACCACCGCCAGATCCAGTTCCACCACCAGGCCACGCAGCAAATCCAGCAGTTTGGCCTGTACCGACACGTCCAGCCCGCCGGTGGGTTCATCCATAAACACTAGCTTTGGGTGGGTGACGAGGTTGCGGGCGATCTGCAGGCGTTGCTGCATCCCGCCGGAGAAGGTGGTCGGCAGGTCGTCGATACGTGAGGCAGGGATCTCCACCTCCTCCAGCCAACGCTGTGCGGTGGCACGGATGTCGCCATAGTGGCGCGCGCCGGTGGCCATCAGGCGTTCGCCGATATTGCCGCCTGCGGAAACCTGACGGCGCAGGCCATCCAGCGGATGCTGATGCACCACGCCCCACTCGGTGCGCAGCAGACGGCGGCGGTCGGCCTCGTTCATGCCGTACAACGAACGGTTCTGATACAAAATGTCACCGTTCTGCGGCGTCAGCCGTGAAGAGATTGATTTCAGCAGGGTGGTTTTGCCGGAACCGGACTCGCCGACGATACCCAGCACTTCGCCAGGCCACAGGTCAAACGAGACGTCGCTGAAGCCTTTGCCCGGCGCGTAGAGATGAGTCAGGTTGTTGACTGAAAGCAGCGGTTGCGTCATTTGCTGAGAGCCTCGCTCTGTTGGCGGCAGTAGTCGGTGTCGGAGCAGACAAACATGCGTTTGCCGGTGTCATCGAGCACTACTTCATCGAGATAGCTGTGGGTAGAGCCGCAGATGGCGCAAGGCTCATCCCAGCTCTGCACGGTAAACGGGTGATCGTCGAAATCGAGGCTCTCTACGCGGGTGTAAGGTGGAACGGCATAGATGCGTTTTTCGCGACCTGCGCCAAACAGTTGCAGGGCCGGCATCATGTCCATCTTCGGATTGTCGAATTTCGGGATGGGCGACGGGTCCATGACGTAGCGGTTATTGACCTTCACCGGATAGGCGTAGGTAGTGGCGATATGGCCGAAGCGGGCAATATCTTCATACAGTTTCACCTGCATGATGCCGTACTCTTCCAGCGCGTGCATGGTGCGGGTTTCCGTTTCGCGCGGTTCAATAAAGCGCAGCGGCTCAGGGATTGGCACCTGGAAGATGATTATCTGATCTTCCACCAAGGGGGTTTCCGGGATGCGATGGCGGGTCTGGATCAGCGTGGCGTCTTCGGTACACTCCGTCGTCGCCACGCCCGTCACGCGTTTGAAGAAGTTGCGGATCGACACCGCGTTGGTGGTGTCGTCCGCGCCCTGGTCAATCACCTTCAGCACGTCCGGTTCGCCAATCACGCTGGCGGTAAGTTGAATGCCGCCTGTGCCCCAGCCGTAGGGCATCGGCATTTCGCGTCCGCCGAACGGCACCTGATAGCCGGGGATGGCTACCGCTTTTAAAATGGCGCGGCGGATCATGCGTTTGGTCTGTTCATCAAGATACGCAAAGTTGTAGCCGGAGAGGTTAGCGGTCACGGGCGGCCTCCTGTTGCAGGCGTTTGAGCAGTTCCAGTTCGGCCTGGAAATCGACGTAATGGGGGAGCTTGAGGTGCGATACAAAACCCGCCGCCTCGACGTTATCCGCATGCGCCAGCACGAACTCTTCGTCCTGCGCCGGTCCCGTGACCGTTTCATCGTATTCGACTGCCTGTAAGGCGCGGTCCACCAGCGCCATCGCCATTGCTTTACGTTCGCTCATGCCGAACACCAGCCCGTAGCCGCGGGTAAAATGGGGAGATTCGTTCTCTGGCGCGACAAAGCCGTTGACCATTTCACACTCAGTCATCAGCAGTTCGCCGACGTTTACCGCAAATCCCAGCTCTTCCGGTACGGTTTCCAGTGCTACGTAACCGCTGCGGATCTCGGCGGCAAACGGGTGGTTGCGTCCGTAACCGCGTTGGGTGGAGTAGGCCAGTGCCAACAGATAGCCTTCGTCGCCGCGCATCAGCTGTTGCAGGCGTGAGGCACGCGAGCACGGATAAACCGGAGGTGTGCGAGTGATATCGTCGGGTGCGTCGCCGTTGTCTTCTTCGCGTTTTGCCAGCCCCTGCTTTGCCAGCAGGGAAAAGACGTGCGGGGAGGCATCCTGCGTGCTATCCGCGCAGCGCAGCGGCGGCGTTTCACCATTGGCCAGCAGGGTAAAATCCAGCAGGCGATGGGTGTAGTCGTAGGTAGGACCTAACAACTGCCCGCCGGGGATGTCCTTGTAGACCGCCGAGATTCGGCGCTCAAGGCGCATTCCTGCACTGTTAAGCGGCTCGCTGACCGCCACTTTTGCCAGCGTCGTGCGGTAGGCACGCAGTAAAAAGATGGCTTCGACGTTATCGCCGCTGGCCTGCTTTAGCGCCAGCGCCGCCAGTTCACGGTCGGCGATGCCGCCTTCGGTCATCACCCGGTCGACAGCCAGGTTCATCTGCTGTTCGATTTGTGCGACGCTCAGTTCGGCAATGGTCTTCTCGCCCCGGCGTCGGTTTTCCTGCAGGGCGTGGGCGTTGGCTATCGCCTTTTCGCCCCCTTTTACGGCGACGTACATCAGCACACCTCCACATGAGTCGTTCGCGGAATAGCCAGCAGGCGTTCGCCGCAGGTGAGGATCAGATCGACTCCCAGCGGGAACGGATGCGGGCGTTCGGTGAGTTCGTGAATCAGGCATTCCGGCAGTTGGGGCGCGATCATGCGTTCTTCGGCAATACCGGCGCCGGTCAGACGCAGCATGCGTCCGCCGCTTAAGCCAGAGACCTGAACAATCAGCGTGGCGCTGGTCTCTGGCGCGACGGCGGAACCGGCGGAGAGGGCGTTTAGCTGTTCGCTGCTGATGCGTTCGTCGGCGACGGCAAATGCCGCCAGCTGCGGCTGATCCGCCAGCGGCGCGTTGGTATGAAAACGCAGATTCTGCCGGGCAATATCGTTATCCATCGACGGCGCCAGCCAGACCGGCGTGTCGCCATCAACCAGAGTCAGCAGCACGCTGGTGGTTGCCAGACCCAGCGGCTGCCAGCCGTGTTTCAGTTGATGCAGGGCGACGATCACGCCCGGCTCGCTCATGGCCTTCAGCAGGCGACGAAAGCTCTGCTGCGCATCCTGAACGGGTAAATTAAAAGCGGTTTGTAAGGTCATGCGTTATCTCCGCGTACCAGCGTGAAGAAGTCGACCCGGCTGGCGTTGATTTCGGCACGGCGTGCGCTAATCAGCGCATCGCGTTCCGCTTCCAGCGGGGCAATCAAGGTTTCCATTAAGCTTTGGAAATGCGTTTGTTCCTGCAGCAGTGCGTCAATTACCGCGCACTGCTCGGCATGGTGTTTGTTACGTCCCAGCAGGTAGCTGTAACCCAGCGTGCCGCTCTTCAGGCGCACCACCGCGCGGGTGAGCGTGGTGTCGCCAGCAAAGAAGCGATTGCCGGTGCCGCCCATGCGGGCCTGGATTTGCAGCAGTCCGCATTCCGGTGCGCGGATAAGTTCATAGTCCGGCGTCAGTTTGAGCGCGTTGATGCGGGCACTCAGGGCATCGGCATTGCTATAAGCCAGCGCGCGCATCCAGCGCTGGCGGGTGGCGGTATCGAAATGCATTCAGTGCTCCATAGTGAATTCGATCATGTCGGCGCGGGTCAGGCTGACGGAGTATTCCGCTGCCTGCTTTTCGCCTTCACGGTGGTTCAGGGTGCGCACGCACAGCAGCGGCGCCATATTGGGGATTTCCAACACCTTGCTCTCTTTGGCCTGGGCCCGGCGGGCGCTGATGCGCGTTTGCGTGCGCAGGAGTGTCAGACCGGACTCTTCGCGTAAGTAGTCATGCAGCGAACCGCTGTTAAAGCCCTGCATAAGCGGCCACAGCGTGAGGTCGGAAAAATAGTGGTCGATTTGGCACAAGGCGATGCCGTTGACCCGGCGCAGAGTACGCAGGTGAATAACGTTGTCGCCTTCGTTAATGCTGAGCGCGTCGGCAATATGGCTGGAGGCCGGGCGCAGCACCGCCAGCAGTTTTTCACTGGTGGGGTGGCTACCCTGGTCCAGCAGGTTCTGACTAAAACGCGCCTGGGCATTGAGCGGGTAATCAAACGGGCGCATCAGCACCAGCACGCCGACGCCCTGGCGACGTTGAACCCAACCACGCTCAACCAACTGGTCAATAGCGCGGCGTAGGGTATGGCGATTCACCTCGTAGCGTGCGGCAAGCTGCTGCTCGGCGGGGAGATAGTCCCCACAGCGATAATGTTGACGAAGCTCCTGCTCAAGTCTTGCGGCAATTTCCTGATAACGCGTTGGATAACTGGTCGGATGTGTAGACAAGTGCATAGCAATCAATGCCTCGCTAATCAGATAAAGTGCTTACGCAAACGCTGGGAAAGGAAATCCAGTAGACTGACGGTGACGATGATTAACACCATCAGGGCGCAGGTTTGCTGGAACTGGAAGCCGCGAATCGCCTCCCATAAGGTCACGCCGATACCGCCCGCGCCCACCATGCCGACCACCGTGGCCGAGCGAACGTTGGACTCAAAACGGTACAGCGAGTAGGAGATCAGCAGCGGCATCACCTGCGGCAAAACGCCGTAGAGGATCTCTTCAATTTTGTTAGCCCCGGTAGCGCGAATGCCTTCTACCGGACCTGGCTCAATGGCTTCTACCGCTTCGGAAAGCAGTTTGGAGAGCACCCCGGTAGTGTGGATAAACAGCGCCATCACCCCGGCGAATGGACCTAAGCCGACGGCGACCACGAACAGCATCGCGAAGACCATTTCGTTGATGGCGCGGCAGGCGTCCATCGCTCTGCGCATCGGCTGGTAAATCCACCACGGCACGAGGTTATCGGCGCACATCAGGCCGAAGGGGATCGACAGTACAACGGCGAGGGCGGTCCCCCAGACGGCGATTTGCAGGGTGACGGCCATTTCACCGAGATAGTCCTGCCACTGGCTGAAGTCCGGCGGGAAGAAGTCGGCGGCGAAGGTCGCCATATTGCCAGAATCCTGGATCAGCGTGAGCGGCGCCATTTCGGCACCTTTCCACGAGACCACCAGCACGGCGAGAAGAATGGCCCAGCTCAGCAGCGAGAACCAGCTACGTTTGGGCGGGGCGACGGTGATGGTTTGCATGTTTAGCTCCGTTGGTACGTGTGTTTGCGTTGTAGGCCGGATGGCGCTGTGCTTATCCGGCCTACAAATCACTGCACAGCTTTAGTGACGCTGGTCATGGCGCCCAGCGCGGCGGTCAGACGGTCCAGGTCGTCGAGCTGCGCTTTCAGCGCTGAGGTTTTGCTGGTTTTCTCTTCCTCGTTCAGCCCTTTGTTGTCCTTCACGCCCTGCATCTCTTTAAACAGCGCCAGTTGACGAATTGGCACCAGTTGCAGGTCGCTGGAGGCACGGAACGGCGCCCAGCCCAGACGCTCCAGTACGGTTTTCTGCTCCGGCGTTTTGCCGTAATTCATAAAGAAGTCGTACACCTTGTCCTTGGTGGTTTCGGAGAGGTTTTTACGCCAGACGATCGGATCGCCCGGGATCAGCGGTGACTTCCAGATCACCTTCAGCTCTTTCAGTTTTTCCGGTGCGGAAGTTTTCAGTTTGTCGAGGTTTTCGGTGTTGTTGGTGGCGACATCGACCTGCTTGTTGGCGACGGCCAGCGCGTTGGTTTCGTGTCCGGCGTTAACGGTGCGTTTGAAGTCGCTGGCGGAGATGTTGTTTTTGGCGAAGACGTAGTAGCCGGGGACGAGGAAGCCTGACGTGGAGTTGGGATCGCCGTTGCCGAAGGTCAGATCCTTACGTTTGGCGATCAGATCGTTCAGGTTGTTGATCGGACTATCTTTGTTAACGATCAACACGCTCCAGTAACCCGGGGATCCGTCGGCGGCGACGGTCTGGGCAAACACTTGTCCGTTAGCGCGATCCACCGCTTCCATTGCCGAGAGGTTGCCGTACCAGGCGATATCGACTTTGTTAAAGCGCATTCCCTGGATGATCCCGGCGTAGTCCGGGGCGAAGAAGGCGTTCACTTTCACGCCCAGGGATTTTTCCATGTCCTTCAGGAACGGTTCCCACTGCGGCTTCAGGTTTTGCTGTGATTCGGTCGAAATAATGCCGAAGTTCAGCGCTTTTTCCTGCTCTTCGGCATGGGCCGGGCTGAGCAGGGTGCTGAGACTAAACATGCTGGTAAAGGCCAGCGCGGCAACTGTCTTATAGCTCATTTCCATTCCTCATTGTGGGGATGTCAGGCAGCTTGCGCGTTCTGTTCGACGCGGTTCATGCTGCGATAGAGATGGTCAAATCGATCGTTATCAAAATGCTGGCTGCTGCCATCAAAGAAGACGTTGCCCTGGCGCAGCGCGACAATGCGTTCGCAATAGCGCAGGGCGTAATCCACCTGGTGCAGCGTGACGACCACGGTGATGCCGTCGGTCTGGTTAATGTCGCGCAGGGTATCCATTACGATGCGTGCGGATTCCGGGTCCAGCGAAGCAATTGGCTCATCGGCCAGGATCACTTTGGCCTGCTGCATCAGCGCCCGGGCGATAGCGACGCGTTGCTGTTGCCCGCCCGAAAGCGTAGAAACGCGCTGATACGCAAAGTGCGCCATGCCAACGCGGGTCAGCGCCTGGAGCGCGCGTTGTTTCTGCTCCTGACTGAACCAGCTAAAACAGGTGCGCCAGAATGGCGTGCTGCCGAGAGCGCCAATCAGCACGTTCTCCAGCACCGTCAGACGGTTCACCAGATTGAACTGCTGGAAGATGTAGCCGGTGTGGGCGCGGCTTTGGCGGATATCGCGCGCCAGCCGACCTTCGTGTTGAACGGTGCGACCCAGCAGCTCGACGTGGCTACCGGGCGATTTATCACCTGTGATCAAACCGCTTAAATGACGTAAAAGGGTGGATTTGCCGGAGCCAGACGGCCCAAGCAGAGCCACCATCTCACCGGAACAGATGCTCAGATCAACCGCATTGAGCGCCTGATGCTGGTTGAAAGATTTGGAGAGTTTCTCGACGCGGATAATCGTTTGCATGATGCGGCCTCCCTAAAAAAGTGGCCCCATCGTGGCGGATCAATGTGACGCTTTCGTTAAGGGATGGTTACTTGACGATGAAGAGTTGAGCGATTTTTAATGACAGTACGGGAGGGCAAGCCTCCCGTTGGATTACTCGGTAGGTTGCTGCTGTTTGACGACGTTGATCATCCACGGCACGCCATACTGGTCGCTCACTTTACCAAAACCGTGGGCCCAGAAGGTTTCCTGCCAGTCCATTTCGATTTTTCCGTTTGCCGCGAGGTTATCAAACCAGCGCTTACCTTCGTCGACATTTTGCGTGTCGAGCACCAGTGTAAAGCCAGAGTAGTGGGCATTTCCATCGGGGGCGCTATCGCTCATCATGATGTCGCTGCCCGCAACGCGTAGGTTGGCGTGGGCGATGGCGGTATCGGGGAATTTCATTCCTGAAGGGCAACCTTCTTCACTGTCCTGCGCCGATTTGGGCATTTCACCGAAGTTGATTTTGTAGAGAAGCTCGGCGCCTAATGTTTTTTGATAGTAGGCGATGGCGTCTGCGCAGTTGCCTGCAAAGGAGATATAGGGACTTAACGGCATGATCTTTACCTCAGGTAAAAGAAACCAGTTAAGTGTAGTTAGCGTCTGCAAAAATAAACCAGGCGGGAAGTATGAGCTTCCCGCCTGGCAGATGAGCTGACGTAGACCTGATTAGCGCAGCGCCATCAGGCAATTTGCATCAGTTCTTTTTCACAAACTCTGATTTCAGTTTCATTGGGCCAAAGCCATCGATTTTGCAATCGATGTTGTGGTCGCCTTCCACCAGACGAATGTTTTTTACTTTGGTACCGATCTTCAGCATTGAAGAGCTACCTTTTACCTTCAGGTCTTTCACTACGGTAACGCTGTCGCCGTCGGCCAGCAGGTTGCCGTTAGCATCTTTAACGATGAGCTCGTCGCTGTCCTGAGCCGGTTCAGCATCGTTCCATTCGTGAGCGCATTCCGGGCAGATGAACATGCCGTTATCTTCGTAAGTGTATTCGGAGTTGCATTGTGGGCAGTGTGGTAATGACATGTCGATTTCCTCAAAAGTCAGCAGGGGCAAATGCGCCCAAAAAATGGCAGATTGCCGAAAAAGGCCGCAATTATACATAAAATCCCTGCTTTTGTCGGGACTACTGCGCGATAAAGCAAAATGATCTGCTGTAAAGATCCTTTGCTTTCACATCAATGAAGTATGGCGCAATATTTTTTAAGGGAAATTGCTACCCCAGGTTATTTAAGATAAGGTGAGGCGAAATAACTGATATTCATAGGTAACACCGCTTACGGGTGTCTACGTCCTGATGATTGAATATCTCCTGCCCCCTTAATTTTAGTAGGGGAATTCAGCGGGGATTTTATAAAACTGAACTACGCTGTTTATCTTTCTTACTTATTACATAAGTGAGAGGCATCAGGCCAGCGGTTATATGCCAAATTTATTTTAATAATATCAATTGGTTGTTTCGATTTTAATTATTTCTACACGTAATTATAAAAGCCGAAAATCTATAAATAAAACGATTAGGCTAAATAAAAGCAATGCCATTTGCGTTAAGGAAAAATTTTCCATGCACACACAGACAATATATGAATTAAGTCAGGAAGCTGAACGCTTGCTGATGCTCTCTCTTGAACATCTCCGGCAATTACAAAAATTGCCCATCACGTCGTTGGATGATGTCGCGCTACAACATGGAGAGCACAGCAGACAGGTTGTTCAGCCCCTGCATTTCAGCGTGCGTGGCATGGATGTCCAGCAAGCAACGCTCAATAATGAACTGCGCAAGATTACGCGTCTGGAAATGGTGCTGGCCATCGTTGGCACCATGAAAGCGGGAAAATCGACGACGATTAATGCGATTGTCGGCACAGAAGTTTTACCTAATCGCAATCGCCCGATGACGGCGTTACCGACGCTTATTCGCCATACGCCGGGGCAGAAAGAGCCGGTGCTGCATTTTTCGCATGTCGCGCCGATCGACGCCTTAATGAAAGTTTTACAGCAGCGTATGCGGGCATGCGATCGCCAGCGTCTTACGCAGACGCTGGAAATTGATAAGGATATGAACGTCCTGCTGCAGCATATTGAAAACGGCGTGGCATTTGAACGGTATTATCTTGGCGCCCAGCCTATTTTCCATTGTCTTAAAAGCCTGAATGACCTGGTGCGTTTGTCAAAAGCGCTGGAGGCTGATTTTCCTTTTGCCGCCTATGCCGCGATTGAGCATATTCCGGTTATCGAGGTCGAATTTGTCCATTTGGCCGGACAGGCAAGCTATCCGGGGCAATTAACGCTGCTGGATACCCCGGGGCCGAACGAGGCCGGACAACCGCACTTACAAAAAATGCTGAATGAACAGCTGGCGCGGGCTTCTGCGGTCCTGGCGGTGATGGATTACACCCAACTGAAGTCGATTTCCGATGAAGAAGTCCGGCGGTCGATTATGGCGGTTGGGAAATCAGTGCCGCTGTACGCGCTGGTCAACAAATTCGATCAGAAAGACCGCAACAGTGATGATGAAGAGCAGGTGCGGGCCTTGATATCTGGCACGCTGATGCAAGGCGGAATCACCCCTGAGCGGATCTATCCGGTTTCTTCGATGTGGGGCTATCTGGCGAACAGAGCGCGTCATGAGCTAACCACCCGTGGGCGGTTGCCGGATCATCAGGTGCAACGCTGGGTACAGGATTTTGCCGAAGCGGCGCTTGGCAGACGCTGGCGTACCACCGATCTTGAGGATACGGAGCATATCCGTCATGCCGCCGATTTACTGTGGGAAGATTCGCTGTTTGAGCAGCCGATCCAGAAAGTGATTCATGCCGCTCACGCCAATGCCTCGCTATATGCGCTACGTTCCGCGTCGCATAAGTTATTAAACTATGCGCAAAGCGCGCACGAATATCTGGAGTTTCGCGCCCATGGATTAACGGTGGCCTATGAAAAACTGCGGCTGAACATTACGCATATTGAAGAGGATATGCAGCAGTTACAGGTGAGCCAGGGGCGAGTGAGCGATGAAGTTAACCATGAGGTAGAACTGGCGTTGGCGTCTGCCGCGGCCTATCTCAATGAGCAACAGACTGAGATTCTGTGTGGCATCAATACGTTTTTTGTCAAAGAAAACGTCCTGATGATGTCACCGCACGGTCAGGGATCAGGCGCTATAACGGCTGAAATGGCGGGTGAAATGCTGGTGCTGCATGATGAAGGGCAGGCAAAAATTGTCTTAGATAAAATGCGCTCCTCCTGTGAAGGGGTATTGCTGGCAGCGCAGGAGAGTATTAGCCGGGATTTAGCGCTACGTTTTGAGCAGCTTGAGTCGACCCTGTCCCGGGCTCTCAATGACGCTATGCACCCCATTGAATTGCGGGTGAAAGAGGAGCTGAATCACGCCGGATTTCGTGCGCGGATCCGTTTTCCTGCGTTTCATGCGGCGATGTTTAACTTCAATACCCGCCAGTTGTTCAATGAGGCCATTGAGCAGGATATTCCGGCGGAAAATGCGTCGACTACTGGCGGTGTGGTGCGTGACACCTTCTCCCGTTGGCTGAACCAACCCAACTGGGGGTGGAATGATTACGTCGAAACAAAAACGCGTTATCTCATTGATATGGGCGCGCTGCACAAGAGTCTTGTGCATTACGTTACCCAGTTTTGCCAACAAATTCGTAAAGCTTTAGTTGCTCAGGTCGATATTTCCGTTACGGCAGGCATGGCCACGTTTTTTGCTGATTTTTCACTGTGTCTGGCGCAATTACAGGCGAGCCTGCGTGAGAGCCTGACTCTGCGCCAGCAAAATGAGTCTGCGGTGAATGCGTTGAATGAACAATTGCAGCATCGCATTACGATGGCGGCATGGCTTTATGAAGATTCCCGCTTGCTGCGCGACGATATCAACACCCTTTTTGCAACTGAGCACACATGACTAACGTGTTACTGGAAGGCCCCGGGCGGACGCTGGAGTGTGTCTACCCGAAGTTTATGGTCGATCTGGTTCAAGGAGATGAAACCAAACGTTCCGGCGGTTTTCTGCAACAGCAGCAGCGGTTGCGTGCACGCCTGACGCAGGAGGTGCTATCCCAGACGCAACTGAGTGCGTGGGTGATGGCGGGCGTGTCCAGCGAGCACCTGGTGATGCGTCTGAAGCTGGTGGAGAAGCTGGCAGGCATGATCGATCCAGGCCATCTGGCGCTGGTGCGCATCGCTGAAGGGCTAATGTTTTTGCAACAGACCGAACATCCGCGGGGGCTGTCCACCCCCGGTCTCATACAGCAGATAAATTCGCTTATGGACGGGTTCACTCAACGCGGCGCGTATAAGGAGAAGGCGTTGACGCAACGCGGCCTGACGGTTCAGGCGGGTGAACACAGCGAGCAAATTTTTACCCGTTGGCGAGCTGGGGCGTATGACGGCTGGTCGTTACCCGGGCGCTGTTTTGTCGCGCTGGAAGAACTGCGCTGGGGCGCTTTCGGTGACGCCTGCCGGTTAGCGAATGCCGATGTGGTCTCAATGCTTAAAGACAATCTGCGCATCATGGCTGCTCAGACGCTGGCAGACAGCGTGAATGCGGCGCCCGCTACGCGTCATTATTATCATCATTGGCTCAGCGCGCCGACGGTCGGCGGCTCGGGCGAGCACAACGATATGTTGAGTTGGTTAGGCGACTGGTGTGATGCGCAGCGCCATCCGGTGAGCTGGTCTGTGACGCAGCGTTGGCAAAATGTGGCGTTGGGAATGCCGCGATTGTGTTCGGCAAAACGTCTGGTTGATGCGATGGTTGAGGAGATTTTTGCACCGCCCCCACTCATCAATTGAGCAGGGACGGTCAGTGAGGCTAAGGCAGAGTTAGTGGTGCAGAGTATCTGCCGGGGTTGCCGCCGTCTCGTTGGCGACCAGGTTTTTATTAAAGCGTTTGGCATACAGCGCGGTGATAATCGGCACCAAAATGGCGGTGACAATCACGCTGGCAGCAACCAGCGCCGTGGCGGAGGCGGCAACCGGTTCAAATGCCGGGTTAATCTGGGCGATAATCACCGGGTTTGCCACCGCAGCGCCTGCCGCAGAAGAGGCTGCCACACCTGCCGTACCGTTCCCGCCACCGATAACGCGGTCAGCAATAATCAGCGGGATACCGGTGATAACGATTACCGCGACGCCCAGCAGAATACCCAACAGACCGGTATCAACGATGACGCTCAGGTTAATGGTATTTCCCAGCGCAAAGCCGAAGAACGGGATTAGTACCGGCGTGGCTTTGCTGAAGAAAGAACGTAGATCATGATCCAGGTTACCCAGCGTAAAGCCAATCAGGAACGGTAATACCGCGCCGATAAAATGGTGTGGCTCGAAGGAGGCCAGGCCCGCTGAACCAAGGATTACCATCGTCATCAACGGACCGGATTCCAGAGACATTAATACAAATGCGCCGGACTCTTCTTTCGTTCCGTACTGGTTCATCAGGCTGGCGTACAGACCACCGTTGGTCATATCCATTGCGGAAACAATTGCCAGTACCGAAAGCCCTGCAAAGAACCCGGTTTGAATACCGGTATCAGGAATAAATGACGCGGCTATCATTGCCACTACCCACGCCACGGCTATTTTGGTGATGACCAACGTACCGGACTTACGTAATACTGTACCGGTTGCCCGTAAATCAATAGATGCGCCAATACAAAAAAACCACACCGCCAGAATAGGCACCGTTCCGCTGATCATGCCTTTGGTAAACGATCCGAAATACGCGCCAGTATCGGGAGCCAAGGTATTTAACACTGCGCCTAATAACAGGGGAATCAACATCATTCCGCCGGGGATGCGTTCAATCGTGGCTTTAATTTTCATAAACGTCCTCATATCTTGTCGCAGGCACTATATGCGCAAGGAGTTAAAAATTAATAAATTCAAATGGTTACTAAAATTTCTTAACAAAGGTAATCGCTATCTCTTTGTTTTATAGAATCTAACGCGGCATACGTTGAGCGTGTTACTGCTCCCAGGGATATTGCGTCTGGAATTAGTTTGCATTCATGGGAACATTGATTCAATCAAAATAAAACGATGTTTTAGTTATCTTCATCACATATTCCGCGCAAAAGTTCTCAAGCGCTCTGATTATTAAAAAAGCTGTGATCTTTTTGTGAAGTGATTAGGTGGTTTTTTTGCTAGCAGAATAATAGTGACCGCTGTGATTGTTGGTGCAATAAAGCGATTTATTCTTGTATTTAATTGTCAGTAAATCGCAAGCATGACATGTAAAAAAGTTGACTCAGAATGACCTTATTTACGCAGGTTGACGAAATGAAATACCATGTGTGAAGTTGATCACAAATTTAAACACTGTTAGGGTAAAGAGGTCATTAACCGCCCAATCAGGCGTCAACAGGTTCGGTTGTACTGCTCGTTTCCAGCCAGTGTAAGTAAACCTGCTACGCTTGTTACAGGGATTGCGTCTGTGCATTCCCCGCTCGGCGATGACCTTAGCGCATGTTGCGTTAGGAGCGTCGAACTGTGCGCGACAGGGCTAAGTCTAAGAGGACTGGTATGCTAAAAAGGAAAAAAATAAAACCCATTACGCTGCGCGACGTCACCATCATTGATGACGGAAAGTTGCGAAAAGCCATTACCGCTGCGTCGTTAGGTAATGCGATGGAGTGGTTCGATTTTGGTGTTTATGGGTTTGTTGCTTACGCATTAGGTAAAGTGTTCTTCCCGGGGGCTGACCCCAGCGTGCAGATGGTTGCCGCGCTCGCCACCTTCTCTGTTCCCTTTCTGATTCGACCGCTTGGCGGATTGTTCTTCGGTATGCTCGGCGATAAATACGGTCGTCAGAAGATCCTCGCTATCACCATTGTGATTATGTCGATCAGTACCTTCTGTATCGGTCTTATTCCCTCGTATGCCTCGATTGGTATCTGGGCGCCGATTCTGCTGCTTGTATGTAAGATGGCACAGGGATTCTCGGTCGGCGGAGAGTACACTGGGGCGTCGATTTTTGTCGCGGAATATTCGCCTGACCGTAAGCGTGGATTTATGGGGAGCTGGCTGGACTTCGGCTCGATCGCCGGGTTTGTGTTGGGCGCGGGCGTGGTGGTTCTGATTTCAACCATTGTCGGCGAGGAAAATTTCCTTGAGTGGGGCTGGCGTATTCCGTTCTTCCTGGCGCTGCCGTTAGGGCTGATTGGTCTGTACCTGCGTCATGCGCTGGAAGAGACGCCGGCGTTCCAGCAGCACGTTGATAAACTGGAACAGGGCGACCGTGAGGGTCTGCAGGAAGGTCCGAAGGTTTCCTTTAAAGAGATTGCTACCAAACACTGGCGCAGCCTGTTGGCATGTATCGGCCTGGTGATTGCCACCAACGTTACCTATTACATGCTGCTCACCTATATGCCGAGCTACCTGTCGCATAACCTGCATTACTCTGAAGATCACGGCGTGCTGATTATTATCGCCATTATGATTGGTATGTTGTTTGTGCAGCCGGTGATGGGTCTGCTCAGCGACCGCTTCGGTCGTCGCCCGTTTGTGATTATGGGCAGTATTGCGCTATTTGTGCTGGCCATTCCGGCATTTATTCTGATTAACAGTAATGTCATCGGCCTGATTTTTGCCGGGCTGCTGATGCTGGCGGTGATCCTCAACTGCTTTACCGGGGTGATGGCTTCAACGTTACCGGCGATGTTCCCGACGCATATTCGTTATAGCGCGTTGGCGGCGGCGTTTAATATCTCGGTCCTGGTTGCGGGTCTGACGCCAACCCTGGCTGCCTGGCTGGTGGAAAGTTCGCAGAATCTGATGATGCCTGCTTATTACCTGATGGTGATTGCGGTGGTTGGTTTAATTACCGGTATCACCATGAAAGAGACCGCGAATAAGCCACTGAAAGGGGCGACGCCTGCCGCTTCGGATATTCAGGAAGCGAAAGAGATCCTCGGTGAGCACTACGATAACATCGAGCATAAAATCGAAGATATTGATCAGGAAATTGCGGAATTGCAGCTTAAGCGTTCGCGCCTGGTGCAGCAGCATCCGCGTATTGATGAGTAATCAGCTCTCAGGCCTACAGGTAGCGTTGTACTCAGTAGGCCGGATAAGGCGTCAACTGCCGTCCGGCGCATTATGGTGATCTATCACAGCGACTTAAGGTTGGCTTAATATCTTTCAGGCAAACTCTCCTTCATAGTTTCGGAGGAGAGTGTCATGAAAACCCGCATTTATGAAAGTTTGACTGCCCTGTGTAGCGTACTGATCGTCAGCAGCTTTTTGTACGTATGGGTGAGTTCTTACTGAGCTTTCGCTAATTCCACCCATGCGCGAGTGCCGCTCGTTCCCTGACGATTCTGCAAATAGAAATGCCCGTGATGTAGCTGGGTGATCCGACTGACAATGCTCAGCCCCAGCCCAATTCCGCCAAAACGGCTGTCCATCCGCACAAACGCTTTGCTTAACTCCCCGCATTTACTTTCATCAATGCCTGGACCTTCATCTTCGACGGCCATGACGGCGTCATGCTCGGTATTCAGGCCGATCGTAATAGTAGTGCCTTCCGGGCTGTAACGGTGCGCGTTCTCTACCAGATTGCGCAGCAGCATGCGTAATAGCGTTGCGTCGCCACGTACGACAACGTCCGCCGCGCTTTGCGGGAGGAGCAGCGTCTGCTGGCGCTGGTCCAGCATGGTGCTGAGTTCGTCATAGGAAGGCAGAATCACGTCCTCCAGCAGTTTGACATGTTGGTAGCTTCCGGCCGAAAACGACTGCCCGACGCGGGCGAGTTGCAACAGTTGCGACACGCTGTCCATCATTTGGTCAAGGCGCGCAATTAACGGCGAAACATCGACTTTATGTGTTTTGGACAATAATTCCAGATGCAGGCGAACGCCTGACAGCGGTGTGCGCAGTTCGTGGGCGACATCGGCGGTAAATAAGCGTTCGTTTTCGATAGTGGTGGTCAGCCGCGTCACCAGCTCGTTGAGCGCTGAGACGACCGCCTGTATCTCAACGGTTGAACTGTGAATTTCAATGGGGGCCAGGTTATCGGCTGCCCGCGCTTCTAACTCTTTTTGCAGATCGGCAAGGGGACGGGTAATACGTCGCACCGCCTGGTAGCAAATCAGCAGCGTCAGGCTGACCATAAAGATGCCGGGGACGATCAGGCTGGCGATAGCCTCGCGGATCTCATGCATGATGTGGCGATCGTTGTTACGGTTATCGCGCAGCGCCTGTTCGAATAACTGTATTTGCTCGGTACTTTCGTGCCACAACCAGAAGGTGCTAATGAGCTGAAAGACCAGCAGAATTAGACCGATCGTCAGTATTAACCGTTGGCGAAGAGGGAGAGGTCGTTTTAGATATTGCAGCAGCTTCACTTAGCTTTCCTCAGTGGCGACCAGCATATAGCCAAATCCCCTGACCGTGCGGATACGTGATTTCCCCACTTTATCGCGCAGATTATGGATGTGGACTTCCAGCGTATTGGTCGACGGTTCGTTATCCCAACTGTAGATGTCGTTATACAGAATTTCCCGGTGAACCGGACTGCCTGCCTTGAGCATCAGACGCGACAGGAGCGCGTATTCTTTCGGCGTTAAGATAATCTCTTGCCCGTCCATCCACACCTGGCGACGACCGATATTCAGCGTCAGGTTACTGACAATTAATTCGCTTTCACCCTGATTGTTATGACGACGCAGCAGCGCCCGGATGCGGGCGTGCAGTTCTTCCAGCGCGAACGGTTTGACCAGATAGTCATCGGCGCCCACGTCCAGCCCGCTGACCCGGTCTTTTACCGTATCGCGGGCGGTGAGGATAAGCACCGGTACGGTGTATTTTTTCTGCCTGATCCTGTTCAGGAAGTGCAGACCGTCTTCATCCGGTAAACCCAGATCCAGAACCACCAGACTGTAATGTCCGGTCTCCAGACATTGCTCCGCTGCCCGGGCCGTTGATACACCGTCGCAGGCATAGCCTTCCGTTTGCGCGGCGAGTATCAGTCCCTGTAATAACAACGTATCGTCTTCAACAATCAGAATTTTCATTCGCTTAGCCTCCCCGGCAGGGTTGCAGAATATCATCTGCCGCCTGATATTTCTGTGTTTGCACGCCCGTTAATCCCAGCAGGGTCGAGAACAGATTATCCTGTGAGAAGTTCTCTGAGCTTGCTCGTTTTTGCAAACATGTCTGAGAGACCTGATAGCGTTGCTGATAATCTTCTGAGAGCCACAGCAGCATCGGCACATGTTTTTGTGTATCTGGTGCAATCGAATACGGCAGGCCGTGCAAATAGACGCCATTTTCCCCTAAGGATTCGCCGTGATCGGAAAGATAGACCAGGCTGGTGGTAAAATTATCCTGATGCTCTTTCAGTATATTGATTGCTTTATCAACAATATAGTCAACATATAGAATCGTGTTGTCGTACGTATTGACCAGCTGTTGCTGGGAACAGGTCTGGATCTCGTTGGTGTCGCAGGTTGGCGTAAATTTCTTGAACTGCGCAGGATAGCGGTTGTAATAGGTCGGACCGTGGCTGCCGATGGTGTGCAGCACAATCACGCCGTCGCTTTGCAGATTATTAATGTACTCTTCCAGCCCGTGGAACAGGACGTCATCATAGCATTCACCATCAATACACTGTCCTGGCAGGTTCAGCTTAGTCATATTCTGGTGCGGCACCCGATCGCAGGCTCCTTTACATCCACCGTCGTTATCATTCCACAGCACGTTAATTCCCGCCCGCTGGATGATGTCGAGTACGCCTTCCTGATGCTGAGCCAGTTCTTCATCGTAATGCGCGCGCGGCATATCGGAGAACATGCAGGGCACAGATACCGCTGTGGCCGTACCGCAGGACGTCGTGCGCGGGAAATAGACCACATTATCTTTTTCCAGTAGCGGGTTGGTCTGGCGCGCATAGCCGGACAGGGAGAAGTTGTCGCCGCGGGAGGTCTCGCCGAGAACCACAATTGTCAGGTTTTTACGCTTTTCTTTGACCATCAACGGATTGCGATGCGCATCTTCGCCAATGCGTACCAATGGCAGGTGGGCTAGCCTCTGATGCGAATACCAGGATGACGTCGCCACAATGCTGTTGGATGGGCTGAGGGATTTCACCAATTCTTTGTTGTTGCGAAACAGTGAGGCGTAATCTTTATAGAAGAACGCGGCGACCAGTACGATCAGCAGCGCGGAGATCAGAATGTTCGCGCCACGGAACAACACGCTGCGCAGCGCTGGAGTAATAGGCTTGATTCTTATCCAGCAGGCAATGAGCGCGGCCAGAATACCGCTCACCCCGAGCGTAATTACCATTTGTGGCGTCATCAGGGCGAAGGTTTCGGCGGGCGTGGTGTCCATCATATTGGCGATCATCGAGCGGTCGATGATGATGCCGTAGGTCATGATGAAATATTGAGCCGATGCGCCAACCAGAATGAAAATGCACGCCACCAGACGGTTAAGCCACAGGAATGAGGCCAGCGTCAGCACGATATTCATAACGCTGAAAGCGACGACCGGCATCGATAAAAACACCAACACGTTGCGCACAGAATCCAGAGGCAGGTCTTGCAGCACTTGTTTATAGAACGCAATGTTCAGAAAGGTCGCAAGATAAAATGAGAGCAGCAGAAGCCAGCTGATTAACCCGAGAGCGGGCCTTTTAAACAGGTGCTTTAACATGAAAGGGATTCCATCGACTAAGTGGGGCAGATCCTCTCAAAGTAAAATTAAGCCAACCTTAAGTTCTTAAGATTGGCTTTTTGTTGGATGTCGGCTATTCACCAGTGCCGCTTGCGTTAACTATTTTTTACCGGGGCATCCAATGGATAGGGGTTTTTATGGATCCGGTTGTAGTTAAGTGCGTACAGCGCGGTAATAATCATCAGCGTGACGAACGACCACATCACCTCTTTGGCGCCAGAACCAATAACCGCCCAGATGCAGTAGACAAAGGCGATAAAGGTTACCGCCAGATACAGCGGGCGCGCTTTGCCGAAGTGACCATGACCGAGCAGCAACAACGCGGCACAGGTGTACAGATATGGCACCAGCGTGAAGATGACCGAAACCGAAGAGACCAGACCAAACTCTTTTGCTGCGTTCGGCGACATGCTGCTGAACTGGAAAATGGTCATCAGGATGCCGACGATAATTAACCCGGCCACCGGGGTACCGGCTTTGTTAACGCGGGCAAAAATCGGCGGGAACAGACCGTCATCGGCCGCCGCTTTGGCGGTTTGTCCGGCCAGCAGCGTCCATCCGCCCAGTGAACCAAGACACCCGGCAGCAGCGCAGAAGGAGACGATAGCGCCTGCGGTGTCGCCCAGCGCCATTCTTGCGGCATCGCCGAACGGCGAGGCCGAAACACGTAGCGCAGCGTTAGGGATCATCCCCATAATCGCCGTTGTGGAGAGCACGTAGCAAACGGCAGCAATCAGCACCCCGCCAATGGTGGCGATAGGCACATTACGTTTAGGATTTTTAACCACGCCTGCCGCGACGGAGGCACTTTCCACCCCGATAAATGACCATAAGGTCACGTTCAGGGTGCTTTGAATTGCGCCGAAGGTATTCATACCGCTGACGTTCCAGGCCGCCATATAGGTTTCACCGCGGAACCAGAACCAGCCGAAGACGGCAATCCCAACAATCGGCACCAGCGCCAGCACCGTTGCGACAGCCTGTACACGGGTGATCATTTTCGGGCCGACAATGTTCAGCAATACGAAGATCCACAGCACCACGACACAGGTCAGCGTCAGGACCAGCGGATCTTTTAAGATGGGGAAGAAGTAGCTCAGGTAACCGACGCCAATGACCACCATGGCGATGTTACCAATCCAGCAGGCCAGCCAGTACAGGACGTTAGTCTGGTAGCCTAAAAATGGACCGAAGCAGCGGCGGGCATAAGCATAAGAACCACCGGGACTGGAGTCTAAGGACGACATTTTTGCGTACACCATCGACAGTGCCAGAGCACCGATAATCGTGACCAACCATCCGTAGATTGCAATCCCGCCAGTTGACGCAAGGTTTGCGGGCAGCAGGAATACACCGGAACCCATAATATTCCCCGACACCATAAGGGTGACGGGGATTAAGCCCACTTTGTGAGCATCAGCATCCGTCGACATATTTTTTAACTCCTGATAAGGATAAATGACGGACTTATCATACCTCTTCAAAAGACTATTTTATGATGACGGAGCTGGGGTATCGCTAATGCTGATATTATTATGGCTTATCGCTAACTGATTAAAACTCAGGCAGCGGATGGCTCCCGAAATTGACTAACATAATGCAGTGGCGTCATCCCATAAAATTCTTTGAATACGGAAATAAAGTATGAGGTACTGTTATATCCGCACAGTTGAGAGACCTGGGAAATGTTTTTCTCGTCCATCAGGAGTTGATTGACGGCATAACGCATGCGACATGTGGTAATTATTTGGCTATAACTTGTATTTTCACTTTTGAGTTTTTTCTTTAACAAACTGGGACTCAGGCATAAGCAACTGGCGACCATGCTTAAATTCCAGTCTTTGTGTATGTCGCTCTCAATAATGTGATAAACGCTGTCGCTGATACGACTACGCAGCATATGCATGAGCAAAGAGATAAATTTTTTGCTGTCAAGAAAGCGGGATAGCACCGTGAATAGTAGTGAGCGTGTGCGCTCTCTTTCACCTTCGTCCCCTGTTTCCATTACGCTATGTTGAGCGGCCACCCGGAAGACATCCGGCGTCAGACAGATAGCGGTGATCACTGGGTTAGCACTCCGCTGCCAGAATGGGATCTGTGAAAGGTCCTTATTTAAAAAACGCAGATAGTCTTTAATGATATCGCGGCTGATATGTACGACCTGTGCGTTATTAAGTGATGAGAAATCGATAATATTGTTATCACATGCCACTAATGCCATATGATTAGCTTTTAAACTGATGGCTTCTTTACCGTTAATCCTTAACCAAACATCCTTCTCTGTTAATACCACAACACACGCTTCTTTGCTGCAAAGTCTCATACCCAAACTCCAGGAATATGACATAAACTACCGTAACTCACCATTGGGCAAGAAATAACCGGCAAATGAAATTGTGTGATGAATCAAGACAAGCGATAAAATAGCGATATTTTGATTAATTACAATATCTGTAGGGATTATTGCCGTGTACATAAATTTTTACGCAAGTGGCAACGTACAATTTTCGTATAAAAAAAGCGCGGGGTGGTCCCGCGCAAAAAGGTATGACAATGTTATTGTTTTGCAGCAATACTCAGGAATTACTCAAGCATGACATGTCATCCTTCAAATCGGACTATCTAAAAAAGACATTATGCTTTCACGCACATGACGTGATACACACCGTCAATAATTTCCGTTCCTTCGGTTTCATGTTCAAATCCAGGGAAGTGGTGGTCCCAGGACTGCAACGAACGTAGATAACTAATCTGCGGGCTGTTAGCATCGCCAAAGTTTTCCCCGGACAACAGCATCGGAATTCCTGGTGGGTAAGGAATCACGGAGTTCGCTGCTATACGGCCCTGCAGATTTTCAATGGCCACCATCTCAACGTTATCGCTGACAATCGCGTTATAGGCTTCACGCGGTGTAATTTCAGCAACAGGCAGGCCGGAGTAGGCTGCATTGAGACGGCTGCCAGGGTTGTTCTCTTTCAGCCAGGCAAACATGGTGTCGCCAAGATCGTGAATGCCCATGTTTGCGTAAGTGTCTGGATGTTCCTCCACCAGTTCAGGCATTACCTGTGCCAGCGGAGTATTCGCATCGTAGTGATGTTTGAAAGAGCACAACGTGTTGATCAGTGTGCCCCATTTCCCACGGGTAATCCCCATTGAGAACAGGAACATAATCTGGAAGTCGGTGGTACGCGTCGGCACGATACCGTGACGGCCAAGCCAGGCGGTGACCAGTGCAGCTGGAACACCGGTCTCTTCCAGTTCGCCATTGTCGCCCATACCCGGCGCCAGAATACTGACTTTAATCGGGTCCAGCATGCTCCAGTTATCCGGCAGGTCTTTAAACCCGTGCCAGGATTCGCCCGGACGCATTACCCAGCAATTCTGGTCAGTGGTCAGGAGTTGGGTTGGCGCATCGGCAAAGTCATAGGTTTTGCCGGTCTGCGGATCGGTTACCACCTCTTTGTTCCATGGTTTGAAGAACCAGTCGCCTTCGGCGGTGAATTCTTTGTACAGCCGCGCCATGGCCTGGCGGAAATCGACCGCTTCGTCGATCACTTCCTGGGTGAGCGACAGGCCGCTGTTACCGTCCATCATGGAAACCGCCACATCGTTTGAGGCGCAGATGGCATACAGCGGAGAGGTGGTAGCGTGCATCATGTACGCCTGGTTAAAGCGGGAGAAGTTCACGGCCCCACGACCTTCACGGACGTGGATATAAGATGCCTGTGAGAGCGCATTCAGCAGTTTGTGAGTCGAGTGGGTGGCAAAAACGGTAGGGCCGTTATGATCGCCCGGCGCGCCACGCATGGCGTAGTGATCGGCATAAATTGGGTTAAAGCGGGCATAGCCGTACCAGGCTTCATCGAAGTGGATGCGATCGCTGGTTTGCGCGAGCAGATCCTGCGCCTCTTTTGCGTTGTAGCAAACGCCGTCATAGGTACAGTTAGTCACGACGCTGTATGACGGTTTTTGTCCGGCTTTGCCTTTTGTCAGTGGGCTTTCACTGATTTTTTTCTGCAATGTTTCAGGCTGCATTTCCTGCGGGTAGATAGGCCCGATAATGCCGTAGCGGTTGCGACTAGGCACCATGTATACCGGTTTTGCCCCGGTAAGGATCAGCCCCTGTTCAATCGATTTATGGCAGTTGCGATCCAGCACCACGACGTCGTTGTCGGTCATACAGGCTTGCATGATGGTGCGGTTAGAGCCGGAAGTCCCGACCACCACGGACCAGGAGCGGTCAGCCCCAAACACCCGGGCGGCATATTTTTCGCTCTCGCCAAATGCGCCAGTATGATCCAGCAGTGAACCCAGGGAGGTGCGTTCGATACCCATGTCGGTACGGAATAAGTTTTCACCGTAGTAGTCATGATAGAAACGACCGGCTGGGGTTTTGGTAAATCCGACGCCGCCCTGGTGGCCAGGCGCTGCCCAGGAATATTCATGGATGTCGCCGTATTTCATCAGCGCGCTGAACAGCGGCGGCAGAAGCTGCTGGCGGTAACGGGTCATTGCCGCCACGGCGCGCCCGGCGATAAAGTCTGCGGTATCTTCCAGAATCCAGGCGAATTCATCGACAAGCTCCAGCAGGTCGCGATCCAACGATGCAGTGGCTTTTTCGCGATCGCCCAACAGGAAAACGGGAACGTTTTGCTGGCGCTCGTGGAGCTTGCCGATCAATTGCCTGACATTCAGGTGCTCATCTTGTTGTTCCATTTGATAGCTGAACATCAGGCAATCAATGGCTTCATTTGCGGCGAGGATGCGTAACCATCGTCGAATGAGGTGGACTTAATGACGGTAACATTCTGGCGGCTTAATGCGTCAGCCAGACGTTCGACAGCGCTACCGACCCAGGTGTCCTGATGCAGAAACTCACTTTCAACAATTAATACTTTCATCATCTTTTACCCGGTTGTGGAAAGGTTGCAATTTATGGATTGCAGACACACCGTATGAATGTGACGCAGGCAAGTATTATCCTGAGAAAATGGGCTGTAAAGCGGGTGAAAAACAGACTGATTTGTATTTTATATGTTTTTAAACAATGAGTTATTCTATATTGATGGCGGATTTTAACCGCCGTTTATCGACAGGGGGACTATTTTTTTGGCTGATACTGATATTGCTGAATGGCAAGCGCGCAGGCCGGATGCGCATCAGCGACATCCGGTAATGATTTCATTCAGTTGGCGGTGACTAACCCATAATGGCGCAGTTGCTTGCAATGCGTCCTCGCCAGTAAAATCACGGTGGTTAAGGCCCCAAGCAGGGCGCAAAACATATCGGATTGGGTATCCCATGGGTCGCCCTGCGTGCCGAGAAAATCATCAGCTCCTTGACCCATTGCCAGCGCCGCCCACCATTCGATCAGCTCATAGGTCGCGCTAATCGCCAATGCCACGCAGCAGACTAAAAATGCCAGCATTTTTCGGCCACGGACAATATTACCGCGCACTAAAATCTCTCTTGCCGTCAGTGCTGGCACCAGCCCCTGAAAGAAATGACCCAGCTTGTCATAGGGATTGCGACTAAGATCCAGCCATTCCTGAACCTGAAAACCGACGGGGACTTTGGCATAGGTATACATACCGCCGACCATCAGAATGATGGCGTGAAAGAAAATTAGCGTGTAGAGCAGAGGCGTCAACGGGTAGCGCTTTACGGTAGTCAACAACAACGGTACGACGATAATGACCGGCGTGACTTCCATCAGCCAGGTGATTTTCTCAGTGGCACAGATGCCGGTGTAGATAAGGATCAGCGCCAGAATCAGCGCGCCAGACTGCAAAATCATGGGGTTCAGTGTGCGGAGCATTATGAATTCACACGTAATGGAAAAGATTACTATTCCCTGTGAGCAGGAAAAATTCAACGCCAGTAAATGGGGGGATTAAGGTGGCCCGGGGGGATCGCTGGACTGACGCCAAAAGTTTTAGTGTCAGTCCAGTGCCGGGCCGAATAGGTTACTTCGCGCAGTTAGCGCATTGTTGGCTGACGATTTGCTGGAAGAAATCGTTGCCTTTATCATCGACCAGGATGAACGCCGGGAAATCTTCTACTTCGATTTTCCAGATAGCTTCCATACCCAGCTCCGGGTATTCCACGCATTCCAGATGCTTAATGCTCTGCTGCGCCAGTACCGCTGCCGGTCCACCGATGCTGCCTAAGTAGAAACCGCCGTGTTTGTGGCAAGCGTCTGTCACCTGCTGGCTACGGTTACCTTTTGCCAGCATGATCATGCTGCCGCCGTGTGACTGCAACAGGTCAACATAGGAGTCCATACGACCTGCGGTAGTCGGGCCTAAAGAGCCGGACGGATAACCTGCTGGCGTTTTTGCCGGGCCCGCGTAGTAGATCGGATGATCTTTCACGTACTGCGGTAGACCTTCGCCGGACTCAATACGCTCTTTTAGCTTCGCGTGGGCGATGTCACGACCAACAATAATCGTGCCGCTCAGTGACAGACGGGTAGAAACCGGATACTGCGAAAGCTGGGCGAGGATTTCTTTCATCGGGCGGTTAAGGTCGACTTTAACCACTTCGCCTTCGCCAGCCTGGCGCAGAGATTCTGGGATGTATTGGCCTGGATTATGTTCCAGTTTTTCAATCCAGATCCCTTCGCGGTTAATTTTGGCTTTAATGTTACGGTCCGCGGAGCAGGAAACGCCCATACCTACCGGGCAGGACGCGCCGTGGCGAGGCAGGCGGATCACGCGGATGTCGTGCGCGAAGTATTTCCCGCCAAACTGAGCGCCGAGGCCGAGTTTCTGTGCCTCGATCAGCAGTTCCTGTTCCAGTTGCAGATCGCGGAACGCCTGGCCGTGGGCATTGCCTTCAGTCGGCAGTCCATCATAGTAGTGTGTGCTGGCCAGCTTCACCGTTTTAAGGGTGCTTTCCGCTGACGTGCCGCCAATGACGAATGCAATATGGTACGGCGGGCAAGCTGCGGTACCCAGCGTGCGCATTTTTTCCACCAGGAAGTTTTTCAGTTTCCCGGGAGTCAGCAGCGCTTTAGTTTCCTGATACAGATAGGTTTTGTTGGCTGAGCCACCGCCTTTGGCCACGCACAGGAATTTGTATTCGTCACCGTCCACGCTGTACAGATCGATTTGAGCAGGCAGGTTGGTGCCGGTATTCACTTCTTTGTACATATCCAGCGCCGCGTTTTGCGAGTAGCGCAGGTTATCTTCAATATAGGTATTAAATACGCCTTTGGAGAGCGCTGCTTCATCGCCGCCGCCGGTCCATACGCGTTGGCCTTTTTTACCCATGATAATGGCCGTACCGGTGTCCTGGCAGGTTGGCAATACGCCTTTGGCGGCGATTTCAGAGTTTCTCAGGAACTGCAGCGCTACGTACTTATCGTTTTCGCTGGCTTCGGGATCATGGAGAATTGAGGCGACTTGCTGTTGGTGTTCTGGGCGGAGCATGAAGGAGGCATCGTGGAAGGCTTGCTGGGCCAGTAGCGTAAGTGCTTCAGGGGCTACTTTCAGGATTGTCTCGCCTTCAAACTCGCCGACGCTGACGTGATCGGATGTCAGCAGGTAGTACTCAGTTTTGTCTTCCCCCAGTGGGAAAGCCGCCTGGTAAGTGAATTCAACTTTTGACATTTGCTTCCAGCCTTTTCATTTTTCTCAGGAATTTTAAAATTCTCTGTGTCTTAACGGTGGCGTGCCGTACCAACGTGGACGGCACGCGAACTGTAATTACAAGAAACCGTACATTGCGGCGAAGATCCAACCAAAGACACAGGATACGCTTACGCCGATCAAACCAGGCAGAATGAAGCTGTGGTTGATAACGAAGCGGCCGATGTGGGTGGTACCGGAACGGTCAAACTGAATAGCAGCCAGATCGCTCGGGTAGGTCGGCAGAATGTAGTAACCGTAACATGCCGGCGCCGAAGCAACGATGTACGCTGGATCAACCCCGATTGCCAGCGCGACTGGAACAATCGCCGCCAGCGCCGCTGCCTGGGAGTTTACAAACTTGGATACCAGCAGCAGAACAATTGCATAGGCCCACGGGTACTCTTTCACCATATTGCCCAGCACACCTTCGATTTCCGTCATGTGCGCGCCGAACATTGTTTCGGCCATCCAGGCAATACCGTACACCGCCACAATCGCGATCATACCGGAACGGAAGACTTCGTTTTTAGATATTGAAGCGGGATTGGTCTTCGTCAGGATAATAATCAGCGCACCGGTCAGAAGCATGAACATCTGGATAACCAGCACCATGGACAGCGGTTTGCCGCTGAAGGTAGGGCGCAGCTCAGAGAATGCGCCGAGCACGGCAACAACGGCGATAGCGGCAAGGAAGATCCACATAGCCAGCCAGTTGCTTTTCGGCAGTTTTTTGTCTAACAGCGTGGCGGTGTCGCCATAAACATAGTTGTGGTTTTCAGGTACGGAAATAAACTTCTGGAATTCTTCATCTTTATCCAGATCTTTACCACGGAACCAACTGAAAATACCGATAGCCAGTATACCCAGCAGGGTAGATGGGATGGTGATGCTGAGCAGGTCGAGGAATTCGAGATGTTTGCCTTCAAACGTCACGTTACCCAGCATGGCGACCAGTGACACAACGGCAACGGAAACCGGGCTGGCGATAATACCCATCTGCGCACCGATAGAACTCGCCGCCATCGGACGTTCCGGGCGAATATTGTTCTTAATGGCAACGTCATAAATGATTGGCAGGATGGTGTATACCACGTGGCCTGTACCACAGAGAATTGTCAGAGTGCAGGTAACAAACGGCGCGACGATGGAAACGTATTTTGGGTTACGGCGCAACAGCTTTTCAGCAATTTGCAGCATAACGTCAAGGCCGCCGGAGGCTTGCAAAGTTGCCGATGCGGCCACCACGGCAATAATAACCAGCATAACGTCTACAGGTGGTTTACCCGGCTGGAGATGGAAAACGAAAACCAGAATGACCAGGCCGATACCGCCTAATAAGCCCAGTGCGATACCACCTTTTCTGGCACCATAGAACAAACATATTAATATTATGAGAAGTTGTATACTAAATAACATTTTATTTACCCTCGCGAAAAACCCAGTCAATTTTTTGAAAAATGGATCTGTGCCACATTCTTTTTTGCCAGAATAGGCATCAAAAAATGGTCAGTATTCGATATGTCCGTATTTGCGATTAATGTTCAAATGTCTTGCTAGAATGTTTTTTTAAAGTTATGGCGATATTTAGCTTTTTTCTGTGGCGTTGAACAGAGGAGAGAATCCTCAGGCGATGGGAAGCATAACTGGGCATAGAGAGCTGCGGTTGACGCTGTAATTTATCTGTTTTGCGTTTTCCGCTATGGTATGAACCACCGACAGAATGAGTGAGTGGGTTATTTATGTGATCACGGTCACGCCATTTCATGATGTAATGAGATTGGCATGCGGATGCTTTTATTTGCTCACAAAAATGTACGGTGTCCATGGTACGTAGCATGGTCTCCATTGCTACCAGTCTAGATTTTGTATGTCTGGTTAATTGCAGACTAATCCTTTATGGGTAAAAATACACACTCTGCGAGTTAGATAATACTTAATTAACTTTTGTTAGCGATTTTGAAATTAAAAACAGTGTATGTTTATCAATATTGAAATATAGCGTTTGACATGTTGTGTACAAATATATTTGATCTAACGCAAATTAATAAAGCGTCTGCTTCAGCCAGTAAAATAGGGATTTTTCATTATTTTAATAATTGTTACTTTCAAATAACAAATAATCCCAAAAATGTATTTATTGGCAATATTGTTTAAGCAATGAGTATTGCTCAGCCTGAACGCGGTAACGATAAACAGGTCTACCGGTCACGCCATAGTGGATGCTGGTAAATAAGATGTGACAATTAACCAGCCAGATAAGGTATTTTCGGCAAGAAACACGAGAGATATTGACCTCATTGGCCAACTCATCCGTAGAGAACTCCTGATCCTGGTGCTCATCAATCCACTGGCACAGCGTGCGTAATGTTTGTGGCGTTAATCCTTTCGGTAAGCGACGTACTTCCTGTTCACTGGAGGAACTGCCGTGAATCAGTTGGTCAAGCTCAGACTGTTCATAGTACTGATGCTTTTCCATCTCTGTTTTCTTATGTAGCCAGCCGGTTAGCGCTTCTTCAAAACGGGAGGCCTGGAAAGGTTTGATCAGGTAGTCAACGACACCATAGTGAAGCGAGTCTTTGATGGTGGTGGCGTCAGCGGCGGAAGAGATGACAATAACATCACACTTGCAGCCTTCGCTGTGCAGAACGGGTAGCAGATCCAGACCATTTTCTTTTTGCATATAAATATCCAGCAAAATCAAATCGATATGATGACCGCTATGAAAGATGATCTCTTTGGCTTTCTCCAGCGTAGAGGCTGTTCCGCAGCAATGAAAACCGGAGAGTTGTGCGACATAACGACGATTTAATTCCGCTACCATTGCATCGTCATCGACAATTAAGACATTGATCATCTGCTGGCCCTCTCACCATTCCACGGTAACTGTACAAAAAATTGGGTGAAGACCCCAGGTTCAGACTCGACGGAAATATTGCCGCCAACACTTTCAACCTGCTGTTTCACAAGTGCTAAACCGACGCCTCGTTCGGTTCCTTTTGACGAGACGCCCTTTTCAAAGATGTGCTCAATGTGTTCAGGGACGATCCCTGGACCATCGTCATTCACTTCGCAATGCAACCAGCCGTGTCGATAGTGCAAGGATACGCTGATCTCGCCACCCGGTTCTTGACCTAGCGCCTCCAGGGCGTTTTCAATCAAATTCCCCAAAACGGTAATCAGCACCGCTACCTGATCTTCATTGCTGTTTTCCGGCAATTGGCTTTCATTGCTAATGACCAGACTATGGCCTAAATCAGATGTGCGATTAATCTTGCTGAGTAAAAATCCAGCGATCACCGGAGATTTTATTTTTCCTAACAGTGAGCCAATCTCTTCCTGATAATTGTTCGCGGTCTTCAGGATGTAATTTTCAAGCTGCTTATAACTTTTCAGGTGCAATAATCCCAGAATCACGTGCAATTTGTTCATGAATTCGTGGGATCGTTCACGAAGTGCGTCGGCATAGTTAACCATACCGTCCAGGCGTTGCATCAATTTCCGAACTTCAGTTTTATCGCGGAACGTTGAAATGGCCCCGATGATTTTTCCGTTGCTGAGTACCGGAACAGTATTAATTAAGAGTAGCCGATCTTTCACCGTGATCTCTTCATCGCGGCGTGGCGTTCCATCGCGTAGCACCTGCGAAAAATCGACCACCTGTGACCACGCGTGGCTGAGCGTTGAGAGTTGAGCATCGTCTTGTGATTTGTGGTAATCAAGCAGTTCCTGCGCCGCCTGGTTTATCAGCGTGACTTCACCACACTCGTCAACAGCAATGACACCTTCCTTTATAGAGTGCAGCATCGCCTGGCGTTGTTCGAACAGATTGGAGATTTCATACGGCTCCAGGCCAAACAGAATGCGCTTAAGGACTTTGACTAATACCCATGTGCCGAGTAACCCAACCAGAACGCCAAACAAGATGGACCAGAAGATGCTGCCGCGACTGTTATTGATCTGCTCAGTCACTCTGCTTAGCTCAAGGCCGATCGCCACCACGCCAATCTGTCGGTGATGCTCATCATAGATAGGAGTAAACACGCGCAGAGCTTTAGCCAGAAACCCGCGATTAATGGCAACATTCTCTTTGCCCTGCAAAGCCAGCAAAATGTCATCGCCTTTAAATGGCTGACCGATTCGTTGCGCTTCGGGATGGGAGTAACGAATGCTTTGCATATCGGTGACGACGATGAACAAAAAATCGTTGCTCTTATTCACCGCCTGGGCAATAGCCTGAATGCCGCTTTCCTCAGGTTTTTTCATTAATCCCTGACGGATCTCCGGCGAGTTTGCCAGCGTCCGCGCGACCGCAAGCGCTTTATCCGCTAACGCATCGCGCGTCATGTTGCTGATTTGCGAAAAGTAAATCAGATGAACAACAAGCAGCACTGAGAAGAGTACTGCACTGACCATGAGGATCACGGTAGTGCCGAGCTTCATCGGGCGTTTGCGTATAGCTGTACGTTGCAGTGAGTATCTCATCACGGTCCTGGAATCACGGTTTGTGCGGGTATTATTGCCTGATGGGATGCGTAATTCAAAGGTGGTAGGGATTATGGGGCTTAAGTTGTCAGTCCTTCTTCTATATATGTAGTGTGAATTGCTTTCTATATAGAGATCTCTGGACCGGTTCTCTCCACTTTTCAGCAATGCGCATCAGTAATTTTTCGGCGATTGTGGATAACTCTGTGTGTAAATGGGTA
>NZ_SZWZ01000062.1:195-18224 GCF_005281025.1 Citrobacter sp. wls714 | reverse complement strand
GCACCGCCGTAGGTTTTAGCCAGTACGGTGGTGATTGCAGCGGTCAGGGTAGTTTTACCGTGGTCAACGTGGCCGATGGTGCCGACGTTAACGTGCGGTTTTGTACGTTCAAATTTTTCTTTAGACACGGCTATATTCCTTACTATAGTGCTCTCCCCTATGGAGAGAGCACGGGACTTAGGTTTTAATCCTGTGGCTTATTTACCACGGGCTTCAATAACGGCCTGAGCAACGTTGTTCGGCGCATCGTCGTACTTCAGGAACTCCATGGAGTAAGAAGCACGGCCTTTGGTCAGAGAACGCAGCTGGGTTGCATATCCGAACATTTCAGACAGCGGAACTTCAGCATGGATAACAACGCCAGTGACGTTGGATTCCTGTCCACGAAGCATACCACGACGGCGGCTCAAGTCACCGATAACGTCACCGGTGTTCTCTTCCGGAGTCTCTACTTCAACCTTCATGATAGGCTCAAGCAGAACTGGTTTCGCTTTCTTAAAGCCATCTTTGAAGGCGATAGAAGCGGCCAGTTTAAACGCCAGCTCAGAGGAGTCAACGTCATGGTAAGAACCGAAGTGCAGACGCACGCCCAGATCAACAACCGGGTAACCAGCCAGTGGGCCGGATTTCAGCTGTTCCTGGATGCCTTTATCAACGGCCGGGATGTATTCGCCAGGAATTACACCACCTTTGATGTCGTTGATGAACTCGTAGCCTTTCGGGTTTGAACCCGGCTCCAGCGGGTACATGTCGATAACAACATGACCGTACTGACCGCGACCACCAGACTGCTTGGCGTGTTTACCTTCGATATCGGTAACTTTCGCGCGAATCGCTTCGCGGTAAGCAACCTGAGGTTTACCGACGTTCGCTTCAACGTTGAATTCACGCTTCATACGGTCAACGATGATGTCGAGGTGCAGTTCACCCATACCAGCGATAATAGTCTGGTTAGATTCTTCGTCAGTCCATACGCGGAAAGACGGGTCTTCTTTAGCCAGACGCCCCAGAGCCAGACCCATTTTTTCCTGGTCAGCTTTGGTTTTCGGTTCTACCGCGATGGAGATTACCGGCTCAGGGAATTCCATACGTTCCAGAATGATCGGGTGATCCGGGTCACACAGAGTGTCACCAGTGGTCACGTCTTTCAGACCGATTGCAGCAGCGATATCGCCCGCGCGAACTTCTTTGATCTCTTCACGTTTGTTGGCGTGCATCTGAACGATACGGCCAAAACGCTCACGTGCAGTTTTCACGGAGTTCAGGATGGTGTCACCGGAGTTAACCACACCAGAGTACACACGGAAGAAGGTCAGGTTACCCACGAACGGGTCAGTAGCGATTTTGAATGCCAGAGCAGCAAACGGCTCATCATCGCTAGCGTGACGCTCAGCCGGAGTATCTTTACCGTCGTCCAGAATACCGTTGATCGCAGGTACGTCGACTGGGGATGGCAGGTAATCAATTACCGCATCCAGCATCGCCTGAACACCTTTGTTCTTAAACGCAGAACCACAGGTTACCAGGATGATTTCGTTGTTCAGAACACGCTGACGCAGAGCTTTTTTGATCTCTTCTTCAGTCAGTTCTTCACCACCCAGGTATTTCTCCATCAGCTCTTCTGAAGCTTCTGCAGCGGACTCGATCAGGTTCTGGTGCCATTCGTCAGCCAGTTCCTGCATGTCAGCCGGGATATCTTCATAAGTGAAGGTTACGCCTGCATCTTCTTCGTTCCAGTTGATGGCTTTCATTTTCACCAGGTCAACAACACCGGTGAACGCTTCTTCAGCGCCAATCGCCAGCTGCAGCGGAACAGGGTTCGCGCCCAGACGGGTTTTGATCTGACCAACAACTTTCAGGAAGTTCGCACCCATACGGTCCATTTTGTTAACGAACGCAATGCGCGGAACTTTATATTTGTTTGCCTGACGCCATACGGTTTCAGACTGAGGCTGAACACCACCAACTGCGCAGTAAACCATTACTGCACCATCAAGCACACGCATGGAACGTTCTACTTCGATAGTGAAGTCAACGTGCCCCGGGGTGTCGATGATGTTTACGCGATGCGGTTCATACTGCTTAGCCATACCAGACCAGAATGCAGTAGTCGCTGCGGAGGTGATAGTAATACCACGCTCCTGCTCCTGCTCCATCCAGTCCATGGTGGCAGCGCCGTCATGAACTTCACCGATTTTATGGTTTACACCGGTGTAGAACAGAATACGTTCGGTAGTAGTGGTTTTACCGGCGTCGATGTGCGCACTGATACCGATGTTACGGTAGCGCGCGATGGGTGTTGTACGAGCCATTTGATTCCTCGTTTATCTTTTAGGCGTTCAATTTAAGTAGCCCAAAGCGGGCTGCTTACTAGAAGCGCCCGCCTGGTGACTAAAACTCCGAAGGGATTACCAACGGTAGTGTGCGAACGCCTTGTTGGCTTCTGCCATACGGTGAACGTCTTCACGTTTCTTAACTGCAGTACCTTTGTTTTCTGCAGCATCAGAAAGTTCGTTCGCCAGGCGCAGAGCCATGGATTTATCACCGCGTTTACGAGCAGCTTCAACGATCCAACGCATTGCCAGGGCATTACGACGGACCGGACGGACTTCAACTGGTACCTGATAAGTAGAACCACCAACGCGGCGAGACTTAACTTCGACAGTCGGGCGCACGTTTTCGAGAGCTACTTCGAAAGCTTCCAGTTCGTTTTTACCAGAACGCTGAGCCAGGGTCTCCAGCGCGCTGTATACGATAGTTTCGGCAGTAGATTTTTTACCATCTACCATCAGGATATTTACAAATTTAGCCAGCAGTTCTGATCCGAACTTCGGATCCGGCAGAATTTTACGCTGACCAATGACGCGACGACGTGGCATGGAAATACTCCGTTGTTAATTCAGGATTGTCCAAAACTCTAAGAGTTTAGTTTGACATTAATATAAAACGTTTGGCCTTACTTAACGGAGAACCATTAAGCCTTAGGACGTTTCACGCCATACTTGGAACGTGATTGCTTACGGTCTTTAACGCCGGAGCAGTCAAGCGCACCACGAACGGTGTGGTAACGAACACCCGGGAGGTCTTTTACACGACCGCCACGGATCAGGATCACGGAGTGCTCCTGCAGGTTGTGACCTTCACCACCGATGTAGGAAGTCACTTCAAAACCGTTAGTCAAACGAACACGGCAAACTTTACGCAGTGCGGAGTTCGGTTTTTTAGGGGTGGTAGTATATACACGAGTACATACGCCACGTTTCTGCGGGCATGCTTCCAGCGCAGGCACGTTGCTTTTTGCAACTTTGCGTGCACGTGGTTTGCGTACCAGCTGGTTAACTGTTGCCATTAAATAGCTCCTGGTTTTAGCTTTTGCTTCGTAAACACGTAATAAAACGACCTCATACAATATGAGGACGCAGAATTTTAGGTCGGTGTCGAAAAGGTGTCAAGAAATATACAACGATCCCGCAATTACCAGGACATCTGGTTGGGATGCTTCACCGTAAGTCTGACGAAGTCAGTATAGCTAACCCTGACGACACTGTCTGAAATTTGACCATCTAACCCGCGAGCTTTAATGTCTTCTTCCAGCACAGAGACCTTAATGGAGGCGTTTTGCAGACTTTCAAGGAAACGGCTTCCTTCTATTGCCGCCGTCACGCCATCCTGGAGCAATAAAAGTTCATCGTCTTTTTCAATCAGGCGAAGAAGAGAGGAGAAATCGGTAAGCCACGCGGAGCGGTGTAGTGTGTGCAGCATGAGAGTCTCAAAACCTTAAAATGACGTCATAGTTGCCTAGCTCACGGCGTAAATCTTCAGGTTCCAGCGCCGTGGCATCAACCACAAAATTAACACCCTGCTGAAGCCCCCGCTCACGTAATGAGGCGGCGCAAAGCCAACATTGATCGATATCGTACAACCCCAACAGCTTGAACGTTGCGATATAGTCTCGTGCCAGAACGACGTCCGGTTGTTGACCCTGGAGGATCTGGAAGACGCCATCGCCGATAAAAAACACGCCGAGATCTTCCGTGAGCGCAGATGTCGCCAGTAATGCATCTAACCCTTCACGGCCGGATGCGCTGCCGTGCGGCACGGTAGAAAAGACAAAAGCAACACGTTTCATTAAAACTGCACCACGCGATCGCAGGTCAAGGACGCCTCAGCCAGCGAACCCAGCCCGCTGAGATTAAAACCTGATTGTAAATTAGCACCTGCCAGTCCAAGCCGCTTTGCTTCAGCCTCATCAACAACACCACGACGCAACGCCGCTGCAACGCAGATATTCAGCGTCACGCCATATTGTTGATTCAGCTGTTGCCAGGCCCGTACCAGATCATACTCATCGCTGGCGGGCGAAGTCAGGAAGTTAGCGTTATACACACCTTCACGATAGAAAAAGACGCTGCATAACTCATGCCCTTCTTTAAGTAGCGCGTGGGCAAATTGCAACGCGCTACTCGCCTGCTGTGTGCCATAAGCAGGTCCCGTCACCATGATGGTAAAGCGCATTACTTGTCTTGCCCCTGGAAATCGCCGCTTTTGAACTGGCGAATATAGAGGTAGACCGTGTGCTTGGAGATATTCAACCGATCGGCGACCTGGTTAATCGCATCTTTAATATCGAAGATACCTTTCTCATACAGATTCAGGACAATCTGGCGGTTTTTCGCATTATTGGAAACATTGCGATCGGCATTCACTTCTTCGATCGTGAATTCCAGCGTCTGGGTGACCAAATCTTCTACAGAAGAAGCAAAGTTCACGGCAGAACCCACTTCCGGGGTTTCCGGTGGGATAAAGGTATTCATTATCTGCGAGAATGGCACATCGAGGTTCATGTTGATGCACAGCAGACCAATCACGCGATGCTCTCGGTTACGAATGGCAATCGTCACCGACTTCATCAAGACACCGCTTTTCGCGCGCGTGAAGTAACACTTCGACACGCTGCTATCCGCACCCGTCATATCATGCAGCATACGCAATGCAAGGTCGGTTATCGGTGAGCCAATTTTACGGCCCGTGTGTTCACCGTTCGCAATGCGGATAGCCGAGCATTTCAAATCCTGCAAAGAGTGCAATACGATTTCACAATGGGAACCAATGAGCATCGCCAACCCGTCCACTACCGCTTCATAGGATTTAAGGATATCGAAGTCAGTTTGATCGAAAGGACGTTGATCCAGTAAATCTAGCTCACTGGTTTCGTTGGTTAAAAGCGACCTGGACATGAAAAAAAGCACTCCTTTTCAGGAGCCTGTCGTTATGTTGTCAGGGCAGGCTCATCACTATTATAGGGGCATCTAAAGTAATACAGCGCACAAGGCGCTTTCCAGTATTAATTATATCCTGTCGATAATAAAAAACCGCCGCCCTGTGGGCGGCGGTTACTGTTCGCTTACTTTTTGCTGCTGTCTGCAGCTTTATCGGCCGGTGCAGCATCTGGCTGCGCCTCGGCTTTCGGTGCCGGTTTGATGTCTAACAGTTCAACATCAAACACCAGCGTAGAGTTGGCCGGAATACCCGGAACGCCGGTTTTGCCGTAAGCCAGATCCGGTGGGATAACCAGCTGAATTTTACCGCCTTTCTTGATATTTTTCAGGCCTTCGGTCCAGCCAGGGATAACACCATCAAGACGGAAAGAGAGCGGCTCGCCACGGGTGTAGGAGTTGTCAAACTCTTTACCATCAATCAGCGTACCTTTGTAGTTTACAACCACGGTATCGCTGTCTTTCGGCGCTGCGCCAGTACCTTCTTTCTCTACTTTGTAGATCAAGCCAGTGGAAGAGGTTTTAACGCCTTTCTCTTTAGCAAATTTCTCACGGTAAACTTTACCTTTGGCTTCATTGTCAGCCGCGTCTTTTTCCATTTTCGCCTGAGCGGAACTCTTCACACGCGCTTCAAACGCCTGCAGAGTTTGTTCGATTTCCTGGTCGGACAGTTTGCTCTTGTCAGCAAACGCATCCTGAACGCCAGCGATCAGCTGATCTTTATCCAGTTTGATGCCCAGCTTTTCCTGCTCTTTCAGGGAGTTTTCCATATAACGACCCAGGGACGCGCCCAGCGCGTAAGCGGCTTTTTGGTCGTCATTCTTGAATGCTGCTTTGCTGTCAGCAGTAGCGGCTGGTTTCGCAGCATCAGCAGCGAAGGTGATCGGGGCATGCAGAGCAACAGCCATTGTGGTCGCCAGCAGCGTTACTTTAAACAGTGATTTCATCCATCTCTCCAGGGCCGGGGCATCTCACCCCAGGGTTATCTAACATAAAAATGTACTATAAAGCGTTGCAGAACAAATCAACATACAGGCACGCCCTATTATCACCACTTTTCAGACTCTTTTTGTTTAAATTAGTTTCGTTGCTGAAGATTGAGTGCTGTGCAAACAGGCAAAGTTAAGTAGAATTCGCCGCAGTCCGCGATCTGCCGGAGAAAAAAGAAAGAGGTGAATCATGCAGGATACAACATTGGAAACTCGCCTGGCCGAGCTGGAAAGCCGCCTGGCATTTCAGGAAATCACCATTGAAGAGCTCAACGTGACGGTAACTGCGCATGAACTGGAAATGGCCAAACTACGCGATCATTTGCGTCTGCTGACTGAGAAGCTGAAAGCCACGCAGCCGTCCCACATCGCGTCTCAGTCCGAAGAGACCCCGCCGCCACATTATTAAGACGTAAAAAAAGCGGGAATATCCCGCTTTTTTTGTGCCCGATAGCGCGAACGCTTAGCAGGCCTACTCACATATACCCAAAGGATTTCAAATCACAGCAAGGCGGCAAGCTTGAGGAAGTCCCGGGAGCATAGATAACTATGTGACCGGGATTTGAAAGCGCAGCCAACACCGCTGTGGGTTGAAAGACGAAGGGTATTAGTGGCAACCGCAGCCGCCGCCGTTACCTTTACCGCCACCGCCGCAGCAGCCTTCGCCACCGTGCTCGTGACCATGGTCGTGGCCGTGACCACCGCAGCAACCATCGTGACCGTGGTCATGATCGTGGTCGTGACCGTGCGCGCCGTGAACGTGGCCATGAGCCAGTTCTTCTTCGGTCGCTTCGCGGATAGCAACAACTTCTACGTTGAATTTCAGGTTCTGGCCAGCCAGCATGTGGTTACCGTCAACCACAACGTGGTCGTCTTCCACTTCGGTAATTTCTACCGGTACTGGACCCTGGTCAGTTTCAGCCAGGAAACGCATGCCAACCTGCAGTTCGTCAACGCCCATGAAGACGTCTTTAGGAACGCGCTGCACCAGGTTTTCGTCGTACTGACCGTACGCGTCGTTTGCGCCAACAGCAACGTCGAATTTGTCGCCAACTTCATGACCGTCCAGCGCTGTTTCCAGGCCAGAAATCAGGGAACCGTGACCATGCAGGTAGTCCAGCGGTGCACTCACCGGAGACTCATCAACCAACACACCGTCTTCTGTACGTACCTGATAGGCCAGGCTGACCACCAGGTCCTTTGCTACTTTCATGATATCTCCTGAGCATGGAAAGAATAGTGGCGCAGATTGTAGCGGAATTCTGCACCCGTGTACCCTCTAGCTTAAAAAAAGCTGCGCCATATCGCTAGTCCGGATGAAAAATCCCGATCACTTGCTCTTCTTTGCGAACATGTTCGCGCGCCTCTTTATCGGCTTCCCGCATCTGATGCCCGCACTTAACACACTCAACAATATCGATATTATTTTCGCGCCACATCGCCAGCGTATCCTGCGCCTGGCAGGACGGACATTTTGCGCCTGCAATAAAACGTTTACGAATTGCCATGATTACCTCTACTCAAATTCATCCCAGCCATCCAGCTGACGCCGCTCTTGCTGCATCTCACGTTGGAAAATTTCCTCCAGTTCACGCCGGGCTTCCCTGGCTCGCGAGATTTGTACCGTGTCTGTATGCATGGGAATCAGTTCCCGCAACATGCGCATATCGAGCCGCCGAAAATGCAGCTGAGCGCGCTGAGCCTGGTGCGGATGCATCCCCAACGTGACCAGCGTTTTACGCCCCAACTCCAGCGCACTGGAGAACGTTTCGCGGGAAAACTGCGTCACTCCGGCCTGTAATAACTCATGCGCCTCTACACGTCCGCGCGCTCGCGCAAGAATATGCAAATGCGGAAAGTATTGTTGGCAAAGCTCCACCAGTTTCATGGTGTCTTCGGGTTCATTACAGGTAATGACGATGGATTGCGCCGCCTCTGCCCCCGCAGAACGCAACAGATCCACTTGGGTGGCATCTCCGTAATAGACCTTATAGCCATATTTGCGCATCAGATTCACAGCGCTGATATCTCGCTCCAGGACGGTAATACGCATTTTATTGGCCATCAGTAAGCGACCAATAACCTGACCAAAGCGTCCAAACCCCACGACAATGACCTGCGGTTTATCATCCTCCACCCAGGGTTTTTCATCTTCTTCATCCGGGCCGTTAAACTGGCGGGAGAGCCATTTATCAATCAGCTTCATCACCAGCGGCGTGGTCATCATAGATAACGTGACGGTCACCAGCAGTAGCGCCATTTGATCGCCCTGAAACAGCCGTTGCGAGGATGCCGTTGAAAACAGCACGAAAGCGAATTCACCGCCCTGGCTTAACACGCCGGCAAACTGCATTCGTTCAGAGCTTCTCATGCCGTTCAGTCGTGCCAGCACATACAGCACCAGCATTTTTACGACCACCAGCACGATTACGCTCGCCGCTACCCACAGAATATGGGTATAGAGCACGCCGAGATTGAGCGACATCCCAACGGAGATAAAAAACAGGCCGAGCAGCAGGCCTTTAAACGGATCGATTGCCGTTTCCAGCTCATGGCGGTATTCGCTTTCCGCCAGCAGCACGCCCGCGATAAACGTTCCCAGCGCCATCGACAATCCCAGCGCATCCATAAATAGCGCAGAACCCAGTACTAGCAGCAGCGTAGCGGCGGTGAACACTTCCCGCACGCCAGAACCCGCAATGAAGCGGAAAACAGGGCGCAGCAAATAGCGTCCGCCAATCAACATGCCGGCGAAAGCCAACACCTTCATGCCCACTTTGATCCAGTCAAAATGTTCATCGGCAGACCCCGCCAGCAGGGGAACCAGCGCCAGTGCGGGGATCACTGCCAAATCCTGGAACAGCAGTACCGAAAAACCCAGTTGCCCGGATTCGCTACGGTTCATGCCTTTTTCGCGCATCAACTGTAGCGCCATAGCGGTCGATGACATCGCCAGACCAATGCCGCCGACCACTGCCGCTTGCCAGGAGAATGCGGTAAGCATCAGCAAGCCAGCAAGTACCACTGCGCTCAACATCACCTGCGCGGCACCGACGCCAAAAATTGAACGCCGCAATTGCCATAACTTGGCCGGGTTAAGTTCCAGCCCAATGATGAACATCAAAAAGACGACGCCCAGTTCGGAAAAGTGCAGAATTTCATCCACATCGCTAATGAATCCTAATCCCCACGGGCCGATAGCGATCCCCGCCAGCAAGTACCCTAATACCGGGCCAATACCCAGCCGCGATGCCAGCGGCACCGCAGCTACCGCCGCGAAGAGGAACAACACTCCCGCTGTCAATAAATCAGAGCCTTCCATCAGCGGCCTCCCACAGGAATCGGATTCACCAGCCAGTCACCGTACGCTTTAGCATGACTGTACAGCTCCTGCTTCGTTTGCCGCCTTGCCCAGTAAACAATGATTGGGCTCATCCAGTGCATGCGGCACATACCGGCCGTTAGTTCAAAAGGGCGCAGTACATCGCTCATCGGATAACGATTCAGCGCGTCATAACGGTACGCGCTCTCCGGTTCACCGGTGGTGATGACGCTTCGCCAGTACTTTCCCGCCAGTTGGTTCCCTCCGGGACCGCTGGCAAATCCGCGGCTCAGTACGCGGTCAAACCACTCCTTTAACAGCGCCGGGCAGCTATAGGTATAGAGAGGATGTTGAAAAACAATCACATCATGCTCACTCAGCAGCGCCTGCTCATGCGGAATGTCGATAAAAAAATCAGGATAGTGCGCGTAAAGATCGTGCACGGTAACATTACTGAGCTGCATGGCCGGTTTAAGCAGTACCCGGTTCGCGACCGAGTCCTGAGATTCCGGATGGGCATACAGCAGCAACACTTTCGCTGGCTGGAACATCATCCCCCTCCCGGTTTTGTCTTTTGTCTATTTTCGACGTTTTGGGCTACCATGGCGCCTCGGTGCGGCAAACGGCCCACACATTACATTATCATAATGATAAATTAACATAGTCTGAACATACGGCGCCTTATGATTGTTTTCTCATCGTTACAAATTCGTCGCGGCGTGCGCGTCTTGCTGGACAATGCCACGGCCACCATTAATCCAGGGCAGAAAGTTGGTCTGGTGGGCAAAAATGGCTGCGGTAAATCTACTCTGCTGGCATTGCTGAAAAATGAAATCAGCGCTGACGCCGGAGGATTTACCTATCCAGGAAACTGGCAGCTCGCCTGGGTTAATCAGGAAACGCCAGCATTGCCACAGCCCGCGCTGGAGTACGTGATTGACGGCGACCGCGAGTATCGTCAACTGGAAGCGCAGTTGAACGATGCCAACGAACGTAACGATGGACACGCTATTGCCACCGTCCATGGCAAGCTGGATGCCATTGACGCCTGGACCGTACGCTCACGCGCGGCAAGCCTGCTGCATGGCCTCGGCTTCTCCAATGAACAGCTTGAACGTCCGGTCAGCGATTTTTCCGGCGGCTGGCGTATGCGTCTTAACCTGGCCCAGGCGCTGATTTGCCGTTCAGACCTTCTGCTGCTTGATGAACCGACCAACCACCTCGATCTTGACGCAGTGATCTGGCTGGAAAGATGGCTGAAAAGCTATCAGGGTACGCTGATTTTGATTTCCCACGACCGCGATTTCCTCGATCCGGTAGTAGATAAAATTATTCATATCGAACAACAAACCATGTTCGAGTACACCGGCAACTACAGCGCGTTTGAAATCCAGCGCGCCACCCGCCTCGCGCAGCAACAGGCGATGTACGAAAGTCAGCAGGAGCGTGTGGCGCATCTGCAAAGCTATATCGATCGTTTCCGCGCTAAAGCAACGAAAGCAAAACAGGCGCAGAGCCGTATCAAAATGCTGGAACGCATGGAGCTAATTGCCCCTGCGCATGTCGACAACCCGTTCCACTTCAGCTTCCGTCAACCGGAAAGCCTGCCAAACCCGCTCTTGAAGATGGAGAAGGTCAGCGCCGGCTATGGCGATCGCGTCATTCTCGATTCGATCAAACTGAATCTGGTGCCGGGTTCACGCATCGGCCTGCTCGGTCGTAACGGCGCGGGTAAATCAACCCTGATTAAGCTGCTGGCGGGCGAACTGGCCCCCATCAGCGGTGAAATCGGGCTCGCCAAGGGCATTAAACTGGGTTACTTCGCACAGCATCAGCTGGAGTTTTTACGTGCCGATGAATCGCCCATCCAGCACCTGGCGCGCATGGCGCCGCAGGAGCTGGAGCAGAAACTGCGCGACTACCTCGGCGGCTTCGGCTTCCAGGGCGATAAAGTCAGCGAACAGACCGCCCGCTTCTCCGGTGGTGAAAAAGCGCGTCTGGTGCTGGCACTGATCGTCTGGCAGCGCCCGAACCTGCTGCTGCTTGATGAACCGACTAACCACCTGGATTTGGATATGCGTCAGGCGCTGACCGAAGCGCTGATCGATTTCGAAGGCGCGCTGGTCGTGGTCTCGCACGACCGTCATCTGATTCGCTCCACGACCGACGACCTCTATCTGGTGCACGACAAGAAAGTCGAGCCGTTTGACGGCGATCTGGAAGATTATCAACAGTGGCTGAGCGATGTGCAGAAACAGGAAAACCAGAGCGACGAACCGGCGAAGGAGAGCGTGAACAGCGCCCAGGCGCGTAAGGATCAGAAGCGTCGCGAAGCTGAACTCCGCACTCTGACGCAGCCGCTGCGCAAAGAGATCGCCCGTCTGGAAAAAGAGATGGAGAAACTACAGGCACAGTTGGCGCAGGCGGAAGAAAAACTCGGTGATAGCGAACTGTACGATCAAAGTCGCAAAGCCGAACTCACGGCCTGTTTGCAGCAGCAGGCGAACGCAAAATCCGGGCTGGAAGAGTGTGAAATGGCCTGGCTGGATGCGCAGGAACAGCTCGAACAGATGATGGCCGACTAACTATAGGAAGACGATGATGAATCAGCTGACGACCAACGATATTACCTTCCGCAAGCTGAGCATCTTCATGACCTTTATGGAGAAGGGCAACATCGCCCGTACCGCCGAGGCGCTGAACATCAGCGGCGTCAGCGTTCACCGGGCGTTGCACACGCTGGAAGAGAACGTTCGTTGCCCGCTGTTCGTCCATAAAGGCCGCAACCTGATTGCCCAACCGGCGGCGTGGACGCTGCTGGAGTACTGTCAGGAAGTCACGCAGTTGATGGAGCGCGGGCTGGAAGAGACGCGCAAAACGGCAGGCGTGGGCCAGGGCCGTTTACGTGTGGGCACGCTCTACTCGCTGACGCTGGAGACGGTACCGCACCTGATTATGGGCATGAAGCTGCGCCGTCCGGACCTGGAGCTGGATCTCACCATGGGATCCAACGAAGCGCTGCTGAAGATGCTGGAAGATGGCGTGCTGGACGCCATCCTCATCTCCATTTCAGAAAGCGAAATCGACCGCAACAGCCTCGAAGTGCTCCCCCTGTTCCACGACGATATCTACCTCGCCGCGCCGATGTCCGCCGCGCTGGATACCACCGCGAAGGCCGACCTGCGCCACTATCGCCATGAAAAGTTTGTCTCGCTGGCGGAAGGGTTTGCGACCTACGCCGGTTTCCAGGAAGCGTTTCATATCGCCGGGTTCGAGCCGGAGATTGTCACCCGCGTGAACGATATCTTCTCCATGCTCAGTCTGGTACAGGCAGGAGTGGGTTTCTGTTTGATGCCGGGGCGAATGAAGAAAATGTATGAGAATACCGTGAAGCTACAAAAACTGGCTGAGCCGTATCAGATGCAGCAGCTTATCGCCATCGTCTTTGCCCGCAACCGCGAGCGCGACCCAAGCCTGCTGGCGCTGGCCGCTGAAGGGCGCATGTACGCCAGAGCGCTGAACCAGAACGCCTGATTGCCGGATGGCGACGCTTCGCGTCTTACCCGGCCTACGCGTGTCGAGCCGGTTTTGTAGGCCCGATAAGCGCAGCGCCATCGGGCAATCACATCACGCACGAAGGCGTTTTGCCAGGTGCACGGCCACATCCATACCGCTGCGTTCCAGGGCGATAGACTCCCCTTCCCATGCAGCCTGACGCGTCAGGCAGGTCAGCACGCCACCGGGTGGCATTTCAATCGCCAGCCGCGCTTCACGTTCGTTAGCGGAGATAACCGCCTCCTGCCAACGCACCGTGCGCGCCATATTCATCGCCAGATCGTCGGCAATGCGTTCCGGCTGCCACAGCACGCGCCCGGTACTGCCGCTCAGGTAGGCGTAGCGTGGGCGGGAAAGCATCACATGGCTGAACGCCTCAACCAACTTTTGCGCGGGCTCGGCCAGCAGTTCACAATGCGACGGCACGCTAACCGCCAGGCGATGCGCTTTAGTTGCCCCTTTTGCCATCGCGCGTTTTGCCACTTCCGCCATCGCTTCATCGGTACCGGCAATAACAATCTGTGTTTCCGCATTCAGGTTGGCGATGTAAGTACCGCTATCAGCCACCAGCGCTTCCACCTGATTGAGCGTCAGCCCCATAATGGCCGTCAGACCGTAACCATGCGGGTACGCTTGCTCCATCAAATCACCGCGCAGCGCCACCAGCCGCAGCGCATCACTGAATTCCAGCGCACCCGCGATAACCGCTGCCGGATAAGCGCCGATCGACAGCCCGCTCACGATATCGGGCGCTACGCCACGACGTTCCAGCTCACGCGCCCAGGCAACGCCGGCAATCAGTAGAGACAGCTGAACGGCTCGGGTATGTTTCAACCCTTCAAGGCTATCCAGCGTATCCACCTCGGCCCCCAGCACTTCACGCGCCTGGGTCAGCTCCGTCCCCGGAAGGTTTTGCAGCATCCCTGGGTGCTGCGTCCCCTGCCCCGGAAAGGTAAACAGAATTTTCATGACTCCTCCCTGCCCCACGGGTCGCGGACCAACTGCGGCCCCTGTGAGGTTTTTAACAGCGCTTTTCCATCGCGCAGCCACTCATTGAGGGCAAAGCCGCCGCGCGGGGTATCCACCTGGGTATCTGCCCGGCACAGCCCGCCTGCCAGCTGCAGCTGCCACTTCTCCAGCGCCTCACGGGAGAGCGGCTGCGGCGCGCGGATCAGCAGATCCAGATCGCTTGCCGCGTGGATAACCGGGATCCCGGTCGCCAGCGCATAGCCGGTACTCCCGGTAATACCCCACGTCCACGGCCACGCCTGCTGCGCCAATAACAAAGCCACCTGAACCGGTGGCTGAGAGATAAAGGGCGAACGCAGCAGCGACAGCGGATCCACCAGCGATTCCGGCGAGCAGACGCGAACGACCGCCTCCGCTTTTACCCAACCGGCGGCGCGCTGCTCGCGTTTCATCCCGCGGACACCCACGGGAATGCGCCCCTGCGCATCAACATCACGCCGCACCACTACCGGCAGGCCGCTATGCCAGACGGTATCCACCCAGGATTCCGTGACATCTTCGAGCGCGTCGCGCGCGTTCAGCCAGATTAAGTCGTGTGGGCGTAATGTTGTGCTCATGATTTAGATTCCTGAAGTCAGCGAGATAAACAGCGGCAGCGACAGGATACACAGTACCGAGCTCAACAGCAGCACGGCTTCTGCATCCGGCGACTGCACGCCAAAGCGGTTACCGAATACCACACCGAAGAAGCCCGCGGACAGCGCAATCATCAGGATAGCGGTGATAGCCACGGAACCATGCAGACCGAAAATCAGTACGATACCCCAGGCAATAGCCGGTTGAATCAGCAGCTTGGCGATAGTTGAAGTAATAACCACGGTGTTGATCTGCAGTTTACGCGCAGAGAGGATCACACCGGTCAGGAACAGCGCGGCCGCAGTAGCAGAAAGACCCAGCGGTTTAATAGCCGCCAGCACCAGCTCCGGCATTTTAATACCAATAGCAGAAAGGATGACCCCCAGCAGCGGGCCCATGACGATAGGCTTTTTAATCGAGCGCCACATCAGCACCGGCAGCATGGAGAGTGTAGAACCGGAGTTTCCGCCTTCCGCGCGCGCTTTCTCACGCTCCAGAATCAGCAAACAGAACGGGGTCATCAGCACGGAACCGCAGGCAATGGAAACCGCAACGGACAGCGAGGTAGAAGAGGTTTCACCCAGCACGCTCCCCAGGATTGGCAGACCCAGCGCGGCGTAGTTTGGCAGCGCAACGGTCAGGGTCAGCACGGCGGCATCCTGCGGCGATTTATTGAATAGCTTGGTCGCCATAAAGTAGATAGCGGCATAGGTAATCCACATCGCCAGCGTCAGCACCACAATCAGCGGCGACTGCGCAACGATGCCGGCCCACGGTGTTTGTACCGTGGCGCTAAACAGCGCGGCGGGTAACGCAAAGTCCATCACGAAGATATTGAGCAGGGAGACATTCTTGTTGTCCACCATTTTGGCCTTCCCGGCCCAGAATCCTAGCAGCATGATGACGAAAATCGGAGCAAGAGCATGAACAATTACGTAAGTCATATTTCACCTGTAATCTTAAAAGAAGTAGCACTGACGCGATGATTGTTATTTTTCAGATGCAGCGACCCACGCGGGTGCTGTCACTGCACCCACGGAGTCGTACATCCGGCAGGTCTCTTTTTTACTTACCAGCTTGCTCGCATGCGTTCGCGTACGAGGGCAGAGCTGCGGCGATTGTCAGCGCCCAGACGGCTTTTCAGCGTCGGGTCCTGACGCGCGTCGTTGATGGCCTGTTGCAGAGTGTTTTTCACCAGCGCCAGATCGCTAGCAGAAGGCGCGTCCGGATTGCTGATATCCAGCAGATTTTCCAGCAGCCCCAGGGTGGCGTAATTGCTGATGTCATACGCCATCGGCGGAATAGTTGCCGCCAGTTTTTCCAGCGCCTCAACGGTACGCAGGGTGATGCGCGCCGCGGACTCTTTGCCCATCGCGTGAATCAGTACGCCTTTATCGTTGAAGGCGATCAGGCGGTTTGCCTGGTAGCCGTGCGCCAGAAATGCCCCGGACATCGCTTTACCGACGATAAGGCCGATCACCGGGTGGCCTGCCAGACGCGCGTTGGCATACGCCGCTGCGGCACCGGCCAGCGCCTGGTGAATGCCAAAGCCTTCTTCACGACGACCGTAGGCCTGGCTCGGCACGTCAATCACCGCCACAATCGGGCGCTTCACGGCTTTATCGGCATCGGCGGCGATGGTTTCGCTTACCACTTTCGCCAGGGTCCAGCCTTCCAGCAGGCCCACTTCGCCTTTCGCGGCTCGCGGGTAGTGGTTGTTCGCGTCCGGCACCACGGCAATAAAACGCACCGTTTCACCGTTCAGCTCACCGTCAGCGGCCTGGACGGACGGACACAGACCCTCGATACGTTTAGCGTTCGGCGCCAGGGTTTCCAGCCATAATTGGCCACGGCTCATTGCGTTACTCATCATTTCACCTCCCGGGAAAAGAGCGCATGAATCTGTTCGGTATCGACCTGTTTACGCGTGTCGAAGTTGGTCAGGCGTTCGAGATACCAGTCGTAGTTATCGGTGCGATGTTTTGCCGGAACGCCTTTCGCTAGCGCCTCGTTCATGGCGGCTTTCACCGCGTTCACACCGTCGCCGACCAGCGCTTCCACCAGCCCGCTTTGGTAGCGAATTTCGCCACCGGTCATGCTCCAGATAAACGGACGGTCGCGGGAGTCATACTCTTCAATCCCGGCTTCCTGTTCGATAACCTGCGGGCCGTTCAGGCCCAGACGCGCTTCACGGGTGACAATCAGATAGCTGCACAGCGCGGCGGCGATAGACATCCCGCCGAAGCAGCCGACGGTCCCGGCGACAATGCCGACCACCGGGGTATAACGGCGCAGGTCAACAATCGCCGCGTGAATATCGGCAATCGCCGCCAGACCGAGGTTCGCTTCTTGTAAACGCACGCCGCCGGTTTCCAGGCTCAGTACCGCCTGGGTAGGAATGCCGTTACGGTTATCTTCCGCCGCCAGCTCCAGCGCCGCTGCCATTTTGGCGCCTGATACTTCGCCCATGCTGCCGCCCTGGAACGCGCCTTCAATCGCGACCACCACCGCCGGTTTGCCGTTAATGGTGCCTTTCGCCACCACCATGCCGTCATCGGCCTGCGGGACGATGCCCTGCGCGCCGAGCCACGGCGACATCACGCCTTCAAACGGGTCGAGCAGTTCACGGTAGCTGCCTTCGTCCAGCAGCGCCTGTGCGCGCTGACGCGCTTTTAATTCGATAAAACTGCGGTCATCACGCATAGCTCACCTCTTCAAAAACCTGTTCGATACGGATGCGCGCCACGCCCGGCGTCGCGCCGAAGTCGTGGATGATCAGTTGGCCTGCCGGCAGGCTGCTGACCGTCTGCAGACGGTTAATCAGCGCTTCCCAGCGGCTGCGCCTGTTATCGACGGAAGTGGTGATATCAATGGTTAACGTCTGGCCCTGGTCGGCGGTGAATAACACCTCCATATCCCCGGAGCCCACAACGCCTGCCAGCGCTTTGCCGCTTAAGGTGCGGCTGGCCGGTACGGTTAACGTAATGTGTTCCATAACATCCTCTTAATGCTTGAAATAGGGCGATTCGATGCGATCGAGAAACAGCGTGGCGGCAAGCAAATCGGCTGCGCCGCCCGGCGAGGCGTTCAGCGCCAACATGTGGCTATCGAGCGCCGCTAAGGCCGCCTGACCTGCCGGATGGGCGCAACCACCTGCACTCAGCACGGCGCGAGCGCCGTCTTGCATGGCATCAAGCCCTTCCAGCCCCGCGCGGGACAGCACGCAGGTATCGGTCAGCGAGGTCATGATGGCCATCAGCGCATCAAGCCTGGCGTGCGTTT
>NZ_SZWZ01000062.1:0-92 GCF_005281025.1 Citrobacter sp. wls714 | reverse complement strand
CGCGTAGCCCTTTACTGAAGACCTTCGGCGCGGCGGCATCCGGCAGTTTTGCCAGCTCGGCGGCGGTCATCGCTACCTGCTGCGCGCTGCCC
>NZ_SZWZ01000063.1:0-188128 GCF_005281025.1 Citrobacter sp. wls714 | reverse complement strand
GTGTCTGTTAAACCCGTGGCGATTCAGGCTTTACCGTAGCCTGTACGTTTAAGAACTTCTGGTAGACGGATGAGACGGGTTGGTTGATTGTTCATTTTGTTTTCCCCTTGTCGTTGCGATGGAACCACTATACGAATAGTCGGGAAAAGAAAGGAGTGAGGCTCCTGAGGCGGAGGTTATCGAAGTTGGTCCTGTTCAGAACTGGGGAACTTCACGTCATCTGAACTTCCCCAGTTTTGCAGAAAGAGTGTCTACGGCTGCGTCCATCCCTTGACGAGGGTAATGATGAGCCAAGTTGGATATCGCTGTTGCAGCAACAATGACATTATTGGGCTATACGCGACTTCATAGTCGGCGGTTATGTACCAGCAACGAAAGCAGTGTCCAAGCTAAGTTCAGATGTCCGCCTGCCAGCAAAGTTGAAAAGGCTGCTGAGAAATATCTTCCACAGCGGCCTTTTTAGCATACAGTCATTGAGTGAGTTAATTCATATTGAAATGAAAAACTCCTCTTCATTTCTCCTCTTATAATCATCATCCCATATGAGTTTTATTCGATATTTAGTTTTGCTACCGAAACTTAGTCCCGCGATGATCTCAATTCCGTGTTGCGGATGCAGTATCTCATATGGGAACTTGTCTTCTACATCCGATATTACAAGGTATTCATCACCGTCATTATCAGGAAAGTGAATTTCTATATTCCTAGCTTCGACTTTGCCTCTATTGTATATTTTTAGCCTGTAATTGTTTCTGGCTATTTTTACCAAGCGAGCACCAAGCTCAGCCTTCATTTCATTGATAGCTGACTTTGTTTCTTTTTCCAGAAGCAACTTACGTAATCTATCTTGCTCATCTTTAATAACCTTTTGTTCTCTATCGCTTTTTCTTGATTTAAGCTCGGATGATATAATGGTGTAGATTGATACTGCAAGCGCTCCTAAAGCGATGACGTCACTTGTAGTCATTATTTGATCCTTATGTTTTTACTTCCCTTAAAAGCTTTCTTCAGTATGTCGTTAAACTGCTTTTGTATATCCTTCGTCAATTCTTCTTTTACTTCATTAACATGCGCATCAATACTTACGCCATTTTCTTGGATTAACTCATCGTTAGTGAGTATTTTTCCGCATCCTATGCATTTGACGATCTCCGAATCTTCGGCATGTTCCATTTCTGAGTTCCCGCATACAGGACATAATAGAGTGATTTTTCTATTGTATTTTTCAGGATTCAATTTCATCTATTTTCACCTTTCTTATATACCATTTTTAGTTGCTGACAATATGGATGCTATTGGATTAAAACTTTGGAGATTCACTTAGATTCTCCTTAAATATCATAACACTGAAGCTATTACCTTGTACCAAATATTTCCTCAGAACGTGACTGTAATGTCTTCAACGCATTGAGCATATCGTCACCATTCAGCGAACGTTGGGATTTCTTTTCTGCTGGTTTTCTACGTCGCCGTGATGGGCCATCACCGGCAGGTATTGCCTGTGAACGATTATTGTCATGCTTATCCTGAACCAGTTTAATAAATTCGAGTGTACGACCGAGGTGACCTGTCCCCTTTCAATACGATACGCCAATGTTAGTAGTGCCCCTATCGGCTGTAGCGACAATTGTGAGCTTCCGCTTCTCGCTCACAGCGTCCCCTCAACTTATTGTATATGGCAGCTTTCTGCCAGGAGCGGAAGTTGATGACATATTCTATGTTAATCAAGTAGATACAGATTGATTAACTTGCGTTCTTTCCTTCGTTGATGTAAATACGGCGATCACGAAAAAAACCGAAATGCCGTTTTGATGCCTTTTCTGTAGGGAGTGCCGCCAAGTAGGATCAGAGGGCATATTACATAAAAATAACTATAGATCATTATGTTAATGAATAAAAATAAACACCTGAACGTTCGATTAAGTTATGCTAAGATAACTGTTTATTCATACAGCATAAATCCAAAGTGAAGTTGTAGCAAACCCTTAGCGTACATAAACAAAAAATCTAAGAGTGAGGAGTTCATTCGATGACTATATCTGAAATGTTTTCAGGGTTTATATCAAACTTATCTATCAATAATGCAGAAACAATCAGCTCTCGCTATGGTGAGTTAACCACTGCTTTAAACAAACAGTTCAGAGATACCGAATCTAATACAGCAAATACTTTACAAGTGGGTTCATTTGGGAGAAAAACGGGAATCAGAGGTATTTCAGATCTAGATATGCTATATATTATGCCTAAATCAAAATGGGATAATTACAAAGACGGTAAACAATTAGAACTACTTCAAGATGTCAAATCAGCGATATTAAAAAGGTATCCGACGACGAAAGTTCGTGTGGACAGACTTGTCGTTACTGTAACTTATACCAATTTCCATGTTGAAGTTCAGCCTGTTTTTGAACAAGAGGATTGTAGTTATAAATATCCTGACACGAAAAACGGTGGCAGTTGGAAAATAACGAAGCCCAGAGCTGAAATGACAGCTATAAATAACCTTGACGTAAACAAAAATAGCAACCTCCGTCGGCTATGTAAAATGATAAGGGCATGGCGTAACAAACATGGCTTAGCTATGGGAGGGCTTCTGATTGATACTCTGGTATACAATTTTCTAGACTCAACAACTGAGTATGATGATAAGAGCTATCACTATTATGATTGGTTAAGTAGAGATTTTTTCAAGTATATATATGAACTTGAAGAACAGACTGAGTATTCAGCCCCTGGCAGTCGTCAACGAGTGAAAGTTAAGAAAAAATTTCAAAAGAAAGCTAAAAAAGCATACCATCTGTGTCTTGAAGCAATTGATGCTAACGGTCAATCGAATGAAAATGATAAATGGAAAAAGGTCTATGGTCGCCCGTTCCCGAAAGCTGAAACTGTATCAAAGGCATCCCTTTCGATCCATACCCACGCAACATGGAAAAACACAGAAGAATTTATCGAAGATAAATTCCCTGTGGATATTAAAGAAAACATAAAAATTGATTGTGAAGTGAAACAAAATGGTTTTCGAGAGTTTTTTCTGCGTGATATGATCTCAAGACATATTCCTCTACGAAATAAAAAGGATTTAAGGTTTGAGGTGAAAGAGATTTCAGTTATACAACCTTATGATATATACTGGAAAGTATTGAATAGAGGTGAAGTGGCAAAGAGAAAAAATAATATTCGAGGACAAATAGTTGCAGATGCCGGGATGAGACAGAAAATAGAGTCCACCAATTTTCGTGGGGATCACATTGTCGAATGCTATTGTGTTAAAGACGGAGTTGTCGTTGCCAAAGATAGAATTCATGTACCAATAGTAATCGAGGGTAACCGTGATGAATGAAGACCGTTTAATCCTTGAAGGGCAGATAAGAGAATGTTACGGACGGGTCGTTTACTCCCATAAAACTCATGAAAAATGTGCTGACATACTTATCCGTAAGCATGAAAACATAAAATTATGGCAAATAGTCGTATCAGCATTAGTCACAGGTGGAATAGTTTCAACTTTCTTTGACAAGGGCAACGTTAGCGCTATTATCAGTGTTGTTCTCTCAACCATCCTTTTGATTTTAAATACATATACAAAAAATTATGATTTAGGAGAACTAGCTCAAAAGCATCGGCAAGCTGGCTGTGATCTATGGATTATAAGAGAAGAATATCTTTCATTGTTGACTGATATTCGTATTGGGGATATCTCCCTTGATAAAATAAGAGAAAAAAGAGATAAACTAACAAAAGAATTACAGTCTGTATACGCAGGTTCTCCGAGCACAAATTACAAAGCTTATATGGCCGCGCAAAAGGCTCTAAAGGAACTGGAGGATATGAGTTTTTCAGATAGTGAAATTGATGCCTTTTTACCAAAAGAATTAAAGCGGTCTTGAACTTATAGCCTATAAACTGAACTACCTCAAACCTGACCTGACAGTTACCTATTATTTCTACAAGTTTCTGTCGGATCAGGTGTACACTATTAATCACATAAAATTTTTTATATATCAATTTCAATATATCTAGTTTCTATTTCTTCATATTCCTCACATATAATCCTGACCTCAATTATATGCTTTCCTGTTGCTAAAGGAACTATCATGTATTCATCATCAAATGATGACTCTCTCGTGTGCAATAAATTATCAATTTTTATCGTAATTTTCCTTCCATCAAGTTTCGTCCACCACTTTTGATTAATAGGTGGAATTTTACTCAGAAATGATAGATTCTTATTCAAAGATGGAAAACGATCCATCACACTATAACCACCACCTAACTGTGTCTGTAAACGGGATAATGCAGAATTTTGCATATATTTATTTTTACTATATTCCGATTCTGCTCGAATCATAGGATTAACTGGAAGAGGCGATTCAGGCTCACTAAATGTGTCGTCATTCTCATAAATGAAAAATGCATCCGGGAATTCGATATCTATATATACATTAGTTGCTTTGATACTTCCTATGTTAGACACTAATATTTCAAGAGCTGAGGAATAATTATTTATCTTATAAAATCTTTCAATTTTTTTATTATAATTAGACAATTCATTTTGACTTGGGATTTCCCTATTATATTTCTCTATATCATCTTCAGAGATATACTCATGTAAATGTGATGGCACATTTTGTAACCTCAAAACATCAGGCATCGTTAGGGTTTCATATGAATTGAAACTTTCATCTATAGTCGGCTTATTTATGGAAACATCGATCGATGGTTTTCTAAATGAAATTTTTGATTCAAGATCCAAAACCCTTTTTCGTAACTCTCTGTTTTCTTTACTCAAAGAAGTTAACTCTTTTGAAAGCGCTCCATCTATATCTGCCTTATCACCACGAATCCATCCTATCCCAGGTTTCTGCATGATCTGCTTCATCAATGAAATTGATACGCTTTTTATAAGCTGGTCTTTTGTCTCCCAAAATTGAGCCATTTTTGAATTTCTTAACACCAATTCTCTAAATCCATTAATTTCTGAGAGATCATCGTCCCTTCTATCTATTGGTAGAGGCACATTGTCTTTCATGACAAATGCAAGAATAGGTATCTTTCTTTCTAAGGCATACTCATATTCTTTTTGTGTGAAACTGATGCCATCTGATGTTTTTGAACCATATCTTAAACCTAAAACAAGAATATAATAATCACTAACTTCAATCGTTCGTCTGATGATTTCCCACTGGTCCTCATCTTCAGCACTGAACATCTCCATCCCAATAGGGATATGATACATTTCCAAAATAGCTTTTATAATACTTTCTCTTTCTTCTGCTAAGTCAGAATATGTGGAACTCAAGAAAACTTGATATTTAGTAGATTCCAAGATAACCTCGCATTTCTCTTAATTGCTATACTTTTTGGGCATTAATTACGTATTTAAAATTTCAGAGTAGGCCAGCGAAAACCAAATGCACATTTTTATAATAGAAACAACCAGTTGAGGTTGTTATCTACAAACATAAAGGTATGTTATAGTAACATTAATCTGTAAGTTTAATTACATCAGAAATTTTCATTTTTTTCAAATGATTGTTCTTGTTTATAAAAAAATGAAACTGCCTGATGAAGTCAATTGTTGAGGCTTTAAGGGCAAGAGGTCGGTCAGTATCTTTGATCTGCTGGGGTAGTCTCATTTCACTTTCTGCGTCGTCGTCTGTATATAGCAACCTAGATAGTCTGTCGTCAGAGATGCGGATTTTTTTAATGGCGGCCCAGACCAGAATATCCAGCATAGGTATTACGCGATAGTTGATCAGTTTCTTGATAGTTCCATACCCAAACCGAACTGACTCTAGAGGATTTTCTTCTATACCTTTAATTTTTCGCCATTGCGGTAGTGCAGCCTTAAGTGATTCAGCAATTTCCTCGTCAGTCCCACTTGCTAAATCTATTTCAAACATAACTGTCCGGGGAAACTGATCTGGCATACTCTCAGAGACAGGTTTTTCTTCAAACTCTTTATTCACAGCATACCCATCCCCGCCACTCCAGAAATACATTTCTCTTTTCATAGCAAGTATGCTTAATCGGGCAATATCATCTGTTGTAGTGAGCAAGAAATGAGGTGGTTGAAACAACTTGTTTTCGGGAGTCATATACCCAAGCTTTTCCTCTTCTATAAGAAAAGGATTCCCACTAAAGATTTTCGAGAAGTATCCCATAAGAGCTTTGCTCTCAAAATTTTCTCTGTAGCTTTTGAAGAACAACGTCCTTGCCCATAGCTCATGATAGAACCGTATAAGCGTAAGCTCTTCGAATTTGCGGTAAGTATCAATGTCGAGCCAAGATTTGATCTCTTTCGTATGTTCCGTTGACCAGTTTTTCATCATCCCTTTCCTTCTAAAAGCGATTTTAATCATTTTAGCTTACAGTAATACTGTTATCGCTTGAAACGTTGGGGCCCGGGACAGTTTTTCGCTGGTGCGATGATTTTCACTTTTAGGCATACACTTAGGCATACACAGATAAGCAACACTTAAACAAAATCATTAAAATCAATTAATTACATTGTTTTATTTAATCCTCTCGTGCCGACCAAAAATCCTCAAAAAAAACCAACCCTTGTGGTTGGTTTTTTTTATGCCTGCGATTCAATGTTCCGCACCACCACGGCTTTTAGCACAGGTTTTACTACTTACCCATGTACAAATTGGGGTAAAATTTACCCTCTCATCAGCGCGATAAACCTGGACGATTGATGCGCTGAAAACAATAATGATACTAATAAAACTCAGGAGAATAGTATGCCTGAAGCAACGCCTTTTCGGGTGCTGATTGTCGACGACCACCCACTGATGCGGCGGGGAATTAGTCAATTATTGCAACTGGATCCCGCATTTAACGTAGTGGCTGAAGCAGGTGACGGCGCAAGTGCGATCGATCTGGCAAACCGTCTGGACCTTGACGTGATCCTGTTGGATCTCAATATGAAAGGTATGAGTGGGCTGGATACCCTGAATGCGCTGCGTCGGGACGGCGTTACCGCACAAATTATCATTCTGACCGTTTCGGATGCCGCCAGCGATGTATACGCCTTAATTGACGCGGGTGCGGATGGTTATTTGCTCAAAGACAGCGATCCTGAAGTCCTGCTGGAGGCCATTCGCAGCGGAGCCAAAGGCGGTAAAGCGTTTAGTACACGCGTTAGTGAATATCTGCGCGAACGCGACCTGTTCGGCGCACAAGAAGATCCGTTCAGCATTCTCACCGAACGCGAGCTGGATGTGTTACACGAACTGGCTCAGGGGCTGTCGAATAAACAGATTGCTTCGGTATTAAATATTTCCGAACAGACGGTGAAGGTGCATATTCGCAACCTGCTGCGCAAACTCAATGTGCGCTCTCGCGTTGCTGCCACTATTCTGTTTTTGCAAACGCGCGGAATGCAATAACCAGATATTGCCCGATGGCGCTACGCTTATCGGGCCTACAAATCACGAGCATCGCAAGGCCGGATAAGACGCTTTGCGTCGCCATCCGGCCCCTTCCACTCTTACTTCTCCTGCGGCGTTAGCTGCTCCATCGCCTGTTTAATACTGCGTTCTATTACCGCCCGACGGGTATCGTTAGCGGGCAATAATTTCAGCATCATCTCCCACGCCGCAACCGCTTCGCCAAAGCGCTGCTGTTCGAAAGCGTTAAAAGCATACATGCTCAATACGCGCACGTTAGCATGCTCGCCTCTGATCAGCTGGCGCAACAACTCCCCTCCCCGACGGTTATCATCAGGATCGGAAGAACGGGTCAATGCTTCCGCATAACCCAGCGCCGCATCGCTGTTGTTAGGATCCAGTCGATAGGCATTGGCATAGGCTTCAGTAGCCGTACTGGCGTTACCGAGTACCATGCCAATACGTCCGAGCATGATCCAGCCTTCGACATTTCCGGCATCGGACTGTAAGCGAGTGCGCAGCCCCAGCGCCAGACGCGTCATGTCTTCTTCATTCAACGGGTCGGCTTTCGGATCCAATGCCCGCTCCAGCAGCGCTGGAGCCTGAGCGGTTGCCTGCTGCCAGACCTGCACCTGTTTATAGTTCCCGGTTTGATAATAGCTCACCACGCCAACCACCAGCGCCACCACGATCCCGGGCACAAAGAGTCCGAATCCACCGCGCTTGCCATCCGGGATAATGTCGTCAGGAAACTCTTCTTGTTTCACCCGCACGCGTCGGCGAGTACGGGCGAAAATAATCCAGCCCCCGAGACCAATCGCTACCACAGGCATCACCCACAGCAGCACGGTCAGCGGAGTTAACGGCGGATCGTAAGTGACGAAGTTGCCGTAGCGCGCCACCATGTAGTCAACAATCTCTTTCTGGCTTTTGCCTTCCTGCATCAGTTCGTACACTTTCTGACGCAGGTCGGTGGCGATCATTGAGTTAGAGTCGGCAATACTGTTGTTCTGACATTTAGGACAACGTAGTTGCTCGGTAAGCTGGCGGAACTGCTGCTCCTGCGCTTCATCCTTAAACTGCATTACGTCGATAGTCGCAAGCGCGGATCCCGAGATAACCAGCATCAGCAGGCCCAATAAAAATCTCATTGCGCAGCCTCCTTACTGTACTTGTCCCACAACGGTTTGATCTCGCTTTCCCACACGCGGGCATTCAGATCGCCGGCATGGCGATAGCGAATAATACCTTTCCCGTCGATCAGGAACGTCTCCGGTGCGCCGTACACGCCAAGATCGAGGCCGAGCATACCGTCGCCGTCAAACAGACTTAATGAGTAAGGATTGCCCAGCTCTTTCAGCCAGACAATGGCTTTCTGACGATCGTCTTTATAGTTCAGGCCCACTACCCGCACGCCTTGCGCAGACAGTTGATTCAGATACTGATGCTCGGCGCGACAGGTCGGACACCAAGTCGCCCAGACGTTCAGCAACACTGGCTTCCCCTGCGTCAGCACATCGGCCTGATAATGCTGCCCCGGGTTTTCCAGCGATTCCAGGCGGAACGTCGGAACAGGTTTGCCGATCAACGCCGACTCCAGATTAGTAGGGTCGTCTCCTTGCGCGTTACGCGCTAACTGCCACAGTAGCGCCGCTGCAATGATGAGAAAAATAATAAACGGTATTAACAGTGCGTTGCGCTTCATACAGCCTCCGACGCATTTTTTTGCACCGCGACACGCGGGCGCGTGCGCTGGCGATAGCGTGGATCAAACAGGCAGAACACCCCGCCCAGCGCCATCAGCAACCCTCCGGCCCAAATCCAGCGAATAAACGGTTTGTAATACAAACGTACAGCCCATGCGCCGTTATCCAGCTCTTCACCCAGCGCAGCATACAGATCGCGCGTAAGCCCGCCGTCAATCGCCGCTTCGGTCATCATCGAGCTGGTGCTGTTATAAAAGCGTTTCTCCGCATGCAGCGTGGCTTCCGGTTTACCATCACGCGTGACGCCAATAATGGCGACCCCGCCCCGGTAGTTTGGTCCGGTAATGTCTTTTACTTCACGGAAGGTGAACTGATAGTTATGGATACTGACGCTATCGCCCGCTTTCATGCGCACATCGCGTTCCACGCTGTAATTCTGGCTAAAGGCAATACCAACAATGGTAATCGCCAGCCCAACGTGACCTGATACCATCCCCCAGTAGCTTGGCGTCAGCTTTGTTCCACGAGAAATGCGCAGGTACGCTTCGGACATGGCCAGCACAAATATCCAGCACGCCATCGCCAGCCCCACCACCGTCATGGCGGCAATGCGATCCTCAAACATCCACGGCAGCAGCAGCGACAGAACAAGCGTGGTGACAAACGCGATGATCAGTAACGTTTTCAGTTTACGTGGTCGGTCACGGCCCCAGCGCACCAATGGCCCAATGCCCAGCAGCAGCGCAAACGGCGCCATCAGCCAGGTGAACATGGTATTGAAGAACGGCTCGCCAATCGAAATGCTGCCCAGCCCAAGCTGTTTGTGCACCAGCGGCAGCAGCGTGCCCAGTAACACCACCAGCATAGCGGCGATCAGCAGGACGTTGTTGCCCAACAGCAGCGATTCACGTGACCACAGCGCGTTGTTTACCCGCGAGCGAACCTTATGCCCACGCACTGCAAACAGCAGCAGGGAACCGCCAATCACCAGCACCATGAAGGCCAGTATAAACATCCCGCGCGACGGGTCTGAGGCGAAAGCATGCACCGAAACCAGTACGCCGGAGCGTACCAGGAAAGTACCCAACAGGCACAGCGAGAAGGCGCTGATTGACAGCAGCAGGGTCCAGGCTTTGAAGCTGGCGCGCTGTTCGGTTACCGACAGCGAGTGCATCAGGGCTGTGCCCACCAGCCATGGCATAAAGGAGGCGTTCTCAACCGGATCCCAGAACCACCAGCCGCCCCAGCCCAGCTCGTAATAGGCCCAGGCCGAACCGAGTACAATCCCCAGCGTCAGAAACACCCACGCCGCCAGCGTCCATGGACGCGAAAAGCGAGCGAAGGTGCTGTCCAGACGCCCGCTCATCAACGCGGCGATCGCAAACGCGAAAGCCACCGAGAAACCGACATACCCCATGTACAGCAACGGCGGATGGAAAATCAGTCCCGGATCCTGCAACAGCGGGTTCAGGTCGCGCCCTTCGATAGGGAAGTTGGGCAACGTGCGGGCAAACGGATTAGAGGTAAACAGGATAAACAGCAGGAAGCCGACGCTGACCATCCCCATCACCGCCAACACGCGGGCGACGATATCCAGCGGCATGCGCTGGCTGAACGCTGCGACAGCGAACGTCCAGCCGCTCATCAGCAACACCCACAGCAGCAGCGAGCCTTCATGCGCGCCCCATGTCGCCGCGACCCGATACCAGACCGGAAGTTGGGTATTGGAGTTACTGGCGACGTAGGTCACGGTAAAGTCGTTAACCACGAAAGCATTAACCAGAATCAGAAATGCCCCCATCACGCAGATAAACAAGACCCAGGCAAAGGGCCGTGCTGAGGCCATCATCCGTACGTCGCCGCGCGCCACGCCCCACAGCGGATAGACCGACAGCAGTAATGCAACGCCAAGCGCAAGGCACAACAGCGCATTGCCAATTTCAGGCATCATGACGTTTTATCCTTATAAACACTTTCCGGGCGACGGTGGTTTTCCTGCATCGCTTTTTCGACTTCCGGCGGGGTGTAATTTTCATCGTGTTTGGCAAGAACCTCTTTAGCCTGCACATGATTTCCCTTGTCCAGCTCGCCCTGAACGACGACGCCCTGGCCCTCACGGAACAGGTCCGGCAAAATGCCTTCATAGGTCACATCCACCACACCTTCGGCGTCATAGATGCTGAAATTTACTTTTAGCGATTGCGGATCGCGCTTCACGCTGCCCGGCATCACCATCCCACCCACGCGCAGACGTTGACCGACTTCAGGCATCTGCTGCGTTTCACGCTTACCGTAGAGTATCTCTCCCGGGGTGTAGAACAGATCGATATTGGAACGCAGCGCGTAGAGCACCAGCGAAATGGTCAACGCCAGACCTGCCAGTACCGCGCAGGCTATCCATAGCCGATTTTTACGTCGAATATTCACGCCGCCTCCCGTTGTACTTGCGCTGCGCGCATGCGCGCTTCCCTCGCCCGCTGCTGAGCCACACCGCGTAAAATTGCGCGATGCTGTAACGCAGAATGCAGCACCAGCACCAGTAGCGGAATAACGCTCATGGCGACAGCCAGCCAGACATACAAGGCGTAACCGCCCATCGCGAAAAAATCACTCCATGATGCAAATGCAGGGGTCATTGGCGGCCTCTTTTTAAGATCAGTTCGCTCACCCACGGGCGGCGTTTTTCCATCATCAAAATCAGGTTACGCATGCGCATTAGCGCCAGCGTGACAAACAGTAACAGGTAGCCGACGATCGCCAGACGCAGCGGCGCGCGCATTGCCGGATCGATACTCTGCTGCATACGGGTTGACCCCTGATGCAGCGTATTCCACCACTCGACCGAGTAATGAATGATCGGTAAGTTGACCACGCCAATCAGCACCAGAATACCGGCGGCACGCCCTGCCAGGCGGCGATCATCAAACGCATGCCATAGCGCAATGGCGCCAACATAGAGAAACAGCAGCACCAGTTCTGAGGTGAGTCGAGCATCCCAGACCCACCAGGTTCCCCACATCGGTTTGCCCCATGCGGACCCCGTCACCAACGCAATAAAGGTAAACACAGCGCCAATGGGCGCCATCGCAGCCAGCGCCAGATTGGCCATTTTCATTTGCCAGACCAGGCCGATAAACGCCGCAACAGCCATCGAGGCATAAATCCCCATCGACCAAATTGCCGCCGGAACGTGCAGATAAATGATGCGATAGCTCTGTCCCTGCTGATAATCAGCCGGCGCGAAGCCAAAGCCCCAGACCCATCCCGTTATGAGTACCACCGCGCTGGCAATCGCCAGCCACGGAATAAACCAGCCGCAGATCTGATAGAGCCGAGGGGGCATCGCCAATTGATGAAGTGTTTTCCACATAGTTCAGTCACCAGACTCCATTAATTAATATCCGTTTTGCCGGAGTACCTTGCCCGGCCTGCAAATCCTGTCCGCATTACTGCACGCTAATCCGTAACGCCGCAGCCGTGGCAAACGGGCTTAACGTGGCGCTGCCTACCAGCAACGCCCCCAGAATCGCCATGTACCCTTCAACCGGTAGGTGCATGGAAGCCGCATCCATCGCGGCGGTCGCAAAAATCAGTAGTGGTATGGTAAGCGGGAGAACTAGCACGCTTAACAGCACGCCGCCGCGCTTTAAGCCCACCGTCAAACCCACACCCGGCGCGCCGAGAAAACCCAGCGTCGGCGTACCGAGCAGCAAGGTCAGCGCCATAATTTTCCAGCCGTACATATCCATGCCCAACAGTAATGCCACCAGCGGCGAGAGGATTAACAGCGGCAAACCGGTTACGACCCAGTGCGCCATCACTTTCGCCAGCACGACCGCCGGAAGCGGCAGCGGCAGCAGCATCAGTTGCTCAAGGCTGCCGTCCTGTAAGTCATCACGAAACAAGCGCTCCAGCGCCAGCAATGACGCCAGCAGCGCCGCAACCCAGATGATGCCCGGCGCAATACGCGCCAGCAGCTGTGGCTCCGGCCCAATGCTCAGAGGGAAGAGCGTGATAACAATCAGGAAGAACCATAAAGGATTGGCGATTTCCGCACTATGACGAAACGCAACTCGCAGTTCTAAACGGAAGATTCGCCACATCATTGCGCTGCCCTCTCGCTGGTCAGCGCAATTCGTCGCACTTTACTGGTCTCAACATTAAGCGGCTGGTGGGTGGTAAGAATAACAATACCGCCCTGCTCCGTGTGCTGTGCCATACGCTGAGTCAGTCGCTCAACGCCGTTCACATCAATGGCGGTAAAGGGTTCATCGAGGATCCACAGCCGGGCGCGGGTCAGCCACAAACGGGCCAGCGCCACGCGCCGCTGTTGTCCGGCGGAGAGCTGATTCACCGGAATATCTTCGTATCCGGCAAGTCCCGCCTGCGCCAGCGCGTCCAGACACTGTGCGATATCACCGTCGTGATGGAAAAAACGCAGGTTCTCCAACGCCGAAAGCCGGGTTTTTATCCCCGGCTGATGTCCGATCCACAGCAATTGCTGATGGTAGCTGTCCCGCACGTGATGCAGGGGTTGTTCTTGCCAGCAAACCTCCCCTGCGTCGGGACGCGCCAGCCCGGTAAGCAACCGCAGCAGAGTGGTTTTCCCCGCGCCGTTGCTGCCGGTAATTTGTACCCATTCCCCTGCGTTGACGCGAAATGACAGATCGCTGAACAGTATTCTGTCATCCCGCTCGCAAAGTAATTCTCTGGCTTCAAGCATACCTGGTTATCTACATCCTGTTAAAAGCCCGGTTTGACTTCGCGCATATCAGGCAGTTTGTGCGCTATCCCTTTATGACAGTCAATACAGGTTTGCCCGTCTTTCACGGCCTGGTCGTGCATTTTGGCCGCAACGCCTTTCTGGGCGGTTAAATCCATAAACTCGAAGTTGTGACAGTTGCGACACTCTTGCGAGTTATTGTCTTTCATACGCCGCCACTCATTTTGCGCCATCGTCAGACGATGGTCTTCAAATTTTTGCGGTGTATCTATTAACCCCAATGCTTTCGCGTACAGCTCTTTACTGGCCTTGATCTTACGGATCATTTTCGGGCCCCACTCATGCGGGACGTGGCAATCAGGGCAAGTCGCACGCACACCACTGCGGTTGTTGTAGTGTACGGTTTCCATGTATTCCTGGTACACCGTATTGCGCATTTCGTGACAGCTAATGCAGAACTCTTCCGTATTGGCCTTTTCCATACCGGTATTAAAGCCGCCCCAGAAAATAATGCCGCCCACAAAGCCGATTAACAACAGCGTGCCGAGCGCCAGACGGCTGGGGCGACGCCACCATTGCCAGACGCGCTTAATCCAGCCTGGTTTACGGTTAGAATTTTCCATAATGACCTCTTATTTCCCGTAACCTTTCGAGGGGGTGAAGGTATTTTCAACAATCGGCGCAGCGTCAGCCTGCGGGACGTGACATTGCAGACAGAAATAACGACGCGGCGCGACTTCAGCCAATACCTTGCCATCGCTGTCCATAAAGTGCGTCGGACTGATGCGCGGCGCGCCGGTGGTGCGATAGCTTTCCACACCGTGGCATTGCAGACAGCGGTTAGTATTGGTCGTCACCTGATACCCTTCAACGCTGTGCGGAACCATTGGCGGTTGATTCACATAGTTCAGCGGCATACGCTCCTGCTCTTTCGGCATGCGAATCGCCCCTTCCTGTGTCCCTGAGACTTCCGGTGACTGGCTTAGGTCCACTCCGTTTGCAGCCCAAACGGCCCCACTGACGACCAGGGCAAGCAGGGCCGTCCATTGACTCAGCTTTTTAATCAGGTCATGGCTTTTCATGATTTCGCTCCCGAACTCCATCGTGTTGTTATTGTAAAAACATCCTCAGAACAGACATCCACGCAGCGACCGCAGGCCATGCAATCGCGACTGGTTACCTGCACCGGGCTTTGCTCATCCAGCACCGGCGCACGTAGCACATGCGGTTCCGGGCAAACATGAAAACAATCCATACAGCGGTTACATCTGTTACGTTCTTTTGCCGAAACGGTTAATGCGCCTTTACTTCCCACTACGCTATACAGTGCGCCCAGTGGACAGAGATGCCCGCACCAGCCATGCTCAACGACCAGTAGATCAAATAAAAACAGTGCCAGAATCAGCAGTGCACCACTGCCAAATCCCATTACCAGACTCCGTCCGAGCAGAGAGACGGGATTTATCCATTCCCACAGCAGCGTACCGGTCAAGGCGGAACCGACCAGGATAACCACCAGCAGGACGTACCGTATATAGCGCGGCAGGGTCGCGGACTGATTCAGGTCAAACCTTCTGCGTAACCAACTGGCTAAATCGGTGACCGGGTTCATCGGACAAACCCAGCTGCAAAACAGACGCTTACCCGCAAGGGCATACAGCACCGTGATGACGACCGCCCCCGTTAACGCAACCGTTGCCGGCAGGTGTCCGCTGGCCAGGCTTTGCAGCGTAATCAGCGGATCGGTGAATGGGACGGTATCCAACAGCAGACTGCCACTGTAGTTGCCATGCAGGATCCACACGCCAAGCCACGGGCCGCTGAGGAACATCGCCAGTATCAAAAACTGACTCAAACGACGCAGCAGCAGCCAGCGATGACTCTTCCACCATCCTTTTTTTGCCAGCGCTTCACGCCCGGCATCACGTTTACGATTTGCCATTGTTCCCCTCCAGCCAACCGAAGCGGTAATGGTGTCCTAACTCCCCTTTCGCCAGCGACAGCGGCAGCACTTTTATTGCTGGCTGTTCCAGTACGCAGACTTTTTCGCATTTCCCACAGCCGGTACAGGCATCGCTGTGCACGGTCGGAATAAACCGCGCATGCTTGCCGGTACGCATATTACGGTCCAGCTCAAGGGTGATAGCCTCATCGATTTTCGGGCACTCGCGGTAACAAACATCGCAGCGTAACCCTTGGTAGTTGAGGCAGTTTTCGTGATCCAGCAGTACCGCCAGCCCCATACGCGAATCGTCAATGGATTCAATTTCCCTGTCCAACGCGCCGCTGGGGCAGACTTTGGCACACGGAATGTCCTCACACATTTCGCAAGGAATATCGCGGGCGACAAAATAGGGCGTACCTGCTGCCAGCCCGGAGGCCAGCGTCGCCAGCTTCAGCGTGTCATATGGGCATGCCTGAACGCACTGACCGCAGCGCACACAGGCGCTGGCGAATGCCTCCTCGCTCAGTGCGCCTGGCGGGCGTAACCGCACGCCAGTTGCACGTGCGGTTTGTTGTTGCAACCCCAGCGCCACGCCAACGATGGCCAGCCCGCCCGCCGCGCGAACCATATCGCGCAGAAAACGGCGGCGGCCATTTTGGGGTTTTGCTGACCGGGACATAACGCGTTACACCTTCGCCAGTTTCACGGCGCACTTCTTGAAATCCGTCTCTTTGGAGAGCGGATCCGTCGCATCCAGCGTCAGGTTGTTCACCAACTGTGCGGCATCGAAGAACGGCATGTATACCAGCCCCTGCGGCGGACGGTTACGCCCGCGCGTTTCAACAATCGAGATAACTTCGCCACGGCGGGAAACCACTTTGACTTTATCGCCACGGCGCAGATCTCGCGCTTTTGCATCCAGCGGGTGGATAAACAGCACCGCTTCCGGGAAGGCGCGGTGCAGTTCAGGCACACGACGCGTCATGCTGCCGGTGTGCCAATGCTCCAGCACACGTCCGGTGGAGAGCCACAGGTCATACTCTTTATCCGGCGCTTCAGCGGCAGGTTCAAATGGCAGCGCGAAGATGACCGCTTTGCCATCCGGCTTACCGTAGAACTTGTAGCTTTCCCCCGCTTTCACGTAAGGGTCGTTGCCTTCGCTATAGCGCCACTGAGTTTCTTTGCCCTCAACGACCGGCCAGCGTAAACCGCGCGCTTTGTGGTAATCGTCAAACGGTGCAAGATCGTGTCCGTGGCCACGGCCAAACCAGGCATACTCTTCGAACAACCCTTTTTGCAGATAGAAACCCAGCTCACGGGATTCATCGTTGAGCTGATCTTCAGCCAGTTCAGCGACCGGGAATTTGGTCACGGCTGGCGTGGCAAACAGCACGTCATACAACGTTTTGCCGCGCAGCTCTGGTTTCTGCGCCAGCAGTTCTTCCGGCCATACCTCTTCTGTTTTGAAGCGACGGGAAAATTGCACCAGTTGCCACAGATCCGATTTCGATTCACCCGGCGCTTTAATCTGCTGACGCCAGAACTGAGTGCGGCGTTCCGCGTTACCGTAGGCACCTTCTTTCTCTACCCACATCGCGGTCGGCAGGATCAGGTCGGCTGACAGGGCGCTGACCGTCGGATACGGATCGGAAACGATGATGAAGTTGCGCGGATCGCGCCAGCCCGGCATACGCTCTTCGTTGATGTTCGGACCGGCCTGCATGTTGTTGGTACACATCGTCCAGTAGACATTGAGTTTGCCATCTTTCAGCGCACGGTCTTGCGCCACAGCGTGCAGCCCGATTTTTGCCGGAATAGTCCCGGTCGGGATATTCCAGTGCTTCTCGCAGATATCGCGGTGTTTTTCGTTGGTGACCACCATGTCCGCAGGCAGACGGTGGGAGAACGTCCCGACTTCACGCGCGGTGCCGCACGCTGAAGGCTGGCCGGTCAGAGAGAACGGGCCACAGCCTGGCTGAGAAATTTTACCGGTCAGCAGGTGCAGGTTATAGACCAGGTTGTTGGCCCACACGCCACGGGTATGCTGGTTAAAGCCCATCGTCCAGTAGGAGATGACTTTTTTCTTCGGATCGGCATACAGCTGCGCCAGCTGTTCCAGTTGATCTTTCGGTACGCCAGTCATTTCGGCGGTTTTATCCAGCGTGTACTCAGCAACGAAGGCTTTGTAATCCTCAAAGCTCATCGGTTCAGAAGCATCGGAACCTGGATTCTTCGCCGCTTTTTCCAGCGGATGGGTTGGACGCAGACCGTAGCCGATGTCCGTCACGCCTTTACGCAGGTTAACGTGCTTGCTAAAGAAATCCTGGTTGATCGCATTGTTTTGAATGATGTAGTTTGCGATGTAGTTGAGGATCACCAGATCGGTTTGCGGCGTGAAGACCATACCGTTATCCGCCAGCTCAAAACTACGATGCTGGAAGGTGGAGAGCACCGCGACGGTAACATTCGGATCGGACAGACGACGGTTGGTGATGCGCGACCACAGAATCGGGTGCATCTCCGCCATATTCGCGCCCCACAAGACGAAAGCATCGGCATGCTCAATATCGTCATAGCAGCCCATCGGCTCATCCATACCGAAGGTACGCATAAAACCGACCACCGCTGACGCCATGCAGTGACGGGCGTTCGGGTCGATGTTATTAGAACGGAAGCCGGCTTTAAACAATTTGGCGGCAGCGTAACCTTCCCAAATCGTCCACTGACCCGAGCCGAACATGCCGATAGACTCTGGGCCTTTTTCTTTCATGGACGTTTTGAATTTCTCTTCCATCACGTCAAAGGCCTGATCCCAGCTAATCGGAGTGAATTCGCCTTCTTTGTGATACTTACCGTCCTTCATGCGCAGCATCGGCTGTGTTAAACGGTCTTTTCCGTACATGATTTTCGGCAGGAAGTAACCTTTGATGCAGTTAAGTCCACGGTTAACCGGCGCATCCGGGTCACCCTGGCATGCCACAACACGCCCTTGCTGCGTCCCGACCAATACGCCACAGCCCGTTCCGCAGAAACGGCACGGGGCTTTGTCCCATTTGATGGCTTCTTGCTGACCGACTACCGCGCGGGCTACGCCCGGCACGCTTAACCCGGCAGCCGCCGCAGCGGCCGCAACGGCGTTAGCTTTCATAAAGCTACGACGACTGAGTTTCATGGTGTTTCCTCACCTTGCTCATCCTGCTGGTGATAAACCAGCGACACCGCCAGCACGCCCGCAACGTTGCGCACTGACTCAATAGTTTTCATTAGCGTTTCACTTTGCTCTGCTTCCACCACCACAATGAGCTGGCCGCTTTCCACATCGCTAAGTGCAACTTCGCAACCCGGAAACGAACGCAACTGCGTGGCGATATCATTGATATGCTGACTTTTGGCCTGAACGACCAGGCTGCAGACCTGCCAGTTACTGTCCATGGTTGTACTCCGCATTAATGGCTGATACCGGGCAAATAGCGACACACGCGCCGCATCCGTTACAGGCCTGATTGTCGAGCTGTGGCTGATAAATACCGGACAGCGTGGGGCGAAAGGTTATGGCCATGGGTTCACAGCTATCCTGACAGCGATGACACTCAACTGACTGGTGTGCGAGACAGTTTTCCCCGATCGTAAAACTCAGATCCCAGGCCCTGGTGTGGCGCGGAAGAAAAAGTGATTCGGGACAGGCTTCTGCGCAGGCATAACAAAAGCTGCACTCGCCGTGTTTGAAATTTACGCTCGGATAACCACCCAGGCCTCGCTGCAGGATGTCGGTTTCACACGCCTGGATGCAGGCGTCACAACGGAGGCAATGGGTCAGAAAGTGAGAGTCTTCCTTGCTCCACGGCGGACGGATCCCTGCGTTGGCGTTACGCCAACTGCCTGTCAACATGCCTCGACGGGATAAATCAACCATAACATTGTCCTTCCATAATGACGCTCACCTTCGGCGGGTTGAACGACATAAAAAACTGCACTATTTATGAGTAGTTATTTTTAGTCGTAAGATATTTCAGGATGTGTAAGAGGAGCATACCCCGATCGGGGTAAATGCTGTTGCCGGATCAAAAGAGTGTTGAGTTGACGGGAAAAAATGCGCTTTTGCTCACATTTCAATTGGTTATATAATGAAATACACAACGAAGCAGGTAGCAAGAGAATAATCTTATAATTAGGATGATTCTTAGAATATATCGCTACATTGATTATAAACCACTGCCAAATACACTTTAAATATAAGTAAATCCAGATTAATAGATAACACAAATATGTTAACCTGCTCCAGATTCGTTCATAAGACAGAAGAAAGGAAACACTGTGAACAATAAGATGAAGACAATTGTCCCTGCCGTACTTTTCGCCGCCTTTGCCAGCACCTCTGCCTGGGCTGCCAGTAACGATACCGGTGCTCAGCCGCTGGAAAAAGTCGCCCCTTATCCTAAAGCGGAAAAGGGTATGAAGCGCCAGGTTATCCAGCTTCCCCCTGAGAAAGATGAATCTACTCTGAAAGTAGAACTGCTGATCGGACAAACGCTGGAAGTTGACTGTAACCAGCACCGCCTGGGTGGAGAGCTGGACAGTAAAACGCTGGAAGGTTGGGGATACGACTACTATGTTTTCGACAAAGTCACCTCTCCGGTTTCAACCATGATGGCCTGCCCGGACGGTAAGAAAGAGAAGAAATTTATTACCGCGTATCTGGGTGATGACGGTATGCTGCGCTACAACAGCAAGCTGCCGATTGTGGTCTACACCCCAGAAAACGTGGAAGTGAAATACCGAATCTGGAAAGCGGAAGAGAAGATTCAGGACGCAGTCGCGCGATAAGTGAGAATGTGCCGGATGGCGGCGTACCGCCGTATCCGACCTACAGACGCATGAACCAGGCCGGATAAGCGCAGCGCTTATCCGGCATTTTATTTACAGCGCGATATCCGCCACAGCTTTCTGCTCAGGCTGCGGTTGAGCCTGAGGTTTCAACTGCGGTTTTGGCGCTTCATCGGCAACCTGCGGCTTGTCGTATTTCAGACCCAGAACTTCGCTGGTGTATTGCAGCTCTTGTTCAGTTGCTTCAACGTTTCCGTTCAGCTTAGTACCATAAGACGGAATAATCGTTTTCAGCTTCGCCTGCCACTCAGGGCTGGCGACTTTATCTTTAAACACTTTTTCCATCAGATGTAGCATGATCGGTGCCGCGGTTGACGCACCAGGCGAAGCGCCCAGCAGCGCAGCAATCGTACCTTCTTTATCGCTGACGACTTCGGTTCCCAGACGGAGAACGCCGCCCTTCTCTGCATCACTTTTAATGATCTGCACACGCTGACCCGCCTGCCATAAACGCCAGTCTTCTTTCTTCGCCTGCGGATAGTACTCTTGCAGTGCGGCAAAACGGTCGTCATCGCTCAGCATCACCTGGCTTACCAGATATTTCACCAGATCGAAGTTATCCAGGCCTACGTTGACCATCGGCATAAAGTTTGAGGTGGTGGTCGAGCTGAGCAGATCCCACAACGAACCGTTTTTCAGGAACTTGGTGGAGAATGTCGCGAATGGCCCAAACAGCACGACACGTTTGCCATCCAGGATACGGGTATCGATGTGCGGTACGGACATCGGCGGCGCGCCCACAGACGCCTGACCATACACTTTCGCCAGGTGACGATTCACTACGTGCGGGTTTTCCGCCACCAGGAACTGGCCGCCAACCGGGAATCCGGCATAGCCTTTCGCTTCTGGAATGTTGGTTTCCTGCAACAGCTTCAGCGCAGCGCCACCGGCACCGATAAAGACAAACTTCGCCTTGATATCATGTTCCGCTTCGTTGTTTTTCAGATCGGCGACCGTAACGGTCCAGCTATTGTCTGCATTACGCTTAAAGCCTCGCACTTCGGTGCTCAGTTGCAGCGCAAAGTTGGGCTTTTTCTGCAACGAGGCAATCAGTTGGCGCGTGATTTCACCATAGTTAACGTCAGTACCAATCTCGGTGCGCGTTGCCGCGACTTTCTGTTTCGGATCGCGACCTTCCATGACCAGCGGTGCCCACTCTTTAATCTGCGCGTGATCTTCGGAATAACGCATACCACGGAATAAGGTGCTCTGCTGCAGTGCGGCGTAACGTGCGCGCAGGAAATTCACATTCTCGTCGCCCCAGACAAAACTCATATGCGGGACGGTAGTGATAAATGAGCGTGGTTCATGCATCACGCCATTATTAACCTGATAAGCCCAAAACTGACGGGAAATCTGGAAGGCTTCGTTGATTTCGACTGCCTTTTCAATGCTGATGCTACCGTCGGCCTTTTTAGGCGTGTAGTTCAGCTCCATCAGTGCGGAGTGGCCGGTTCCGGCGTTGTTCCAGCCGTTCGAACTTTCCTGAGCGACGCCATCCAGTCGCTCGACCATGGTCATTGACCATTGTGGCTCCAGCTCCTGTAAATAGGTTCCCAGCGTGGCGCTCATGATACCGCCGCCAATCAACAGTACATCCGTTTCCTGCTCTTCCGCCGCTTTCGCTTTTGCTGCCATAGAGACAACGTTCAGCCCTACAGCTATTGTGAAGAGCATGGCAGTCACTTTTTTCATAATGTTAATGCCTTACTTTTAGTATCGCTTTTTGCTTTTAATACAGGTGAAAATCGAGCGGCACTAACGGTAACACTTAAGTAAAAATAATTAAATATTGTTTATAAATTATATTTTAATTTTAAAAATGTTATTAACAAGTTGATAATTTATACGGTTATTGACAATCACTTCTGGAAACCCACCCGCCAGACGCGTACTATGCTGCGCTTTGCTATTCACCGCACGGATGCCTGTCGGTCTGCTGTTATCAGGCCCTTTCTGACCTGAGAGTTACTATGTCTGCAACACACTCCTCCCCTGCTGTGACAGAACAGAGCACCCGCACCGTACTGCGACAACCCCGCCTGCTGGTACGTGAAACACTGGCGGGGGTGGTAACCGCCCTGGCGCTGATCCCGGAAGTGATCTCTTTTTCCGTTATTGCGGGCGTCGACCCTAAAGTCAGCCTGATAGCTTCCGTCGTGTTGTGCCTGGCAATGTCTTTTTTAGGTGGTCGTCCCGCAATGGTTACCGCCGCTGCAGGATCGGTCGCGCTGGTGATTGGTCCGATGGTGCATCAACACGGCGTGCAATACATCTTGCCTGCAGTGGTGCTGGCCGGGATGATTCAGATCCTGTTTGGTGTATTGGGAATGGCGCGTCTGATGCGATTCATTCCTACAGCCGTCATGACCGGCTTTGTCAACGCCTTGGGCATTTTGATTTTCTTTGCTCAGGTCCCACATTTTTGGGGTAAAAGCCCACTAATCTGGGGACTGTTTGTCCTGACACTGCTGATTGTGCTGTGGGTTCCACGGTTTATTAAAACAATCCCCGCGCCGCTTATCGCCATCGTGCTGCTGACGGTATTTACTGTAAGCAGCGGACAACTGCTACCAACCGTCGGTGACGAAGGTTCAATGAGCGGCGGCCTGCCGGGATTAACGCAGCTACTCGTCCCACTCAACCTGCACACTCTGGCGATTATCTGGCCCTGCGCGTTGAGCATCGCTTTTGTTGGTTTGATGGAGTCATTGTTAACCGCCCGTCTGGTGGATGACCTGACGGTTACGCCGTCGAATAAGAATCGCGAGAGCGCCGGGCTGGGGATAGCCAATATTCTGGCCGGATTTTATGGTGGCATTGCCGGGTGCGCGATGATTGGTCAAACCATCGTTAACGTCGAGATGGGCAAAGGACGCAGTCGCGTTTCGACGATTGCCGCCGGGCTTGTGTTGCTGCTGTTAGTCACCGCATTGAGCGAAGTCATGGCGAAAATACCCATGTCGGTGCTGGCGGGAATTATGGTGATTGTGGCGGTGAAAACCTTCAGTTGGCAGAGTATCCAGCCCGCGACACTGACGAAAATCCCCGTTACTGAAACGCTGGTTATGCTGATAACTGTCGGCGCAACGGTCACTACCGGCAACCTGGCGATTGGCGTGGTTGCCGGGGTGATGACGATGCTCATCCTGCCGCGCATCGTCAGACGCAAACCCGCGGCTACATCAGAAACAGGGTTGCCAGGCCGAGAAAAATAAAGAAACCGCCGGTATCGGTGATGGCCGTAATCATGACGCTTGAGCCGACCGCCGGGTCGCGCCCGAGCTTCACCATCGTCATGGGAATAATCACCCCCATCAACGCCGCCATCAGCAGATTAAGCATCATCGCCAGGGTCATCACGCCGCCGAGCGCCATATCATCGTACAGCCACCAGGTAATGCCGCCCATAATCCCACCCCAGACGAGGCCATTTACCAGCGCCACGCCCATCTCACGCAGGATCAAAAACGTCAGGTTTCCCGGCTGAATATTTTGTAGCGCCAGCGCGCGAACGATCATGGTGATAGTTTGATTTCCGGTATTGCCGCCGATCCCTGCTACAATCGGCATCAGCGAGGCCAGTGCCACCAGTTGCGAAATCGTATGTTCAAAGCCATCAATGACCCGCGAGGCGATAAAGGCGGTACAGAGATTAATAGCCAACCATGCCCAGCGGGTTTTTACCGCCTTGGTCACGGGAGCAAACACATCCTCTTCGGCGCTTAAGCCCCCCATTCGACGCAGATCGGTATCGGTCTCTTCGTATACCACATCAACGATCTCATCGATGGTCAAACGACCCATCAACTTACCGGCAGGATCAACCACCGCGGCACTGACCAGGTTGTCACGTTCGAACGTGCGCGCGGCGTTTTCGGCAATGTCTTCCGGGGAAAAGGTGAGCGGGTCATCTTCCATCACCTCGCTGACTTTACGCTGCACATCATTGAGCAGGATACAGGTTAGCGTCAGTTCGCCGACCAGCACCTTATTGCGATCGGTCACGAAAAGTTTATCGGTGTTCTCCGGCATCTTGCCCAGCCGCCGTAAATAGCGCTGCACCACTTCCAGCGTCACGTCCGGGCGCACGGTGATGACTTCGAACTCCATAATCGCACCGACGCGATTCTTCTCGTAGTGCAACACCTGGCGCACGCGCGCCCGCTCCTCGGCCGGTAACGTCGCCAGCAGTCGTCCCGTAAGGTTACGAGGGAGATGCTGGACCAGATAAATCTGTTCGTCGATATCAAGATATTGCAACGCATCCAGCAGCTCGCGGTCGCTCATCTCATCAATCAGGTCGTCCCAGACGTTTTCTGACGCCTCAAGCAGGACGTTACCGCGCTTTTCATTTTCGACCAGCCGCCACAGGGCGTGGCGCTCTTCAGAAGGTAATGCTTCGAGGGTATCGGCCAGATCCGGCGGCGGCAGATGCGCCACCAGCGCCCCTACCTCAGCAATATCGTCGGCTAAGGTACCGACGTCATATTGCTCAGCCAGGGTAAGCTTGCCCAACAGCGTGGAAATAATGGCTTTATCAGTGGTCAGCAACCAGATGAGGCGCGCACGCTCTTCATCACGCAGTCTGGCGCTGTTTTTGTTGAATGCGGACATTAATCATAAATCCATGATATGAAATATCATTAATCATGATGCCGATTTATGTAAATAACAATAAACGGAACCGCCGGGCGGATAAAAAACCGGCGGTTGCTGGGATTACGCAGTACGAGCGACGGCATCACGTGAAGCGGCGTCACGCTCATCGCCCACGAGTTCACTTAACTGTCCGTTACGCATCTCCAACAGACGATCGGCGTGAATAAAATAGTGATCGTCATGGCTAATAGCGAAGATGGTTTTACCCATTTCCTGCATCAGCGGCAATAACACCTGATAGAACTCACGGCGGAAGTGCGGGTCCTGATCGGCAGCCCATTCATCCAGCAGAATAATGTCGCGCTCCTCCGCCAGCGCCAGCAGCAGCGCCACGCGTTTTTTCTGCCCTTTCGACAGCTTGAGATTGAGAATACGCCCATCGTTCAGCTCAAGCTTGTGACCCATCTTCAGATGTTCCAGCCACTTCGCCACCAGCGCCGGATCGGCCTCTTTACCTTCCGGACCGAGCAGTTTGTCGAATAGCCAGACGTCAGTAAACACGGCGGAGAACAGCTTGCGATAGTCCTCTGGCTTTTCGACAGCAACCGCTTTGCCGTCGAGCAGGATCTCGCCTGACTGCGGCTGATACAACCCGGTGAGTAACATAGCCAGTGTGGATTTCCCGCTACCATTGCCGCCAATCAGGAAGATCAGTTCCCCGCGACGAATAGTCAGATTTACCGGCCCGACAGAGAACGCATTATCCTGATAGTGGAAAACCACGTTACGTAATTCCAACGTTTGCCAGTCCGGAAACGCGGTTGGGCGCGGGAATTCGGCCTTAAAGGGCGCCAGTGAGAACTTATTCAGCTTGTTGAAAGCGACCTGTGCAGTGAGCAGCGTCGGCAATGCGCCAACAGCAGAAAGCAGTGGCGTACGCAGGAATAACAGCGTCAGCGAATAGGTCGCCGCCACGGCGGTATCCGCCCAGCCCAGACTGTTAGCCATCCAGAACACCAGACCAATGGCGCCCAGCATCATAATGTTCGACCAGTTCACCGCGCTGAGGTGGAAGGTATCGGCGCGGATAATATGGTGACGATACTCTTTGGCATCCGGGACGTATAACTGATTAAAGATATGCTCGGCGCGCTCGCGGTTGAGCGTCAACTCTTTGCGCCCTTCCAACACCGTCTGGTAATCATTGTACAATTTGTCTTCTGTTTCGCGCAGGGTCGCCATATGTTTATATACCCGCGCAACCAGCACAAATCCGCCCCAGATGGTGATTGCCACCCAGATTGCCGTCACCAGCAGCATTTTGGTTGATAGCATCGCCAGATACGCCGCCGACCCGATGGTCAGGATAATCCCCTGCACCAGCTCAGGCAGACGGACAAAAGCGATGGTGATGTTGCGGATATCGCTGGTTAAACCGGCCAGCAACGAGGCGCTGCCAAGCTGTTCGATACGCTCGACGTGGGTGTCCAGAATACGCTTGATAAATTCACTACGCAGGCGGTAAACAAAGTGGTGTCCCAGCGTGGTTAACGCCAGCTGTGAGCCGAGGGTGACAACCATCAACAGCAGCAGCAGGCCAAGAAACTCCGGTAGCACCATCAACGTGGTGTCGACCGTTTCAATCAGGCGCTGGTTAATAAACGCAATCAAACCAATTCCCAACGCAGCGCTGGCGAGGCTGAGCGCCATGACGCTGATAAATGGCCAGCGATACTGCCGCCAGACAAGAAGTAAAAGTTCCATGCAAACAACCCGGACAAGTAATAACAGCCCGCAGTTTAAACATCTCTTTGCCGACAGCAATAATAATTCTTATTTTTATTCTTTTTTACCAGCCTGGCGAAACGTCAGATTGTAACGACAGTCACCGGTTAACGGATGATACCCTGTCTTAAGTGGCTGGATCCCATGATAAAACAACCGTGAGTTCCCACCCCATACCACGACATCGCCATGCTCCAGCAGTAAACGTTTTAAAGGGTCATTACGGCGCAAACCGCCAAACTGAAAGATGGCTGGTAACCCCAGCGAGACAGAAACGATAGGCGCCCGCAGGTCAGGTTCGTCTTTATCCTGATGTAATGACAGTTTCGCCCCTGGCGTGTAGCGGTTAATCAGGCAGGCATCGGGTTGAAAATCAGCATAGCCCGCTGCGGTTGACGCCAACTGGCACAGGTCCGCGAAAGTATCCGGCATCGGCGGCCAGGGCGTACCGGATAGCGGGTCAAACGGTGAATAAAGGTAGCCATGTTGATCCGTCGTCCAGCCCAAATGACCGCAGTTGGTCATCGCCACCGACATCGTGTAACCGCCGGGCGTCACCATCTGGCGAAACGGCGACTGTCTGGCGACAGCCGCGATCGCCTGCAGTAAAGACGGTGCGGACTCAAAGGCAAAACGTCGCAAAATTACCGCGCCGGATGCCAGCGGTTCTTGCCAGGGTTTCTCATCCGCAAAGAGATCAAGCATTACGTTTCCTCCCCAGTGGTTTCTCGTTGCAGTAACTGCGCTTTGCGCGCAATACCCCAGCGGTAGCCCGAAAGCGCACCATCATTGCGGATCACCCGGTGACACGGGATGACAATCGCCAGTTTGTTAGCTCCGCAGGCGCTGGCCACCGCGCGTACCGCTTTCGGTTTGCCGATGGCGCTGGCTAACTGCTGGTAGCTAACCGTCTTACCACATGGGATTGCGCGCAGCGCTTGCCACACCTGCAGCTGGAATGCGGTCCCGCGAATATCCAGCGGCAGAGACAACGACGTATTGCGCGTATTAATCACGGCGATGACTTCACGCACATGCTGCTGGAAATCGGCATCGGCTGCTTCATCCTGAGCGGCGGGAAACAGCTCATGCAGTTCCGCAACCAATGTAGCATCATCATCACCCAACAAGATCGCGCAGATACCGCGTTCGCTTTCCGCCACCAGGCAACGACCCAGGGCGCAATCTGCCAGGGTATAGCGCACAGAAACGTTGTCGCCGCCTTTGCGAAATTGCCTGGCGGTCATCCCTAGTGCCTGATCCGCTTGTCGGTAATAGCTGCTGCTGTCGGGAAATCCGGCGTTCAGAATCGCCTGGGTTACTGGTGCCCCTTTTGCCAGGGCATCGCGCAGACGACGAGCGCGCCAGGACTGCTGCCACGCTTTCGGGGTCATGCCCGTCGTGGCTTTAAACAAGCGATGTAAATGATACGGACTCATCGCCACCTGCTGCGCCAGGTCATCCAGCGTGAGAGGCGACTCCTGCTCCAGCAACTGACAGGCGTGGGCTATTTTGTCCAGCCGATGCTGCTGCGCACTATCTTTATCCGGCTGGCAGCGTTTACAGGGCCGAAACCCGGCGGCCTGCGCCTGCTCGGCATCAGCAAAGAAACTGACATTTTTGCGCAGCGCATGCCTCGCCCGACAGGACGGACGGCAGAAAATACCGGTGGTGTGGACGGCGAAAACAAACTGACCGTCGGCGTCAGCATCACGATCCACAACAGACTGCCAGCGGTCATCATCAGTTATGCGTAAACGACTTTTCATTATGGACTCCTTTGTTAAGCATAGCGCTTAGCCTCAGTGTGTCCTGATAGCCAGGTATAAAAACCCGCAATCTTGCTTTTTAATTTTTTTCGCTGAGCAGAAAGCTTTTAAACTGCGGCGACATCCAGGTTTTAAACCCTTGCCCCTCTTTCACAATCATATACACCGCCAGCCCTTCACGACGCACCACTTCTTTGGCCTTTTCCGGGCCGAGCACCATCAAACCGGTATCCCAGCCGTCAGCCTCCAGCGCCGTAGGGGCTATCACCGTCACAGACACGAGATTATGTTCGATCGGACGACCGGTTTGCGGATCGATAACATGCGACAGGCGTTTACCGTCCAGCTCGTAATAGTTACGGTAGCTACCGGAGGTGCTGATGCCGTGCCCGTTAATGTCGACAACCGCTTGCACCGCGTTTTCACGATCGGTGGGTTTCTGGATCGCCACCCGCCATGGATGTCCTTCCGCATTCATACCACGACTGTTTAGCGCACCGCCAACGGAAACCAGATAACGGGCGATTCCCTCTTGCTCCATCAGTCGCGCCAGATGATCGGCGGCATAACCTTCACCAACGGTAGACAGATCCACATACAGATCCGGCAAGTCTTTTTGCAGGTAGTTGCGTTGCGCCTCATTCACTACCTTCAGATGTGAAAGTCCGGTTTGCGCTTTTGCGGCATCAATTTGCGCCTGAGTAGGAATGTGCACGGGTTGCTGATCCGGACCGAAACCCCACAGGTTGACCAACGGTCCCACGGTGATATCCATCGCCCCATCGGTTTTCGCGCCAATTCTCAGCGCCGACGTGACGATATCCGCCATAGCGTCATTGACCGGCCACGGCGACAGGCTTTTCGACAGATTAAAGCGCATCAGGGCAGAATCATTTTTATAGGTTGAAAGAAGCTGATCGTCAGCATCCAGCTGAGTCTGGATCTTCTCCTGCAACTCCCTGGCGCGTTTGGCATCCACGCCCACCGCGCTGACCCGCCAGAAGGTGCCCATCGTTTTACCTTCCAGAACGGTGGCGGATTGTGTGGTCTGAGCCGGTTTCGGGGCCTCATCGCACCCGACAAAAAAGATCGTCACAGCCAGTAGCGCTGCGCGATAAAAATTCATTTCCATACGTAATTATCCTCATGCGAACGGGCGCAAGAGTACACCAAAAATCGTTGTTTGTACGGCGAAAAAAAAGCATTAAAAAAGGCCCCGCAGGGCCTTTTAACAACATGAACGCAGATTAGAACTGGTAAACCAGGCCCAGTGCTACGATATCATCGGTAGAGATACCGGCACGTTGGGTGAAGTTATTGTCATCCAGCAGGTTGATTTTGTAATCAACATAGGTGGACATGTTTTTGTTGAAGTAGTAGGTTGCGCCAACATCAACATATTTCACGATGTCCTGGTCACCGTAACCATTGTTCAGGTCTTTACCTTTAGACTGCAGGTAAGCCACGGATGGACGCAGACCGAAGTCGAACTGGTACTGCGCAACGGCTTCGAAGTTCTGCGCTTTGTTAGCCCAGCCCAGGTTACCCGCACGCGTTGCGTTGTAGGTCTGGGTGTACTGTGCTGCCAGGTACACATTGTTCGCGTCGTATTTCAGACCACCAGTGTAAGTTTCAGCACGATCGCCAGTACCGAAGTTCAGCTTGTTCTGCTCGTCAGTACGTTTAGAGCTGGTGACTGCAGTACCCAGGGAGAAGCCTTCACCGATATCATAAGTGATAGATCCGCCAACGCCGTCGCCGTTCTGATTCAGTGCATCACGACCGTTGCCGGTCACACCAGTCATACCTTCACCTTCCGGGCTACCGTTTTTACCCTGGTACTGAATGGCAAAGTTCAGGCCATCAACCAGACCGAAGAAATCGGTGTTACGGTAGGTCGCGAAGCCGTTACCACGCTGCTGCATGAAGTTGTCCGCACCATAGGTGTCGCCGCCGAATTCCGGCAGAACGTCGGTCCAGGACGTTACGTCGTAAACCACGCCGTAGTTACGACCATAGTCGAAAGAACCCGCATCAGCGAATTTCAGACCAGCAAACGCCACACGGGTCCAGGCGTTGTTTTCGTTTTCAGAGGAGTTACCCTGAATCTGGTATTCCCACTGGCCGTAACCGGTCAGTTGGTCATTAACCTGGGTTTCGCCTTTGAAGCCGATACGCATATAGGTCTTGTCACCATCATCACCTTTGTTGTCGGAGAAATAGTGCAGACCATCGACTTTACCGTACAGGTCTAATTTGTTGCCGTCTTTGTTGTAAATTTCAGCCGCATTTGCTGCGCCTGCTACCAGCAGAGCCGGTACCAGGAGGGACAGTACTTTAACTTTCATGTTATTAACCCTCTGTTATATGCCTTTATTGCTTTTTTATGCCACTGCTCACTGGCTAACCCTCATTAACCAGTCGGCAACTTCATTCTCCGCAAAAACACAGAATAATCCAACACGAATATGATACTAATACTTTAAAGATGTTTCATTTATCTATGTAGATGTTTCAAAATATTAACAAAAGGGAACTTTTTTTAATTAAAAAAATGGAGAGAATAAGCACAAATAGTCAAGAACTATTATAAAATACATATAAATCAATTAATTAAACAAAACACAACCATAGCACTGAATGATAAAAAAAAATCTTCACTCGCAACTAAAATAGACTCGCTATCATCATTAACTTTATTTATTACCGTCATTCATTCATGAATGTCTGTTTACCCCTATTTCAACCGAATGCTCTGCGTTCGGTTTTTTTTTACTCTTCTTTACACAAAGCTGACTGTTCTGTGCTACCGATGAACAACTATCACGTCTATTAACCATCCCGTCACGTTGAGATCAGAAATAAACCTTATTATTAATTTCTTGTTATTTAATGCTAAATGTATACATTCACTACAAAATATTTGTACCCGCTATTCTTCGCTGTACATCTTTGCATCATCTGGGGTTACAGCAAAATGCGGCGCAGACAATGCAAACTCTGTCGCATGCTCCAGGTATGGCAATTCATACATTACCCTTTATACTGCCCCTTCATGTTTCGCGTCGTTTAACAGGTCATAAACACGAATGAGTCAGTCTGACACAACGGCTTCTACCCGATTCTCTCTCCTACCGGGAAATATTACCCGTTACTTCTTATTACTGATCGTGGTGCTGTTGGTGATGATGGGCGTCATGGTCCAGAGCGCCGTCAATACCTGGCTAAAGGATAAGAGCTATCAGATTGTCGATATCACCCATGCCATTCATAAAAGGGTCGATACCTGGCGATACGTGACCTGGCAAATTTATGACAATATTGCTGCCACGCCCAGCTCGCCTGGCGCAGAAGGGCTGCAGGAAACTCGCCTGAAACAAGATGTCTACTATCTTGAAAAACCTCGCAGAAAAACCGAGGCGCTGATTTTCGGCTCACATGACAGCTCTACGCTGGAGATGACCCAACGAATCTCAACCTATCTGGATACGCTGTGGGGCGCGGAAAATATTCCATGGTCAATGTATTACCTTAATGGTCAGGACAATAGCCTGATCCTTATCTCAACATTGCCGCTGAAAGATCTGACTTCCGGCTTTAAGGAATCGACGATCGGTAATATTGTCGACTCCCGGCGCGCTGAAATGCTGCAGCAGGCCAATGCGCTGGATGAGCGCGAAAGCTTCTCGTCGCTGCGCCGTCTGGTCTGGCAAAACGGACATTACTTCACGCTGCGCACGACCTTTAATCAGCCGGGACATCTGGCAACGGTTGTCGCCTTTGACCTGCCGATTAATGACCTGATCCCTGCCGGCATGCCGCTGGACAGTTTCCATCTGGTCCCTGATGCCAGTTCAACGACTGAACACGTCAATGAAAAAGAGTCGCCTGACAGCGTCAGTATTAGCTTCAACAACAGTAAAATTGAGATCTCATCGGCGCTGGACTCAACGGATATGCGGCTGGTCTGGCAGGTTCCGTTTGGCTCATTGTTACTTGATACGCTGCAAAACATTCTTCTGCCGCTGTTACTGAACATCGCGTTGCTGGCTCTGGCGCTGTTTGGTTATACCACCTTTCGTCACCTCCCTGCCCGTTCAACCGAAGTGGCGCCAAATCTTGCGGCAAATAATGAACTGCGGATCCTGCGTGCGATCAATGAAGAGATTGTTTCCCTGCTGCCGCTGGGATTGCTGGTGCACGATCAAGAAGCCAACCGCACGGTAATTAGCAATAAAATTGCCGATCACCTGCTGCCGCATTTAAATCTGCAAAACATTACCAATATGGCGGAGCAGCATCAGGGCGTCATTCAGGCCACTATCAATAATGAGCTATATGAAATCAGGCTATTTCGCAGCCAGATCTCATCGCGAACGCAGATCTTTATCATTCGTGACCAGGACCGTGAAGTACTGGTTAATAAAAAGTTGAAGCAAGCGCAACGGCTGTATGAGAAAAACCAACAGGCTCGCGCAGCCTTTATGCAGAATATTGGTAATGCGCTGAAAGACCCGGCTAAAACACTGGCTGCTAATGCCGCCGCGCTCAATACCCCCGACAGCCAAAAACTGGCCAATCAGGCTGACGTTTTGGTTCGCATGGTGGATGAAATCCAGTTGGCTAACTTGCTGGAAAGCGACGCCTGGAAAGGTGAATCAACGCTGTTTTCCGTACAGGCGTTGATTGACGACGTGGTCCCGGAGGTGTTGCCGGCCATTAAGCGTAAAGGGCTGCAGCTACTGATTAAAAATCACCTTAGCGCTCATGACGAACGCCGTGGCGACCGCGATGCCCTACGTCGTATTTTGCTGCTGCTGATTCAATATGCGGTAACCACCACGCAGATTGGTAAAATCACGCTGGAAGTCGACCAGGATGAATCGGAGGCTGAACGTCTGACCTTCCGCATTCTGGATACCGGGGAAGGCGTCACGTTACAGGAAGTTGATAACCTGCATTTCCCATTCATTAATGACACACAAGGCGATCGTTATGGCAAAGCCAACCCGTTGACGTTTTGGCTGTGCGATCAGTTAGCCCGTAAGCTGGGTGGACACCTGAACATTAAAGCGCGGGAAGAGCTTGGAACACGTTATATAGTCCATGTTAAAATGCCACTGCACGATCAACATGCTGATAGTGAAGAGCGCCTGTTAGATGACGTCTGCGTAATGGTTGATGTGACCTCTAATGACGTACGGAGCATCGTATTACGTCAACTGGAAAACTGGGGAGCAACCTGCATCACGCCCGACGAACGGTTGAATAGTCAAGAATATGATCTCTTTTTAACAGATAATCCGTCTAATCTTACTGCCTCGGGCTTGCTTTTAAGCGATGATGAGTCTGGCGTACGGAAAATTGGCCCCGGTCAGCTGCGCGTCAACTTTAATATGAGCAATGCTATGCAGGAAGCTGTCCTCGAGCTGATAGAAGAGCAGTTGGCACAAGAAGAGCTCCAGGAGCTCCCCCTCGGCGGAGATGAAAACGCCGAACTTCATGCCAGCGGTTACTATGCACTCTTTGTAGACACAGTACCGGATGATGTTAAGAGGTTGTATACTGAGGCAGCAATCAGTGATTTCGCTGCGTTAGCCCAAACGGCTCATCGCCTGAAAGGCGTGTTTGCCATGCTTAATCTGGTACCCGGCAAGCAGTTATGTGAAGCGCTGGAACATCTTATTCAAGAGAAAGATGCTCCAGGTATAGAAAAATACATCAGCGACATTGACGCATACGTCAAGAGCTTGCTGTAGCAAGGTAGCCCAATACATGAACACTATGAACGTAATTATTGCCGATGACCACCCGATTGTACTGTTCGGTATTCGTAAATCACTTGAACAGATCGAGTGGGTAAATGTTGTCGGCGAATTTGAAGACTCCACAGCACTGATCAACAATTTGCCTAAGTTAGATGCTCATGTGTTGATTACCGACCTCTCCATGCCGGGAGATAAATACGGTGATGGGATCACGTTAATTAAATACATCAAGCGCCATTTCCCGAGCCTGTCGATTATTGTTCTGACCATGAACAATAACCCGGCCATCCTGAGCGCGGTACTGGATCTCGATATTGAAGGGATTGTCCTGAAGCAAGGCGCGCCAACAGACCTGCCGAAAGCGCTGGCCGCGCTGCAAAAAGGGAAGAAATTTACTCCGGAAAGCGTTTCTCGTCTGCTGGAGAAAATCAGCGCCAGTGGCTATGGCGACAAACGTCTGTCACCGAAAGAGAGTGAAGTTCTGCGTCTGTTTGCCGAAGGTTTTCTGGTTACGGAAATTGCCAAAAAGCTCAACCGCAGTATTAAAACCATCAGCAGCCAGAAAAAATCGGCGATGATGAAACTCGGTGTGGAAAACGATATCGCACTGTTGAATTACCTCTCTTCCGTGACGCTGAGTCCTTCAGATAAAGAGTAAGTAACTGCCGATGGCACTGCGTTTATCAGACCTACGAACAACTTGTTTCGTAGGTCTGATAAGAGATCTCTTATCCCCGCGCATTCCTCACTCTTTCCGCATAGACCGTCAGAGTTTGCTTCAATACATCCAATGTCACTGGCTTGGAAAGACAGCTATCCATACCGGATTCCAGACAACGCTGCTTCTCTTCAGCCAGCGCGTTTGCCGTCACGCCCACAACCGGCAACGTTAAACCTAACTGGCGGATGCGCTGAGTCAGGCGATAACCATCCATATTTGGCATGTTGACGTCGCTCAGCACGATGTCGATATGGTTTTTACTCAGTACATTGAGCGCATCGACACCGTCATTCGCCGTTTTACACTGATATCCCAACGATCCCAGTTGATCGGCCAGTAAACGCCGGTTGATAGGATGATCGTCGACCACCAGTATCATCATGTCATCATTGGTCGCGCCGACTTTATCCGGGGCGGGGAGCGCCGTGGAGAGTTCTTCACTCCCCAGATCAACGCTGTAAATATGCGCCAGCAACGCGGGCAGTTCGTGCGGCGACGCCACGCTGTGCATCCACTCCCCTGGCCCCCTTTCCAACGGAATCCCAATATGTCGACGGCAGAAAATCACCGCGGCACGTCCTTGCCACGCCTGTTCCAGCACATCGTCGGCAACCAACAAGTCATCAGCGTCCGGGTGCTGCCCCTCATAACGCAGCACCGTCACCCCGTTACGCGTCAGACTGGATTCGACAAAGCGATACAGCGATGCGTTACGCACCGCCAGCCAGCAACGGGTACCTGCCAGTCCTTCTACGCCTTTTTTCTGCGGATACTGGGCGCCATAAAGAGGAATACGGAGCGTAAACTGGCTGCCCATTCCCGGTTCTGAATCAACGGAAATATCGCCATCCATCATGCTGATCAGTTTTTCACAGATAGCCAAACCGAGCCCGGTTCCCTGGAAATTACGCTGTACGCCAGTGCCCACCTGGAAGAAAGGATCGAACAAACGGACCACTTCTTTGGCGGGGATCCCCACCCCGGTATCACGCACACGGATACTGAGGTAATCACCGTCACACTGCACATGCAGCACAATGCAGCCGGTATCGGTAAACTTGATCGCGTTACTCAGCAGATTGGAGATCACCTGCTGTAAACGCATAGGATCGCCATTCAACGCGACGGGCACATCCGGGTCGATAAAACAGTACAATCCCAACTGCTTACGCACCACCAGCGGCAGATAGTTTGCCGTAATATGGCTCATCACTTCACGCGGTGAGAACTCGCGCGGTTCAATCTTCAACTGTTCAGATTCAATTTTCGAGAAATCGAGAATATCGCTGATAATTTTCAACAGCAGGCTGGAAGAGTTATTCATCGCCGTCACCAGGCGATCCACCCCGTTGGGTAACTCTTTGGTTTGCAACAAATCGAGGTTACCGATAATGCCATACAGCGGCGTGCGCAGCTCATGGCTCACTGTCGCAAGAAACATCGATTTGGACTGACTCGCCTGTTCCGCCGCCTGGGCCATCTCCTGCAACGACTCTTCCATTTTAACGCGCGCGCTGACGTCAACCAGGACGCAAATTGCCACGTTTTCATTGCGATAGCGCGAATGCACAAAGCTGATTTGCAGATTGGTATTGTTACTGGTCAGCACATCGACAAAATTGACCTGCTGGCCGCAGATGATTTGCGTTAACCGTTGCCGGTCTTCATGCGTCAGCATATTCAGATAGGTATGCGCCAGTTCATTACTCAGGATGTTAATGCCATCCAGCGTGCGCAAAATACAAATCCCCACCGGCGCGGAAGCCACAATTTTACGGTTAAATTGCTCGTGTTCCTCCAGGCGCTGTGCATCGCTTTCCGCAGGAATAAAAATACGCCGCTCATACATACGCGTGAGCATAAATAATGCCGCGCCGACCAGCACATTCAGCAGGATAGCGTTCAGGATCATCATGCGGATCCGCTCCAGCACCAGATCCACCGGAACAGAGTACACAATGCTCAGCGATGACGGCGGCAGATTTTTCTTCAGCACCAGATCGCGAAAACCCGGCGTATAGCCAAACCAGGAACGCTCCTGCATCCAGCGTGGTTCAGCCTTAATATTCCCCTCAGGACCGGTGAGCGAAATCAGCGCATGGCCATTTTCATCGAGAATGGTCACCCCCATCGGCAAACTGCCCGGCGTGAAGAAGTTCTCCATGCGAATAGGTTGTTCCACGCCCAGCAGCGCCTGCAGACGGTTGGCAAGATAAACCGGCGTCAGCGCATAGAAATAGCCCACTCCAGGACGCGGCCCCTGGCTAATCCAGAACAGGTTATTACCGTTTTCATCCTGCGGCGCATTGCGATACTTAATAATACGCTCATGCAGCGCTTTCAGGGCCTGGTCACGTTCGACGGGCATCTCACGCAGACCAAAATTCGCCATACAGAGATTATCGCTGCCGATCAGGAATACGCGATTCAAATCATAGGCAGCAGAAAAATTGTCGCGCCAGTAGCGCATAAACCACGCCAGCGACTCCAGAGAACCTCGCCAGGCGTTGCCCATCACCGAACAGTCGGAGTCGGCAAACAGCGGCTCAAAGTTAGGTACGACGGTTTTGTCATCCCGCGCCCGCAGCGACATCACGCCGTTTTCCGCCGTTAAGCGATTCTCAGCAATATATTTCAGCTCTTTGATAACATCTGATGTGCGCTGGATATAACGCTGGGCCTGATCGGAGCTGAGGTTAAGCTCCTGATGGATCTCAGACTCTCTCTGGTGCAGCGCGTTCACAATGTAGAACACGGAGGCAAAAGCGATCAGACACCAGATGAGGAGCGCCAACGCTCTGAACAGGTAGCGTGAGACTTTTAGGGTTGAATGAACGGAAGCAAGGTATTTCAAAGGGGCGAAGCTCCGCCTCAGGGCATTAATAGAGTGTGGTTAAGGTAGCGGTAAATGTCCGGCGTCGCAATGCCCTCTCTTTACGGGAATATGATACACCGCGCTGAAACCATTGTCCTAACCCGTGATAATCGTCGTTTGCCTGAAAAACACTGCATGGATGTCAGAATGCGCGACCTGAGATGGCTGGCTCGTCGGTTATATCCACGACGATTACGCAACCAAATGATCATGATGGCCATTCTGATGGTCATCATTCCGACGATATCCATAGGTTATATCGTAGAAACTGAAGGCCGTTCAGCAGTCTTATCTGAAAAAGAGAAAAAACTGTCATCAGTCATAGCCCTGCTAAACGATGCGCTGGGCGACAGCTTTAACAACTACGACAACCTGCCGCGCGAAGAGCGCATTCGGGCGCTTAATCATGAGTTAGCCCCCGTTACCGAGCGAATTACCCGGGCGTTTCCCGGCGTTGGCGCAGGGTATTACCACAAAGCGCTGGATGCCATTATCACCTACGCGCCCTCTGCGCTGTATCAGAGCAATGTAGGTATCACTATCACTGACGATCATCCGGGACGCGAAGTGATGAGTAGCAATGCGCCAGTGGTCTATTCAGGGCGACAGGTGCGCGGCGACATACTCAACTCTATGATCCCAATAGAGCGCCATGGAGAGGTTATTGGGTATATCTGGGCCAATGAGCTAACCCAAGATATCCGCCAGCAGGCCTGGAGAATGGACGTCAGGATAATTGCCGTACTGGTTACCGGGCTCATCTTTAGTCTGCTGCTGATCGTGCATTTTTCACGCCGACTCAGTGCGAATATCGACATTATCACTGATGGGCTCTCAACGCTGGCACAAAAAACGCCCGCCCGACTGCCTGAACTCCCCGGCGAGCTGGGACAAATCAGCCGTAGTGTTAATGCACTGGCGCAAACGCTACGGGAAACCAAAACCCTCAACGATCTGATTATTGAAAATGCCGCAGATGGTGTGATCGCCATCGACAGACAAGGTGACGTCACCACCATGAACCCGGCGGCAGAGCAGATAACGGGCTACACGCTGCATGAACTGGTCGGACAGTCCTATGCTACGCTGTTTGCCAACACGCAGTTTCATAGCCCGGTACTGGATACTCTTGAGCACGGTACTGAGCACGTGGCTCAGGAGATTAGCTTTCCGGGACGTGAACGCACCATTGAGATAAGTGTTACCACCAGTCGGATCCATAATGCACACGGTGAGCTGATTGGCGCGCTGGTTATTTTCTCCGATTTAACCGCCCGGAAAGAGACCCAGCGTCGGTTGGCGCAAACCGAAAGGCTCGCCACTCTGGGTGAACTGATGGCCGGGGTCGCGCATGAAGTGAGAAACCCGCTGACCGCAATCCGTGGCTACGTCCAGATCATCCGCCAGCAAACCTCCCTGCCGGAACATCAGGAGTATTTATCTGTTGTGCTTAACGAAATTGATTCCATCAATAAAGTTATTCAACAACTGTTAGATTTTTCACGCCCGCGACAAAGCCAGTGGCAGCAGATTCAGCTCAATGCGTTGATTGAAGAGACGCTAATCCTGGTGCAAACCGCCGGCCTTCAGGCACGGATTGGTTTTACCACGGAATTAGATCCCAGCCTGCCGCCGATCGTCGCCGATCGCGAACTCCTCAAGCAGGTGATCCTCAACATTTTAATCAATGCAGTACAGGCGATCGCTGCGCGAGGCGAAATTCGCATTCGCACCTGGCAATACTCGGCCTCACAACAGGCCGTGATGATTGAAGATAATGGCAATGGTATCGATCTCGCCATCCAGAAGAAAATATTCGATCCCTTTTTTACGACAAAAGCATCAGGCACTGGTCTTGGACTGGCGCTGAGCCAGCGCATCATCAATGCGCATCAGGGGGATATCCACGTAACCAGCCAACCTGGCTGTGGGGCGATATTCACTCTGATTTTACCTCTTAACCCGCAGGGAAATCCGTCAGAATGAAAACGACATACCGTATTCTCATCGTTGATGATGAAGAAAATGTTCGCCGTATGCTTGCCACCGCATTTTCCCTGCAAGGGCATGAAACGCATTGCGCCAGCGACGGGAAAGCCGCGCTGAACCTGTTTAGCGAAATGCAGCCAGACGTCGTGCTGATGGATATTCGCATGCCGGAGATGGACGGCATCGACGCGCTGAAAGTGATGCGCGCGCAACAACCACGGATCCCCGTCATTCTGATGACCGCTTACGCCGAAGTCGAAACCGCAGTAGAAGCGCTACGTAGCGGCGCATTTGATTACGTGATTAAGCCCTTTGATCTCGACGAGCTAAGCATGGTGATTCAACGCGCATTGCAACTGCAGGAGATGAAACAGGAAATCCGCAATCTACACAAAGCGTTGAGTACCAGCTGGCAGTGGGGGCATATTCTGACCAACAGTCCGCGTATGATGGATATCTGTAAAGACACGGCGAAAATCGCCCTCTCACAGGCCAATGTCCTGATAAGCGGTGAAAGCGGCACAGGAAAAGAGCTGATCGCCCGCGCCATTCACTACAACAGCAAACGCGCCAATGGCCCATTTATCAAAGTTAACTGCGCGGCTCTGCCGGAGTCGCTGCTGGAAAGCGAGCTATTTGGTCATGAAAAAGGCGCTTTCACCGGGGCGCAGACGTTGCGTCAAGGGTTGTTCGAGCGCGCTCATCAGGGAACGTTGTTGCTTGATGAAATTGGTGAGATGCCGCTGGTGTTGCAGGCCAAACTGCTGCGCATTTTGCAGGAGAGAGAGTTTGAACGCATCGGCGGACACCAGACCATTCGCGTTGATATTCGCATCGTCGCCGCCACCAACCGCTGCCTGCAAACCATGGTGAAGGAAGGAACGTTTCGCGAAGACCTGTTTTACCGGCTCAACGTTATCCATTTGACTTTGCCTCCCTTACGCGAGCGTCGTGAAGACATTGCCTTACTCGCCAACCACTTTTTACAAAAATTCAGCACTGAAAATCAGCGCGATATCATCGAGATCGACCCGACGGCGATGTCGATGCTCACCGCCTGGTCCTGGCCGGGTAACATTCGTGAACTGTCAAACGTCATCGAACGTGCCGTCATTATGAATACTGGCGCGATAATTTTTGCCGACGATCTCCCCGACGCTTTCCGCAACCCGGTGAGCGCCACGACAGAGACAAAACCGACTCACTCCGGGGAGCGCAATCTGAAAGAAGAGATTAAGCGTGAGGAAAAACGCATTATCCTAGAAGTCCTCGACAGTCAGGACGGCAACCGCACCCGCACGGCGTTGATGCTGGGGATTAGCCGACGCGCCCTGATGTATAAATTACAAGAGTACGGCATCGACCCTTCGGGTTCCTGATACGCAAATTTGCTATGCAGAATTTTGCACACTGCGCAAAATTCTGCATAGCCCCTCGCTTTCCCTCCCCGTTAGAAATATATAAATACATTAATAAATTCAAACAACTAAAGATTAATGCGTCTTTTAAAGCATCCTGGCATTCTGCTTGCACTTCCCTGAGCGTACCCAAAATGGAGTATGCAAAAGGGAAACATAATGAAAACAAAACTGATTACCTTACAAGACGCTGCAGGCTTCTTTCGTGACGGCATGACCATCATGGTCGGTGGTTTTATGGGGGTAGGCACACCGCCTCGCCTGGTTGAAGCCCTGCTGGAATCTGGCGTCAGAGATCTGACGCTGATTGCTAACGATACTGCATTTGTCGATACCGGTATCGGGCCACTGATCGTCAATGGGCGGGTGAGCAAAGTCATTGCCTCGCACATTGGCACCAACCCGGAAACCGGTCGTCGCATGATTGCCGGCGAGATGGACGTACAGTTGGTTCCGCAAGGTACCCTGATCGAGCAAATTCGCTGCGGCGGCGCGGGTCTTGGTGGTTTTCTGACGCCTACCGGCGTTGGCACCATCGTGGAGGATGGTAAGCAGACCATCACGCTCGAGGGCAAAACCTGGCTGCTTGAACGACCATTGCGCGCCGATTTAGCGCTTATTCGCGCCCATCGCTCTGACATGCTTGGCAACCTCACCTACCAGCTCAGCGCCCGAAACTTTAACCCTCTGATTGCTCTCGCCGCTGACATCACGCTGGTTGAACCGGATGAAATGGTTGAAACAGGTGAGCTGCAGCCTGACCAGATTGTTACCCCCGGCGCCGTTATCGACCATATCGTCATTCCACAGGAGAGCTAATCATGGATGCTAAACAACGTATTGCGCGCCGGGTGGCGCAAGAGCTTCGCGATGGCGATATCGTCAACTTAGGTATTGGCCTGCCAACCATGGTAGCCAACTACTTGCCTGCAGATATTCACATTACGCTGCAATCTGAGAACGGTTTTCTCGGACTGGGCCCGGTGACCACCGCGCATCCTGATCTGGTGAACGCGGGCGGCCAACCGTGCGGTATTTTGCCAGGCGCGGCGATGTTTGATAGCGCCATGTCGTTCGCGTTGATTCGCGGCGGTCACGTTGATGCCTGTGTGCTGGGTGGATTACAGGTCGATGAACAGGCAAACCTTGCCAACTGGGTGGTTCCGGGAAAAATGGTGCCTGGTATGGGTGGCGCAATGGATCTGGTGACCGGTGCGCGGAAAGTCATTATCGCCATGGAGCATTGCGCGAAAGACGGCTCAGCAAAAATCCTGCGGCAATGCACCATGCCGCTCACCGCGCAGCATGCTGTGCACATGCTGGTCACTGAACTTGCCGTATTCCGCTTTATTGACGGCAAAATGTGGCTGACTGAAATTGTCGAAGGATGTGATATCGCCACGCTGCGTGAAAAAACCGAAGCGCAGTTTGCTATTGCCGACGATCTGCTCATTCTGCGAGGTGACGCATGATTGGCCGCATCGCTCGCTTTATGACACGGGTGGTCAGCCGCTGGCTGCCCGACCCGCTGATTTTCGCCATGTTGCTAACATTGCTGACCTTCGGCATCGCGCTATGGTTAACGCCACAGACGCCCATCAGCATGGTGAAATTCTGGGGTGACGGTTTCTGGAACCTGCTGGCGTTTGGTATGCAGATGGCGCTAATCATCGTGACCGGCCATGCGTTAGCCAGTTCCGGGCCGGTGAAAAGCCTGCTGCGTACGGCGGCATCCGCTGCCAAAACCCCCGCCCAGGGCGTAATGCTGGTCACTTTTTTTGGTTCGGTTGCCTGCGTTATCAACTGGGGATTCGGTCTGGTGGTCGGGGCGATGTTCGCCCGCGAAGTCGCTCGTCGGGTACCGGGTTCCGATTATCCGTTACTGATTGCCTGCGCCTACATCGGCTTCCTGACCTGGGGCGGTGGTTTTTCCGGCTCAATGCCTTTGTTGGCGGCAACGCCTGGCAACCCGGTCGAGCACGTAGCGGGGTTAATTCCTGTCGCGGATACCCTGTTCACCGGCTTCAATATCTTCATCACCGTGGCGCTGATTGTGGTAATGCCGTTCATCACGCGCATGATGACGCCAAAACCTGCAGATGTGGTGAGCATCGATCCGAAACTATTACTGGAAGAAGCTGATTTTCAGAAGACGCTGCCGCCAGACGCGCCGCCATCGGAAAAACTGGAAGAAAGCCGCATTCTGGCACTGATCATCGGTGCATTAGGTATTGCCTATCTGGGCATCTACTTTGCCGAGAAAGGTTTCAACATCACCATCAATACCGTCAACCTGATGTTTATGATTGCCGGTCTGCTGCTGCATAAAACACCGATGGCCTATATGCGTGCCGTCAGCGCTGCCGCACGTAGCACCGCCGGGATTCTGGTGCAATTCCCCTTCTACGCCGGTATTCAGTTGATGATGGAGCACTCCGGTCTCGGCGGGCTTATTACCGAGTTTTTCATTAACGTCGCCAACAAAGATACCTTCCCGCTGATGACCTTCTTCAGTTCAGCGCTGATTAACTTTGCCGTGCCGTCCGGCGGCGGCCATTGGGTTATTCAGGGACCGTTCGTCATGCCTGCGGCGCAGGCGCTGGGTGCCGATCTTGGCAAATCAGTGATGGCCATCGCCTACGGGGAGCAGTGGATGAACATGGCACAACCATTCTGGGCGCTACCGGCTCTGGCCATCGCCGGGCTGGGCGTGCGCGACATTATGGGGTACTGCATCACCGCCCTGCTCTTCTCCGGCGTCATTTTTGTTATTGGATTGACCCTGTTCTGACGGCAACAACTTCTTAAAAGGAACTGAAAAATGAAAAACTGTGTCATCGTCAGCGCGGCACGTACCGCAATCGGCAGTTTTAACGGCGCACTGGCAACAACGGGGGCCGTCGAGCTTGGAGCCACCGTCATTAGAGCCGCCCTTGAGCGTGCTCACCTTGACCCTCAACGCGTGGACGAGGTGATTATGGGCAACGTGTTGCAGTCAGGACTCGGACAAAATCCGGCGCGTCAGGCATTGTTAAAAAGCGGCCTGTCCGACACCGTTTGCGGCTTTACCGTCAACAAAGTGTGCGGCTCGGGCCTGAAAAGCGTAGCGCTTGCCGCCCTCGCAATTAAGGCAGGACAAGCTCAGGCGATCGTGGCGGGAGGGATGGAAAACATGAGCCAGGCCCCCTACCTGTTAGACGCAAAGGCCCGCTGGGGATATCGTCTTGGTGATGGGCAATTGTCAGACGTTATTCTGCGCGACGGCCTGATCTGCGCCGAGCATGGGTACCACATGGGGATCACCGCAGAAAATGTCGCCAAAGAGTACGGCATCAGCCGCGAAATGCAGGATGAACTGGCACTGCAGTCACAGCGTAAAGCCGTGGCTGCAATCGCGTCCGGCGCATTCGAGGCTGAAATCGTGCCCGTCAGCGTGTCGTCTCGTAAAAAAACCATCATCTTTGAGCGCGACGAGTTCCCCAAAGCTGACTCGACGGCGGAAGGGCTCGCCGCCTTGCGCCCAGCCTTCGATAAAACAGGAACCGTCACCGCAGGCAATGCTTCGGGGATCAACGACGGTGCGGCGGCATTAGTGGTAATGGAAGAGTCTGCGGCGCTGGCGGCAGGGCTAAAACCACTGGCACGGATCAAAGCCTGGGCCAGCGGTGGCGTGGCACCGGCGATGATGGGGATGGGGCCGGTTCCGGCCACGCAAAAAGCGCTACAGCTGAGCGGGCTGCAGCTGTCCGATATCGATCTTATCGAAGCCAACGAGGCATTTGCCGCGCAGTTTCTTGCCGTCGGCAAAACGCTGGGGTTCGATCCGCAAAAGGTTAACGTCAACGGCGGGGCTATTGCGCTGGGACATCCTATTGGCGCCAGCGGCGCACGAATTCTGGTTACGCTGCTGCATGCGCTACAGGCACGCGATCAAACGCTTGGGCTTGCCACGCTGTGCATCGGCGGCGGTCAGGGAATAGCAATGATTGTGGAACGCATGAATTAAAAAAAGGGCCGGATTTCTCCGGCCCTTTTCATAACATCTCAATTACTCGTCAGCGTCATCCGCTGCATCATCATCAGTTTCTGCTTCAGGCGCGATATCATCGTCGCCCTCAGCGGCACTTCCGTCGATGGAGTCGAGTTCTTCATCATCAACCGGCTCAGCAACGCGTTGCAGACCCACGACGTTTTCATCTTCCGCAGTACGGATGAGGATCACGCCCTGGGTATTACGCCCTACTACGCTGATTTCCGACACGCGAGTACGCACCAGCGTACCTGCATCGGTGATCATCATGATCTGGTCGGTATCTTCAACCTGCACCGCGCCAACAACAGAGCCGTTGCGCTCGGTCACTTTGATGGAGATAACGCCCTGAGTCGCACGAGACTTGGTCGGATACTCTTCTGCCGCGGTACGCTTACCGTAGCCGTTTTGCGTCACGGTCAGGATAGCGCCTTCGCCGCGCGGAATAATCAGAGAAACGACTTTGTCTTCGCCTGCCAGTTTGATACCGCGTACGCCGGTCGCGGTACGCCCCATCGCACGAACGGCATCTTCTTTAAAGCGCACCACTTTACCCGCGGCAGAGAACAGCATGACTTCGTCACTACCGGACGTCAGGTCAACGCCAATCAGTTCGTCGCCTTCGTTCAGGTTAACCGCAATGATACCGGCGGAACGCGGACGGCTGAACTCAGTCAGCGCGGTTTTCTTCACCGTACCGCTGGCGGTCGCCATGAAGACGTTCACACCTTCTTCGTACTCGCGTACCGGCAGAATAGCGGTGATACGTTCGTTCGCTTCCAACGGCAGCAGGTTGACGATTGGACGTCCACGCGCGCCACGGCTGGCTTCCGGCAACTGATAAACCTTCATCCAGTACAAACGACCACGGCTGGAGAAGCAGAGGATCGTGTCATGGGTGTTAGCCACCAGCAGGCGGTCAATAAAGTCTTCTTCTTTAATACGTGCTGCTGATTTGCCTTTACCGCCACGACGCTGTGCTTCGTAATCGGTTAACGGCTGATATTTCACGTAGCCCTGATGAGACAAGGTTACGACAACATCTTCTTGGCTAATCAGATCTTCGATGTTGATGTCAGCACTGTTCGCGGTGATTTCGGTACGACGTTCGTCGCCGAACTGCTCGCGAATCAGCTCCATCTCTTCACGGATAACTTCCATCAGACGATCTGCGCTGCCCAGAATGTGCAGCAGTTCAGCGATCTGCTCCAGCAGCTCTTTGTATTCGTCGAGCAGTTTTTCATGCTCAAGGCCAGTCAGTTTCTGCAAACGCAGATCCAGAATCGCCTGGGCCTGCTGTTCAGTCAGGTAGTACTGACCGTCACGCACACCAAATTCCGGCTCCAGCCATTCAGGACGCGCGGCGTCATCACCGGCACGTTCCAGCATGGCGGACACGTTGCCCAGCTCCCACGAACGCGCCACCAACGCAGCTTTCGCTTCTGCCGGGGTCGGCGCGCGGCGAATCAGTTCGATGATGGGGTCAATGTTCGCCAGCGCAATCGCCAGCGCTTCAAGGATATGCGCGCGGTCGCGGGCTTTACGCAGTTCAAAGATAGTACGGCGCGTTACGACTTCACGACGGTGACGTACAAACGCGGCAATAATATCTTTCAGGTTCATGATCTTCGGCTGACCATGGTGCAGCGCAACCATGTTGATACCGAAAGAAACCTGCAGTTGGGTCTGGGAGTAAAGGTTGTTCAGAACCACTTCCCCGACCGCATCGCGTTTCACTTCAATCACGATGCGCATACCGTCTTTATCAGACTCGTCACGCAGCGCGCTGATGCCTTCAACACGTTTGTCTTTTACCAGCTCGGCGATTTTCTCGATCAGGCGCGCTTTGTTCACCTGATACGGAATTTCATGGACGATGATGGTTTCACGGCCGGTTTTGGCGTCAGCTTCGACTTCCGCGCGGGCGCGAATGTACACTTTGCCACGACCAGTACGGTAGGCTTCTTCGATACCACGACGACCGTTAATGATCGCGGCGGTCGGGAAGTCCGGACCCGGAATATGTTCCATCAGCCCTTCAATGCTGATGTCTTCATCGTCAATGTATGCCAGACAGCCGTTGATCACTTCCGTCAGGTTGTGCGGCGGAATGTTGGTTGCCATACCTACCGCGATACCGGACGAACCGTTCACCAGCAGGTTAGGAATTTTGGTCGGCATGACGTCAGGAATTTGTTCGGTGCCGTCGTAGTTATCGACGAAATCAACCGTTTCTTTTTCCAGGTCAGCCATCAGCTCATGGGCGATTTTCGACATACGGATTTCCGTATAACGCATCGCCGCTGCGGAGTCGCCATCGACAGAACCAAAGTTACCCTGACCATCTACCAGCATGTAACGCAAGGAGAATGGCTGCGCCATACGAACAATGGTGTCGTAAACGGCGGTATCACCATGAGGGTGGTATTTACCGATTACGTCACCAACGACACGGGCAGATTTTTTATAGGCTTTATTCCAGTCGTTGCCCAATACGTTCATGGCGTAAAGTACGCGACGGTGAACCGGTTTCAGGCCATCTCGGACGTCTGGCAGCGCACGGCCAACAATGACCGACATCGCATAATCCAGATATGAGCTCTTCAGCTCTTCCTCAATGTTGACCGGTGTAATTTCTCTCGCAAGGTCGCTCATCTAACCGCTATCCCTCTACTGTATCCCGGATTCAAAGGTCGCAAATTATAACACATTCGCACAGATTCAGGTAAATGGATTCCCCCTGACAGAGGCTTTATTCATCCCGTCAGGCTGATATACTCATTTGCATCGCAAATTTAGGAGTAGAAGCCCCAATGAATGCCGAAAAACCCCCGGTAAGCCACAACGTTGACCATGAAGAAATTGCCAAGTTTGAAGCAGTCGCGTCACGCTGGTGGGACCTTGAGGGTGAATTTAAGCCACTGCACCGCATTAACCCGCTGCGTCTGGGCTACATCACGGAGCGCTCAGGCGGCCTGTTTGGTAAAAAGGTACTCGACGTAGGCTGCGGCGGCGGCATTCTGGCAGAAAGTATGGCGCGCGAAGGCGCAACCGTCACGGGCCTGGATATGGGCTTTGAACCGTTACAGGTAGCAAAACTGCATGCGCTGGAGAGCGGTATCCAGGTCGAGTACGTCCAGGAAACCGTCGAAGAGCACGCGGAAAAACATGCGCACCAGTATGACGTGGTGACCTGCATGGAAATGCTGGAGCACGTGCCGGACCCGCAGTCGGTGGTCAGCGCCTGCGCCAGGCTGGTTAAACCGGGCGGCGAAGTGTTTTTCTCCACGCTTAACCGCAACGGCAAATCCTGGCTGATGGCCGTGGTCGGAGCGGAATATATTTTGCGCATGGTGCCGAAAGGCACGCATGATGTGAAAAAATTTATTAAGCCTGCAGAGTTATTACAGTGGGTAGATCAGACCGTGCTGAAAGAGCGTCATATGACCGGCTTGCATTACAACCCGATCACCAACAGCTTCAAACTCGGTCCGGGCGTTGATGTGAACTATATGGTCCATACCACCGCCAGTGTTGATTAACCACTTTCTGTAGGCCGGATAAGGCGTCTAACGCCGCCATCCGGTATGCTGACAGGAACAGGGCCTGATGGCGCTTCGCTTATCGGGCCTACAAATCCTGTGCCAGATCATAAGAACTTTCTTCGCCTTAGATGAAGAAATCAGCACTCGATCAAATTTTCTATTTTTTTTCTCAATTATTGACATCCCCGCCAGGCCTTATAAGACGCGCACTTAGCGATTCTTACCCTTTTGCAACCTCAATTTAACGTCAAAATCAACTCTTGTGCTGAAAAGAATCCCTACTAGAATACTCACCATATAGCGTCTATTTTATCAAACAACCCCTACATATAGTATTTATCCACAGACTTAGTCACAACATGACTCTGTGGATAATATGGGGGATATTTTTTCTTTCACGGACAGGTAAAAAACCACATGAATCAGAGTCTGCTGGTGACAAAGCGTGATGGTAGTACAGAGCGCATCAATCTCGACAAAATCCACCGAGTTCTGGATTGGGCGGCAGAAGGACTGAATAACGTATCGATTTCTCAGGTCGAGCTGCGCTCTCATATTCAGTTTTATGACGGTATCAAAACGTCCGATATCCATGAGACGATCATCAAAGCAGCCGCCGACCTGATCTCCCGCGAGGCGCCGGATTATCAGTACCTGGCTGCCCGCCTGGCCATTTTCCACCTGCGTAAAAAAGCCTACGGCGAGTTTGAACCGCCTGCACTTTACGACCATGTCGTGAAAATGGTTGAAATGGGCAAATACGACAATCATCTGCTGGAAGACTACACGGAAGAAGAGTTCAAGCAGATGGACTCGTTCATCGTACACGACCGTGATATGACCTTCTCCTATGCTGCGGTGAAGCAGTTAGAAGGTAAATATCTGGTGCAAAACCGTGTCACCGGTGAGATTTATGAAAGCGCGCAGTTCCTCTACATTCTGGTAGCGGCCTGCCTGTTCTCTAACTATCCACGTGAAACGCGTCTGCAATATGTAAAACGTTTCTACGATGCCGTTTCAACGTTCAAAATTTCTCTGCCGACGCCAATTATGTCCGGCGTGCGTACCCCAACCCGCCAGTTCAGCTCCTGCGTACTGATCGAGTGCGGCGACAGCCTGGATTCCATCAACGCCACCTCCAGCGCTATCGTGAAATACGTTTCTCAGCGCGCCGGTATCGGTATCAACGCCGGCCGCATCCGTGCGCTGGGCAGCCCGATTCGCGGCGGTGAAGCGTTCCACACTGGATGTATTCCGTTTTACAAGCACTTCCAGACCGCGGTGAAATCCTGCTCGCAAGGCGGCGTGCGCGGCGGTGCGGCCACCCTGTTCTACCCAATGTGGCATCTGGAAGTCGAAAGCCTGCTGGTGTTGAAAAACAACCGTGGCGTTGAAGGCAACCGCGTGCGTCATATGGACTACGGCGTACAAATCAACAAGCTGATGTACACCCGTCTGCTGAAAGGCGGCGACATTACCCTGTTCAGCCCGTCCGACGTGCCGGGGCTGTACGACGCGTTCTTCGCCGATCAGGACGAGTTCGAACGTCTGTACACCCAATATGAAAACGACGACAGCATCCGTAAACAGCGCGTGAAAGCGGTCGAACTGTTCTCCCTGATGATGCAGGAACGTGCCTCTACAGGCCGTATCTATATCCAGAACGTGGACCACTGCAACACCCACAGCCCGTTCGATCCGGTAGTCGCTCCGGTGCGCCAGTCCAACCTGTGTCTGGAAATCGCCCTGCCGACCAAACCGCTGACCGACGTTAACGACGAAAACGGCGAAATTGCGCTGTGTACGCTGTCCGCTTTCAACCTCGGCGCGATTAAGAGCCTGGACGAGCTGGAAGAACTGGCCGTACTGGCGGTGCGCGCGCTGGATGCGTTGCTCGATTATCAGGATTATCCAATTCCGGCCGCCAAACGCGGCGCGATGGGCCGTCGTACGCTGGGTATTGGCGTCATCAACTACGCCTACTGGCTGGCGAAAAACGGTAAGCGTTATTCTGACGGTAGCGCCAATAACCTGACCCACAAAACCTTCGAAGCCATTCAGTATTACCTGCTGAAAGCTTCTAACGAGCTGGCAAAAGAGCAAGGCGCGTGCCCGTGGTTTAACGAAACAACTTACTCCCAGGGTATCTTGCCGATCGATACCTATAAGAAAGACCTTGATGCTATCTCTGACGAGCCACTGCACCTGGACTGGGAAGCGTTGCGCGAGTCCATCAAAACTCACGGCCTGCGTAACTCCACGCTGTCTGCGCTGATGCCGTCGGAAACCTCTTCGCAGATCTCTAACGCGACTAACGGTATTGAACCACCGCGCGGGTACGTGAGCATCAAAGCGTCTAAAGATGGGATTCTGCGTCAGGTCGTGCCGGACTACGAACACCTGCACGACGCCTACGAACTGCTGTGGGAAATGCCGAACAACGACGGCTATCTGCAACTGGTAGGTATCATGCAGAAGTTTATCGATCAGTCGATTTCTGCCAACACCAACTATGATCCGACGCGTTTCCCATCAGGAAAAGTGCCGATGCAGCAGTTGCTGAAAGACCTGCTCACCGCCTACAAATTTGGCGTCAAAACGCTGTATTATCAGAACACCCGCGATGGTGCGGAAGATACTCAGGACGATCTGGTACCGTCCATTCAGGACGATGGCTGCGAAAGCGGCGCATGTAAGATCTGATGAATGTTGCCGGGTAGCGCTACGCTTACCCGGCCTACGATTGCACGGTTTGTAGGCCGGATAAGGTGTTTATACCGCATCCGGCGCTCATCCCACAAAGGATTCACATCAATGGCATACACCACTTTTTCACAGACGAAAAATGATCAGCTTCTGGAACCGATGTTCTTCGGCCAGCCGGTGAACGTCGCCCGCTACGATCAGCAAAAATATGACATCTTCGAAAAACTGATCGAAAAGCAGCTCTCTTTCTTCTGGCGTCCGGAAGAGGTCGATGTTTCCCGCGATCGCATCGACTTCCAGGCGCTGCCGGAGCATGAAAAGCATATCTTCATCAGCAACCTGAAGTATCAGACGTTACTGGACTCCATTCAGGGTCGTAGCCCGAACGTCGCGCTGCTGCCGTTAATCTCGATTCCTGAACTGGAAACCTGGGTCGAAACGTGGGCGTTTTCTGAAACTATCCACTCGCGCTCTTACACCCATATTATCCGTAACATCGTGAACGATCCGGCGGTGGTGTTTGATGATATCGTTACCAACGAGCAGATCCAGAAGCGCGCGGAAGGCATTTCCAGCTACTATGACGAATTGATCGAGATGACCAGCTATTGGCATCTGCTAGGGGAAGGCACCCATACCGTTAATGGCAAAACGGTTGTCGTGAACCTGCGTGAGCTGAAGAAAAAGCTGTACCTGTGTCTGATGAGCGTGAACGCGCTGGAAGCCATTCGCTTCTACGTGAGCTTCGCCTGCTCCTTCGCATTCGCCGAACGTGAACTGATGGAAGGCAATGCGAAAATTATTCGTCTGATCGCCCGCGACGAAGCCCTGCACCTGACCGGTACGCAGCACATGCTGAACCTGCTGCGCAGCGGTGTAGACGACCCAGAGATGGCGGAAATCGCAGAAGAGTGTAAGCAAGAGTGCTACGACCTGTTCGTGCAGGCCGCGTTGCAAGAGAAAGAGTGGGCGGACTATCTGTTCCGTGACGGTTCGATGATCGGCCTGAACAAAGATATTCTGTGCCAGTACGTTGAGTACATCACCAACATTCGTATGCAGGCTGTTGGGCTGGATCTGCCGTTCCAGACGCGCTCTAACCCGATCCCGTGGATCAACACCTGGCTGGTATCCGATAACGTACAGGTTGCGCCGCAGGAAGTGGAAGTCAGCTCCTATCTGGTCGGCCAGATCGATTCCGAAGTTGATACCGACGATCTGAGTAACTTCCAACTCTGATGAGCCGCGTTACTCTGCGCATCTCTGGCACACAGCTGCTGTGCCAGGATGAACACCCTTCCCTGCTGGTCGCACTCGAATCGCACAATGTTGAAGTCGAATACCAGTGTCGTGAGGGTTACTGCGGTTCCTGCCGTACCCGCCTGGTAGCGGGACAGGTGGACTGGATTGCAGAACCTCTGGCCTTTATTCAGCCGGGAGAAATATTGCCCTGCTGTTGCCGGGCAAAAGGCGATATTGAACTTGAGCTGTAACAGTTAGTGCACTTCATGTGCGCTAACCAGCGGCATCGCCCCGCGGCGTTTCATCTGCGCGATATACAGCGCCCCGGCTAAAACCACCAGCAGCGCCCCTACCAGATAAATCGCCCGATAGCCCACGCCCTCGACCATCATCCCCATAATGAACGCGCCAATCGCCATTCCCGCATCCATCGCATTAAAGAATAGCGAATTGGCGATGCCAATTTTATGCGGTTCCACCGAGCTAATAATTTGTGTCTGGAATACCGGCGTGACCGAACCGTAACCAATGCCGATTAATCCCCCGGCAATAATCATCATGATGCTGCCGTTGGTGTAGCCAAGCGCCACCAGTCCCACTGTAAAGGCCAGCAAACACGGATATACCACGTATTTCGGCCCTTTTTTATCACAAATGTTGCCGGTAAAGGTTCGACAGATCATCAGGCAAATAGCGTAGCACAACAGGAAATTACTGGCGGCGGCCATCAGATCCAACTCGCGCGCATACAGCGCGAGAAAAGCAGAAACGCCCGCATAGGAGAAGGTCATGAAAAACGTCACCATCGCGAAAGGCAGCGCGGCACGGTCAAACATTGCCGCAAATCCCAGCTTCGGTTTTGAGCCGTCGGCATGACGGATGACCGGCGGTACGGCGACGATCAATGACAGGATAATACCCAGCGCGGCAACCGCGCTACACAGCCAGAAAGCGGTGGTAAAAGCGCCCCAGCGTGCCATATTCAGCCCCACCCAGGGCCCCACAACCATTGCCAGTCCCATGGCCAACGAGAAAAAACTGATGCCCTCCCCACGTCGGGAGGCCGGTATCAGCCGCGCGGAAATCGTTCCTTTTACCGTGGTAATGACGCCAAACGTCACCCCATGAAGCACCCGAATAAACAGCAGCGATTCAATTGAGTGGCAAACAGGATACAGCGCAGTGACAACCAAAAAGGCCAGAGAAGAGAGCACCAGAATCGTTTTATTCGAATATTTTCCCACCCATTGCCCGGCGAACGGACGCACAACAATTGCGGCACCTAAAAAGAAGGTGACCAATAAGCCGGCTTTATCCGGCGTGGCGTGCAGGCGATCCGAAATATAGATCGGTAATAACGTAAGCAGGACATAAAACACAAAGAATATAATGAAGCTAATTATCGTGATTGCCCAAAAATCCTTCGTCCACAGTTTTTCTTTCATATTCGACAACCTGTCCAGACGGCGCACGCAGGCAACGCTCAGCTCAACTGAGCAACGGAGAGGTGCGTCAAAATGTGATTTATACGGTAGACCGCAAGTGTAAACAGGTTCATCATATTAGAGAAATTAATCGTTTTAATATTGTTAATTAGAGGGAACTAATGACATTAACCCAAATCCACGCCCTGCTTGCGGTGCTTGAATGCGGCGGTTTTACCGAAGCCAGTAAGCGGCTGTATATGACCCAATCCGCTGTAAGCCAGGCAATTTCGGCGCTTGAAGAAGAGCTGGGAGTCGAATGTCTTATCCGCGAGCGCCGCAAAGACATTCAGCTCACCCCCGTTGGAAGACGGATCGTACCGCACCTGCGCATGATCGTTTCAGAAACCAACGCGGTGAAAGAGATTGCCGAGCAGGAGCGAAAAAACCCAGCCCGAACCCTGCGCATCGGCTGCTTTCCCAGCGCCTGCGCCTGCATTTTACCGGGCATTATCCACCACTTCGAACAGCACCATCCGCACATCAAAATCATTCCCTTCGAAGAGAACAGCACGGCGATCGTGGATTCCCTGCGCAGCGGGGATATTGATGCTGGATTTGTGCATTTTCCGGTGACTGGCATGTACTGCGTACCGATCTATCGCGACAAATTTACCGTCGTGGTTCCCGAAAACCATCCTCTGGCAGCCAATACCGCGGTTACGGTTGAACAGTTGGTGGGAGAACCGCTGATTATCAGTAAAGGGCGCTATGAATTAAGCATCATGACGCTATTTAAAGAGAAAGGTATCGAGCCGGTTATTAAATACGAATTTAACCATCCGGATACCGCGATGAGCTTTATTCGGCAGGGGCTGGGTATTGCATTATTACCGGAATTGACGCTGAAGGCCGCTGGCGGGGAGATTCGCTCGGTGGCGCTGGAGCCGACGTTCTATCGACAGATATCGTTACTGGCAAAAGAGCCGCCGGTGGACGGCAGCCCTTTATTTCTCCTGCAGGCTTGTATGGAAACGTTGACAGCAGACGGCCTTATCTAACAGTTACTAACGTTATCCAATAAGGCCTGTGACCGGAGGTGCATCACAGGCCTTGTGCCATTACTCTTTATTCAGGAATTTCACTGCTTTGTCGGGGAAGTCGGTGAACAACCCGTCAACGCCCGCCTTGTTATACAGAATGTCATACAGCTGGTTTACGTCAGTGGTGTAATCCGGTAGCTGATCGGCACGAACAGTATAAGGATGCACCACCATCTTGTTCTGATGCGCGTCCTGAACCATGCCAGTTAACGAGATATTGCCTTTTTTCGACTTCTCATCAACCAGCATGTGGTAGTCCGGCCCAATGCCGTCCGCATACTGCGCCACCTGTTTCATGGCACCCGGTTTGAACATCCAATCGTAGTTGTAATTAACCCAACTACCGTCCGGCTTTTTCTCCTGGGTTTCATTCCAGTCAGTGTACGCAATTAACTGCACCAGATTGAGATCCATCCCCATCTTTGGTTCCAGTTCATTTTTAATGCGCTTTAACTCCGCAACATCAAAACACTGCAGATAAACCTTGTCGTTTTTGCTGGTATACCCGTACTTTTTCAGCACTTCCAGCGTTTTCGCTGCGATGTCCTTCCCTTCCTGGTGATGGAACCACGGCGCTTTCATTTCCGGATAAATACCGATGTTTTTACCGGTTGAGTGATTCAGTCCCTGAACGAACTCAATCTCTTCTTCGAAGGTGTGCACGCGGAAATCAGATTTACCCATTGGGAAGCGCCCAGGGTAGGTCTGTACCTTTTTGCCATTTTCGATATCAAAGCCTTCGGTAAATTTCAGCGATTTGATCTCATCCAGCGTAAAGTCGATAGCGTAATAACGTCCATCTTTACGCGCACGATCCGGAAAACGCTCAGCGACATCGGTGACGCGGTCCAGATAGTGGTCATGCAGGACGACCAGATGGTCATCCTTGGTCATCACCAAATCCTGCTCCAGATAATCCGCGCCCTGAGCATAGGCCATCGCTTTCGCGGGCAGCGTATGCTCAGGTAAATAACCGCTTGCCCCACGGTGCGCAATCACGATTTTATCGGCGGCGACCGCCGCGCTGCTAACAACCATACCAGCCAGCATCAGCGCCACGCTGAGACTTTTCAATGTGGTTTTCATAAATTAGCCCCCGTTACGTTTCTGCAGCATTTCTTCGTGATGACGTTTTTCGCCAATCATGACGACCACCAGCAGAATCACCGCCAGCACGCTACCGCCAATCATCACCATAAAGCCGCCGTCCCAGCCGAAGAAGTCAACGGTGTAGCCGACAATGGCGCTCGCCGCCACAGAACCGCCGAGATAACCGAACAGTCCGGTGAAGCCTGCCGCCGTGCCCGCCGCTTTTTTCGGCGCCAGTTCCAGCGCGTGCAGACCAATCAACATGACCGGGCCGTAGATCAGGAAGCCGATGATAATCATACAAGCCATATCAACGTTCGGGTTCCCTGCCGGGTTCATCCAGTAAACGATGGTCGCGATAGTCACCAGTGTCATAAAGAACACGCCGGTCGCGCCACGGTTGCCGCGGAAGACTTTATCCGACATCCAACCACACAGCAGCGTGCCCGGAATACCCGCGTATTCATACAGGAAGTAAGCCCAGGATGATTTATCGAGTGCGAAATGCTTCACTTCTTTCAGGTAGGTCGGTGACCAGTCCAGGATGCCGTAGCGCAGCAGATAAACAAACACGTTAGCGATAGCGATGTACCACAACAGTTTGTTTGGCAGTACATACTGCATGAAGATCTGCTTCGCAGTCAGCTCTTCTTCCGCTTTCTCGTTGTAATCGTCCGGATAGTCGTTCTTATACTCTTCGATAGGCGGCAGGCCGCAGGACTGCGGCGTATCACGCATCATCGCAAAGGCGAACAGCGCAACCACAATCGCACCGAAAGCAGGCATATACAGCGCCGCTTTCCAGTCATTGAACCAGGCCATACCGAGCAGGAACAGCAGAGGAGGCAGACCGCCGCCCACGTTGTGCGCACAGTTCCAGACGGAAACAATACCGCCACGTTCTTTCTGCGACCACCAGTGCACCATGGTACGGCCACACGGCGGCCACCCCATCCCCTGGAACCATCCGCAGAGGAACAGCAGCACAAACATAATCGCAATGCTCGATGTCGCCCACGGCACAAAGCCCATAAACAACATCACTGCGGCAGCCAGAATCAAACCTGCTGGCAGGAAAACGCGCGGATTCGAGCGATCCGAAACGGACCCCATGATGAATTTCGAAAATCCGTAAGCGATGGAGATACCAGATAAGGCAAAACCCAGATCGCCGCGAGAGAAACCCTGCTCAACCAGATATGGCATCGCCAGGGCGAAGTTCTTACGTACCAGATAGTACGCGGCATAACCAAAGAAAATCCCCAGGAAAATCTGCCAACGCAATCGACGATATGTCGGATCGATCTCCGTAGCAGGCAAACGCGCCTTATGTGGCGCTGGTTTAAAAATACTCAACATAGTGTAGCCTCCGTGGCCGTCTTTCATTCGAAGTAAACACTGCAGTTCGTCATTACTACCCTACCGCTTCCAGTGTGGCCGCGATGTTAAGGAAAGATACCTAACAAAAATGTGAAACGCAGCACATATTGTTACAGATTTATGACAAATGTTCATAAAGGCGCACGGAATCACGTTTCATTTTCGAATAATGAGCGATTATGCGCGAAATCAAACAATCCATGTTTTTTATGTGGCTAAATGATAAAAAACGAACTGTGAGGAAAAACAATGAAAACTCGCGACTCGCAAACAAGTGACGTGATTATCATTGGTGGAGGAGCAACAGGTGCAGGGATCGCACGCGACTGTGCGCTGCGCGGGTTGCGCGTCATCTTAGTGGAACGCCACGATATCGCCACGGGCGCGACCGGACGTAACCACGGCCTGCTGCATAGCGGTGCGCGCTACGCCGTCACCGACGCTGAATCTGCCCGTGAGTGCATCAGCGAAAACCAAATTCTGAAACGTATCGCCCGTCATTGCGTTGAGCCGACGGACGGTCTGTTTATTACCCTGCCGGAGGATGAGCTCTCCTTCCAGGCTACCTTTATTCGCGCCTGTGAAGAGGCCGGTATTCGCGCAGAAGCGATTGACCCTAAGCAGGCGCGCATTATCGAACCTTCCGTCAACCCACAGTTGATTGGCGCAGTTAAAGTGCCGGACGGTACGGTCGATCCCTTCCGCTTAACCGCCGCCAACATGCTGGATGCGCGTGAGCATGGCGCGGTTATCTTAACGGCCCATGAAGTGACGGGGCTGATTCGCGAAGGGGCAACGGTTTGCGGCGTTAACGTGCGCAATCATCTGACGGGTGAGATGCAGTCCCTGCATGCGCCGGTGGTGGTGAATGCCGCCGGGATCTGGGGCCAGCGCATTGCAGAATATGCCGATCTGAGTATCCGGATGTTCCCGGCCAAAGGTTCGCTGCTGATTATGGATCATCGTATAAACCAGCATGTCATTAATCGCTGCCGTAAACCTTCTGACGCCGATATTCTGGTGCCTGGTGATACCATTTCGCTCATTGGTACCACCTCGCAGCACATTGATTACGACGATATTGACAGCAACCGCGTCACCGCAGAAGAGGTCGATATTCTGCTGCGCGAAGGCGAGAAACTGGCGCCGATTATGGCGAAAACACGCATTTTACGTGCCTACTCAGGTGTGCGACCGCTGGTCGCCAGCGACGACGATCCAAGCGGTCGTAACGTCAGCCGCGGTATTGTGCTGTTCGATCACGCTGAACGTGACGGACTGGATGGGTTTATCACCATTACCGGCGGTAAGCTGATGACCTACCGTCTGATGGCGGAATGGGCCACCGATGCCGTTTGCCGCAAGCTGGGCAATTCTCAACCTTGCACCACGGCAGACACCGCGCTGCCAGGCTCGCAGGAATCCACCGAGCACACGCTGAAACGCGTAATTTCATTGCCTGCGCCGTTGCGCGGTTCGGCGGTCTACCGTCACGGCGATCGCACCCCGGCGTGGCTTAGCGAAGGTCGTCAGCACCGTAGCCTGGTCTGTGAATGTGAAGCGGTCACCGCGGGCGAAGTGCAATACGCCGTCGAGAATTTAACCGTCAACAGCCTGCTCGATTTACGTCGCCGTACCCGCGTTGGTATGGGGACCTGCCAGGGCGAATTGTGCGCCTGCCGCGCCGCAGGTTTACTGCAACGTTTTAATGTCACCACTGCTGCGCAATCTATCACCCAGCTTTCCGATTTCCTCAATGAGCGCTGGAAAGGCGTGCAGCCTATCGCCTGGGGAGATGCGCTGCGCGAAAGCGAATTCACGCGCTGGGTCTATCAGGGATTGTGCGGTCTGGAAAAGGAGCACCAGGATGAAATTTGATACCGTCATTATCGGCGGCGGCCTGGCCGGACTGCTGTGCGGCCTGCAGCTGCAAAAAAGCGGGTTGCGCTGTACGATTGTCACGCGCGGCCAAAGCGCCTTGCATTTTTCCTCCGGCTCACTGGATTTGCTCAGCAACTTACCCGATGGTCAACCGGTGGTAGAGATAGAAGCAGGTCTGAATGCGCTGCGTACTCAGGCGCCCACGCATCCGTATAGCACCATCGGAACACAGAACGTCCTGGAGCTGGCCCAGCAGGCGCAGGATCTACTGGATGAATGCGGAACGCATTTGCAGGGCAAGGTACGCCAGTCACATCAACGCGTAACCCCGTTGGGAACTCTGCGCTCAACCTGGTTAAGTTCCCCAGAAGTTCCGGTGTGGCCACTGTCCGCACAGCGTATCTGCGTTGTCGGTATCAGCGGTTTACTGGATTTTCAGGCGCATCTCGCCGCGGCCTCACTGCGCCAGCGTAATCTCAGCGTCGAGACAGCCGAAATCGATCTGCCCGAGCTGGATGTCCTGCGTGACAACCCGACCGAGTTTCGCGCCGTCAATATTGCGCGCCTGCTGGACAACGAAGATAAATGGTCGCTGCTCTATGATGCTTTACTGCCACAGGCAAAAACCTGCGACATGATCATTATGCCAGCCTGTTTCGGCCTGGTGGATGAGCGCCTCTGGCACTGGCTTAACGAGCGCCTTCCCTGCTCGTTAACGTTGCTACCAACTCTACCGCCTTCAGTACTGGGTATGCGTCTGCACAACAAATTACAACGCCAGTTTGTGCGCCAGGGCGGCGTCTGGATGCCGGGTGATGAAGTGAAGAAAATCACCTGTCAGGACGGCGTAGTCAGTGAAATCTGGACCCGTAACCATGCCGATATCCCGTTGCGTCCACGCTTCGCCGTGCTCGCCAGCGGCAGCTTTTTCAGCAGCGGACTGATCGCCACGAGAGAGGCCATCCACGAACCGATCCTCGGGCTGGATGTACAGCAAACAGCCACCCGCGCCGAGTGGTATCAACGCGACGTCTTCGATCCGCAACCGTGGCAAAAGTTTGGCGTCACAACCGACGCTACGCTGCGCCCGTCACTGGCGGGTAAAACGGTAGAAAATATGTATGCCATCGGTTCTGTTCTCGGTGGTTTCGACCCTATTGCCGAGGGTTGCGGAGGCGGCGTATGCGCAGTCAGTGCCTTACACGCCGCACATGACATTGCGAAACGTGCAGGAGGACAGCAATGAGCGACACACGTTTTGAAAGTTGTATCAAATGCACGGTGTGCACCACCGCCTGCCCGGTAAGCCGCGTCAATCCGGGCTACCCTGGTCCAAAACAGGCCGGACCGGACGGCGCGCGTCTGCGCCTGAAAGATGGTGCGTTATACGACGACGCACTGAAATACTGCATCAACTGTAAGCGCTGCGAAGTGGCGTGTCCGTCAGATGTGAAAATTGGCGATATCATCCAGCGTGCGCGCGCCAAATATGACACTACGCGTCCATCGCTGCGTAATTTTGTTTTAAGCCATACGGATTTAATGGGAAGTGTATCCACCCCGTTCGCGCCGATAGTGAATACCGCCACCTCGCTGAAACCGGTACGCCAGTTGCTGGACTACGCGCTGAAAATCGACCATCGCCGTACGCTGCCGAAATACTCCTTTGGTACGTTCCGCCGCTGGTATCGCAGCGTTGCTGCCCAGCAGGCACAGTATCCGGAGCAGGTCGCCTTTTTCCACGGCTGTTTTGTTAATTACAACCATCCGCAACTCGGCAAAGACCTGATCAAGGTCCTGAACGCCATGGGAACCGGCGTACAACTGCTGAGCAAAGAAAAATGCTGCGGCGTACCGCTGATCGCCAACGGCTTTACCGATAAAGCCCGCAAGCAGGCGGTGAGCAACGTGGCCTCGCTCAGGGAAGCGATTGACGGGAAAGGCATTCCGGTGATCGCCACCTCATCAACCTGTACCTTTGCACTCCGCGATGAGTACCCGGAAGTGCTGGACGTCGACAACACGGGCCTGCGCGAACATATTGAGCTGGCGACCCGCTGGCTGTGGCGCAAGCTGGATGAAGGCAAAACGTTGCCGCTGAAGACGCTGCCGCTGAAAGTGGTCTATCACACGCCTTGCCATATGGAGAAAATGGGCTGGACGCTCTACACGCTGGAGCTGCTGCGCCAAATTCCGGGACTGGAGCTGACGGTGTTAGATTCTCAGTGTTGCGGAATCGCCGGGACATACGGCTTTAAAAAGGAAAACTACCCGACATCACAATCGATTGGCGCACCGTTATTCCGCCAGATTGAAGAAAGCGGTGCCGATATCGTTGTCACCGACTGTGAAACCTGTAAATGGCAGATAGAGATGTCTACAAGCCTTCGCTGTGAACATCCGATCACCCTGCTTGCCAAAGCATTGGGTTAACTCTGTTGCCCGGTGGCGTTTGTTACCGGGCATTTTTGCGTACTCTGTTCCGCTTAATTGAATACGTTGCAATCGGCCGTATTTATCTCTGATTCACCCGCGCAAATAGCCAAATCCTCCCATGCAGCCCTTGTTAAAAGTAGGTACCGTCATGCCAACTTCCCCTTCAGGTGACGGACTACCATGGATAAATCAACCACCTCTACACCGCATGATGCAGCGTGATTTGATGGGGCTGGTGGACCGGCTGGTCTCGCTTTTAGTTACAAGCACTGCTAATGACAGCCAGCTGCAAACGCTATTTAATTACCTGCTACGATACGGCAATGTTTCTCATGTCAGCGCATTTATCCATGAGGTTGCCGAACGTTCCCCCCATCACAAGGAGAGGTTGATGACGATCGCAGAGAGGCTAAGACAAGAAGGCCACCACCATGGCCTACAAGAAGGGATACAGCAAGGATTAGAACAGGGAGTGCAAAAAGGTACGCAAGAAGAAGCCTTACGTATCGCTCGCATGATGCTGGAAAATGGAATTGATCATAATTTGGTTCAGTTAATTACCGGGCTATTGCCTGGCGATGTTACAGAGTGAGTCAGGTTGGGAAGGTTTGTAGCCTTCCCAATCAATGCTTAAATCGTCAGCGATTCAACCACTTCAATCCAGCCGTGTTCGCTGGCAATATCCTGGCCGTTTAGCCAACGACGCAGCATATTCAGCGCCATCATCGCGCAAACTTCCTGACGAATCGGCAAACTGTAGCGATTAGCGCTAAGCCTTACGCGTAAGGCATGTGTCCCATCCGGGGTTGCCAGCGCAAAGTTAATATGTTCGCTTTCGAATGCCGATACTGCCAGCGCCAGCCCGGCATAGTGTTTGCCGCGTCGCTCGGTAATCCAGTGCGCCGTTTGCGCCAGCGTTTCTTCCTGGGGAGGAACCACTTCACTTGCCAACAAAGGAGCATTTGCACGCGAAAGCTGTAGCGCCACCAAGCCACCGGTGAACTGTTCGCTCAGCGTCAGACTGTATTGCCGCTCCTGCAACGTGCGGGCGATTTGCGCAGGCAAACCTTCCGTACCTTCGAAAATCATATTCTGCCCGGCAACCCGCTTCACCTCAGGCCACAGCGCCAGCATGGCGTCTCGTTGGGAATCCGGCCCGGTTAGCTTCAGCTCAATAATCGGCATCGACGAGCGGTAGCCCATTGTTACTCCCGGCGGCAAAGGCAGCGGATCCAGACTCTGCGCCAGGTCACTTTCAGAACGGCCAAAGGTGGTTAATCGCAGGCAGAGAGGTGGTTGAGGCAGAGAAAAACGCTCACGCAAACGCGGCAGAATCTCATGCTCAACCATGACTTTAAATTCCGATGGCACGCCAGGCGTAAAGAACATCAGGCAACGGTTTAGCTTCACTGCGAATCCGCACGCGGTGCCGACAGGATTATTGATAAATTCGGCGCTGGCAGGAAGCTCAGCCTGTTTTCGGTTGCTCGGCGCCATCACGCGGCCACGGTCGCGGAAATAACGCTCCATCTCGGCCAGCCATGCTTCATGCAGTACCAGCCCTTCGCCTTTCGCCGTTGCCGCCGCCTGCGCGCTTAAATCATCGCTGGTTGGCCCCAGACCGCCATTAACGATCAGCACATCGGCGTGTTCGCTACGTTCACGTAGAATAGCGACCAAATCGTCAAGATTGTCCCCTACCGTATTGCGGCGGGTTAACGGTAATCCCTGATTAAAGAAAAAATCAGCCAGCCAGGCGGCATTGGTGTCGACGATTTGTCCGTGCAACACTTCATCCCCGGTGGATAGCATCTCCACGTTTAACATCGTGTTCTCCTGCTTTTATGATGAAAACACTATAGCGCATGGAGAGGGGAAGGCGCGACTGAACGCCGCGCCAGAAATATCAGAAGCTGGCGTTAACCCCAACGTACGGACCATCAGCAATCGCGTTATCGCGGTTGCCATCTTTACCCGCCAGGTTCAGGTAGCGATAACCGGCTTCAATGCTCAGCGGGCGCATAATTGTCAGACGCGCACCGGCATTGGCTTCTTCATAACTGTCGATACCGCTGGAAAGCGAATCAGGAGAGTAATAGTACTCACCAAACAGGCGGAAGCTATCGCCAATCGGCCACTGCAGACCGCCACCAACTGCCGCCGCGTAGCCTTCATCACCATCATTAGGATTAGTATAAATACCTTTTCCTCCAACGGTTGCCAGCAACGGACCAAGCGGAATATTCAGACCCAGTCCCAGACCGGCTGCATCGCCGTCGTCATCGTTATGCATCCAGTTACCGCTGACCGCCAGTCCGGTAGACTCAGTTCCCATACCAAACCCAAGGTTGGTGTAATCTTCGCCCGCCTGGCCACTAATGCTAATTGCGCTCGCCGACGCGGAAACAAACAGCATTCCGGCAAAACCCAACATTAAACTTTTTTTCATTTTCTATCCTTTCCAGCAAGAATCAAAACATAGCCCCAAAACTGAGGAATTGTACTGCCAGATGACAAGGAATCAATGAGCTAAAAAAGCGATGCAATGGCATATTGTAACCAAATACTACTTGCAAGTTTGAGTTAAGGTTAAATTCTGCGGCTAATTGCAGAATCGAACGTAGCTACCCCTCGTTTTCAACAAACATCCCTTTCTCCTCAGTTAAAGAAGGGTTAATCGTCACGGAAGCGTTTTTTCTGCCGCCAGCAAAAGGTAAGATGGGCACACGATGGAATTCTCAGTATTCCCCTACAAGGATCCGACTTATGCGCCAAAGAACGATTGTTTGTCCATTAATACAAAATAATGGCTGTTATTTACTGTGCAAAATGGCTGATGACCGTGGCGTGTTCCCCGGCCAGTGGGCGCTTTCTGGCGGCGGTGTTGAAGCGGGCGAACGCATCGAAGAAGCATTGCGTCGGGAAGTGAGGGAAGAACTGGGCGAACAGCTCGTGTTATCAGAAATTACCCCATGGACCTTCAGTGATGATATTCGCACCAAAACCTATGCCGATGGCAGCCAGGAAGAGATTTACATGATCTATCTTATCTTTGATTGTGTCGCGGAGAATCGTGAAGTGAACATTAACGAAGAGTTTCAGGCGTTCGCCTGGGTTAAACCGGAAGATCTTGGCACGTACGACTTAAATGTCGCCACGCGTAAGACGTTAACCCTGAAAGGATTACTCTAAGTTATCATTCTAATAGTGGCATAAAATAAACCCTCTGAATTGCGGCATTGCATTGACCTGTCTACGGTAAACAGCAATGCCGTTTACGCCACGCAATTTCTGTAAAATTCATTTGATTTCAAAACAATAAATTAAAAACACCGTTATTTTCCTTTATATCTCGAACCTTAAACTCTTAAGGATAAATTAACCTTCAGTCATTAACCTTTGAAGCCTGATAAATAATTAACGACGCCCCTGTTTATCGCTAAAAATAAAACGTCGGTGCGTTAAATGGCTTGAAGGAATAATGATGTCTGACTTTTTGCCTTTCTCTCGCCCGGCTATGGGAGCTGAAGAGCTTGCCGCAGTGAAGGCGGTTCTGGATTCTGGCTGGATAACCACCGGCCCGCAAAATCAACAGTTGGAAGAAGCCTTCTGCCAGCTCACGGGAAATAAGCATGCCGTTGCCGTCTGCTCCGCCACTGCTGGAATGCACATCACGCTGATGGCGCTGGGCATCGGTGCGGGCGATGAGGTCATCACGCCATCGATGACGTGGGTTTCTACCCTCAATATGATTGTCCTGCTGGGTGCCACACCAATCATGGTCGATGTTGATCGCGATACGCTCATGGTCACACCGGAGCAGATTGAAGCGGCCATCACGCCACGAACCAAAGCGATTATTCCGGTACATTACGCTGGCGCCCCTGCTGACCTTGACGCGATTTATGCCATTGGCGAACGCTATGGCATTCCGATCATCGAAGATGCGGCGCACGCCGTAGGGACGTTATATAAGGGTCGTCATGTTGGCGCGCGCGGCACCGCTATTTTCTCGTTTCATGCCATCAAAAATATCACCTGTGCGGAGGGTGGGCTGATTGTTACCGATGACGGCCAGCTTGCCCAGCGGCTTCGCAGTCTGAAGTTTCACGGCCTGGGCGTTGATGCTTTCGATCGACAAACCTACGGCCGTGCGCCGCAGGCCGAAGTGTTGGCGCCAGGATACAAATACAACCTCACAGATATCAATGCCGCCATCGCGCTGGTACAGCTGAAGAAGCTGGAACAACTGAACTCGCGCCGCGCACAAATTGCCCAGGAATATCAACAGGCGCTGGCCGATACGCCATTTCAACCGTTGAGCCTGCCCCAGTGGTCCCACGTTCACGCCTGGCACCTGTTTATCATTCGTGTTGACGAAGCGCGCTGCGGCCTGAACAGAGATGCCTTAATGGAAGCGCTGAAGGCCAGAAATATCGGCACCGGTCTGCATTTTCGTGCAGCCCATACGCAAAAATATTACCGCGAACGCTTCACCACGCTTTCGCTGCCAAATACAGAATGGAATAGCGCACGCATCTGCTCGCTGCCATTGTTCCCCGATATGACCGCCACCGACACCCAGCGGGTCATTACGGCGCTTCGCGAGATTGCAGGACAATAACTATGTTTGAAGCCACACCGATCAAGAAAGTCTCAGTGGTCATTCCTGTTTTTAACGAACAGGAAAGCCTGCCAGAATTAATCAGACGCACCAGCGCCGCCTGCGAAAAATTGGGCAAAGATTATGAAATCTTGCTGATCGATGACGGCAGCAGCGACCGTTCCGCGCAACTGATGATGGACGCTTCACAGGCGCCGAACAGCCATATCGTTTCTATTCTGCTGAACCGCAATTACGGCCAGCACTCGGCAATTATGGCCGGTTTCAGCCATGTCACCGGTGACTTGATCATCACGCTGGATGCCGATTTGCAAAACCCGCCGGAAGAGATCCCCCGGCTGGTTGCCACCGCAGATGAAGGTTTCGATGTGGTCGGAACGGTACGCCAGAACCGACAGGACAGCGTATTTCGTAAAACCGCCTCGCGTATGATCAACCACCTGATTCAGCGCACTACCGGTAAAGCGATGGGCGACTACGGCTGCATGCTACGCGCCTATCGTCGCCATATTGTCGATGCCATGCTGCATTGCCAGGAACGCAGCACCTTTATTCCGATTCTGGCCAACATTTTTGCCCGTCGCGCCACGGAGATCCCGGTGCACCATGCAGAGCGTGAATTTGGTGACTCTAAATACAGCTTCATGCGTCTGATCAACCTGATGTATGACCTGGTGACCTGTCTGACCACCACGCCGTTACGTATGTTGAGCCTGCTCGGCAGCGTGATTGCCGCCACGGGCTTTACGCTGTCCGTTCTGCTTGTTGTGTTACGCCTGACGCTCGGCCCGCAGTGGGCCGCGGAAGGGGTATTCATGCTGTTTGCCGTCCTGTTTACCTTTATCGGCGCACAGTTCATTGGCATGGGTTTACTCGGCGAATATATCGGTCGCATCTATAACGATGTCCGCGCCCGCCCCCGCTATTTTGTTCAACACGTTATCCGCCCACAAACCACGCAGTCAACCGAGGAAAACCGCGCATGAAAGCCGTCGTATTTGCCTATCACGATATGGGATGTCAGGGTGTCCAGGCCTTGTTGGATGCAGGTTATGAAATCGCCGCAATTTTTACGCACACCGACAACCCGGGTGAAAAAGCGTTTTTTGGCTCTGTTTCCCGCCTCGCCGCCAGCGCCGGTATTCCGGTTTACGCCCCGGACGAGGTTAATCATCCTTTGTGGATCGAGCGCATTAGCCAACTGGCACCCGATGTTATCTTCTCGTTCTACTATCGCCATTTACTGAGTGAGGAGATCCTCAGTCTTGCGCCTAAGGGGGCATTTAATCTGCACGGCTCGCTGCTGCCAAAATACCGCGGCCGCGCGCCGCTGAACTGGGTATTGGTCAATGGCGAAACCGAAACCGGCGTCACGCTTCATCGCATGGTCAAACGTGCAGACGCTGGCGCTATTATCGCCCAGCAGTCTGTCGCTATCTCTTCGGATGATGTGGCGTTAACGCTGCACCATAAATTGTGCCAGGCTGCGCGTCAGCTGCTGGAACAAGCGCTGCCCGCGATTAAAACGGGCGATTATGCAGAACGCCCGCAACAGGAAGCAGAGGCTACCTGTTTTGGCCGCCGCACGCCGGAAGATAGCTTCCTGGACTGGAACAAACCCACCGCGGAGCTGCATAACCAGGTCCGCGCCGTCAGCGATCCGTGGCCGGGTGCATTTAGCTATGTTGGCACGCAAAAGTTCACCGTCTGGTCGTCGCGTGTTTGCACAAATGACCTTGCAGCCCAACCGGGCACCGTCATCTCCGTGTCGCCTTTGCTGATCGCCTGTGCCGATGGCGCACTGGAGATTATTACCGGACAAGCTGGCGATGGTATTGCGATGCAAGGCTCACAGCTGGCGCAGGTTCTGGGCCTGGTACCCGGTTCTCGTCTGAACAGCCAGTCAGTTACCACCAGCAAACGTCGTACTCGCGTGCTGATCCTTGGCGTTAACGGCTTCATTGGTAACCACCTGACCGAGCGCCTGCTGCAAGAAGACAATTACGAAGTATATGGACTCGATATTGGCAGCGACGCAATTGGGCGTTTCCTGCAACATCCGCGTTTCCATTTCGTCGAAGGCGACATTAGCATTCACTCCGAATGGATTGAATATCATGTGAAAAAATGCGACGTCGTATTGCCGCTGGTGGCGATCGCAACGCCAATCGAATATACCCGCAACCCACTGCGCGTGTTTGAACTCGATTTTGAAGAGAACCTGAAAATCATTCGCTACTGCGTGAAGTACCGTAAGCGCATCATTTTCCCGTCAACCTCCGAAGTCTACGGCATGTGTACCGATAAAGTCTTCGATGAGGACAGCTCGAATCTGATCGTCGGCCCGGTGAATAAACCACGTTGGATCTACTCCGTTTCCAAGCAGTTGCTGGACCGCGTAATCTGGGCATACGGCGAAAAAGAGGGGTTGCGCTTCACCCTGTTCCGTCCGTTTAACTGGATGGGACCGCGTCTGGACAGTCTTAACGCCGCGCGTATCGGCAGCTCACGCGCCATCACCCAATTGATTCTCAATCTGGTGGAAGGCTCACCGATTAAGCTGATTGAAGGCGGCAAGCAAAAGCGCTGTTTTACCGATATTCGCGATGGTATCGAAGCCCTGTACCGCATTATTGAAAATGAAGGCGGACGCTGTGACGGCGAGATTATCAACATCGGTAACCCGGAAAACGAAGCGAGTATTCAGGAACTGGCAGAAATGCTGCTAACCTGCTTTGAAAAACATCCATTACGTCAGCATTTTCCGCCGTTTGCCGGTTTCCGCGACGTCGAAAGCAGCACCTACTATGGTAAAGGTTATCAGGACGTTGAGCACCGTAAGCCCAATATTCGCAACGCAAAACGTTGCCTGAACTGGGAACCCACCATTGAGATGCAGGAAACGGTAGAAGAGACGCTGGACTTCTTCTTACGCAGTGTGGATATCACGGAACACACATCATGACCAAAGTTGGCTTGCGCATTGATGTCGACACATTCAGGGGGACACGCGAAGGCGTGCCCCGCCTGCTGGAGACATTGAACCGACATAACGTTCGGGCAAGTTTTTTCTTTAGCGTGGGACCTGACAACATGGGACGCCATCTCTGGCGTCTGGTGAAGCCACAATTTCTGTGGAAGATGCTGCGCTCAAACGCAGCATCGCTCTACGGGTGGGATATTTTGCTGGCGGGTACAGCATGGCCGGGAAAAGAGATCGGCCAGGCCAATGCGGCAATTATTGCGCAAACCGCCCTGCTTCATGAAACCGGTTTGCATGCCTGGGATCACCATGCCTGGCAGGCGCGAAGCGGAAACTGGAATGACAAAGAGCTAATTGATGATATTTCACGTGGCATTACCGCCCTTGAAGCTATCATCAATCAGCCCGTTACCTGCTCCGCCGTTGCCGGATGGCGTGCCGACGACCGCGTCGTCCATGCCAAAGAAACGTTCCATCTGCGCTATAACAGCGACTGTCGGGGAACGTCGTTATTCCGTCCTGTGCTGGCATCCGGGAAAACAGGTACGCCGCAAATTCCTGTCACATTACCCACATGGGATGAAGTGGTGGGTCAGGAGGTTCAGGCGGTGGACTTTAACGCTTATATTCTCTCCCACATCCAGATGAGCAGAGAGACACCGGTGTACACCATTCATGCAGAAGTGGAAGGTATTGCCTTTCAGCAGAATTTTGACGAACTGCTCACTCGTGCTGCCGACATGGGGATTACGTTTTGCCCGCTCGGGGATCTGCTACCGGACGATATCAGTACGCTGCCAACCGGGCGGATCGTGCGTGGGAAAATTCCCGGCAGAGAGGGATGGCTCGGCTGTCAGCAACCCGTGGATATGACACAATGAAATCGGTACGTAACGCCCTGGCATTTATCGCTTTTATCGCGCTGTATTTTATTTTACCTATTAATAGTCGTCTGCTGTGGCAGCCTGATGAAACGCGCTATGCCGAAATCAGTCGGGAGATGCTGACCTCTGGCGACTGGATCGTTCCGCACTTTTTAGGGCTGCGTTATTTTGAAAAACCGATTGCCGGATACTGGTTGAACAGCATCGGGCAATGGCTGTTTGGCGCCAATAATTTTGGCGTCAGAGCGGGGGCGATTTTTGCCACCTTGCTGACTGCGCTACTGGTAGCCTGGCTTGCCATGCGGATGTGGCAGGATAAGCGTACCGCCGTACTCTCTTCAGTTATCTTTTTAACCTTTTTTTCGGTCTATAGCATCGGTACCTACGCGGTACTCGATCCTATGATCGCACTCTGGCTGATGGCGGGCATGTGCTGCTTTTGGGAGGGGATGCTGGCCACTACCAGTACACGCAAAATCGTTGCCTTTCTGCTGTTAGGGCTAACCTGCGGCATGGGCGTAATGACCAAGGGTTTCCTGGCGCTTGCTGTTCCTGTGCTCAGCGTACTGCCGTGGGTTTTCGTGCAAAAACGCTGGAAAGACCTGATCGTCTACGGCCTGCTGGCAGTCGTCGGCTGCGTCGTGATTGTGCTGCCTTGGGGAGTAGCGATTGCTCAGCGTGAGCCGGACTTCTGGCATTACTTTTTCTGGGTCGAACACATTCAACGCTTCGCCCAGGATGATGCCCAACATAAGGCCCCTGTCTGGTACTACATTCCCGTGCTTTTGGCTGGCGCGTTACCGTGGCTCGGGCTGCTTCCCGGCGCACTGCGTACGGGCTGGCGGGAACGAGATGTTCCGCGCAGCACACTATACCTGCTAAGCTGGATTATCATGCCGATCCTGTTTTTCAGCATCGCAAAAGGAAAACTGCCGACCTATATTCTTTCCTGCTTCGCGCCGCTGGCGATATTAACGGCGCGTTTTGGCCTGCAGGCTGCGCAAAAAGGTTCAGCCGCGCTGCGTGTGAATGGCTGGATCAACGTTCTGTTTGGTGTGGTAGGCATTATCGCCACGTTTATTGTTTCCACGCTGGGACCGTTGAAAATGCCTATCTGGTCGCATATCGAAACCTATAAGGTTTTTTGTGCATGGGGTATTTTTCTCATCTGGACGCTCTTTGGCTGGTATACGTTAAATAACCGCGAGAAGAACTGGCAATTTGCCGCGTTTTGCCCATTAGGACTGGCGCTGTTGTTTGGCTTCTCCATTCCCGATCGGGTCATGGAATCTAAACAACCGCAGTTTTTTGTCGAGATGACCAAAGAGTCGCTGGAATCCAGCCGCTATATTCTCACCGACAGCGTTGGCGTCGCTGCGGGGCTGGCCTGGAGCCTGAAGCGTGACGACATCATGCTATACGGACAAACAGGCGAGTTGAAATACGGCCTCAGCTATCCGGATGCCCAAGGGCGCTTTGTCAGTCGGACGGACTTTGTCGACTGGTTAGCCCAACACCGTCAGCAAGGAAATATTACCCTCGTGCTCTCGATTGATAAGAATGAAGATATTAATCAACTAGCCATTCCTCCCGCTGATTATATCGATAATCAGGGGCGTCTGGTCCTGATTCAGTATCGGCCGAAATGATCTGGATAGTATTAATTTTCGCCAGCCTGCTCAGCGTATGCGGACAGTTATGCCAGAAGCAAGCAACGCGTCCGGTACCTTCAGGCAGGCGAAAACGCCATATTACGCAATGGATTGGGCTGGCCCTGGCAAGCCTCGGCCTGGCTATGCTGCTCTGGCTGGTGGTGTTGCAGAATATCCCTGTTGGCATCGCCTATCCCATGCTGAGCCTGAATTTTGTCTGGGTGACGCTGGCCGCCTGGAAAATCTGGCGCGAACCGGTCGCAACGCGCCACTGGCTGGGTGTGGGGCTGATAATCGCCGGCATATTCATTCTTGGGAGCGCGGTGTAATGGGCATTTTTTGGGGATTATGTAGCGTTATTATCACCTCGGCTGCCCAACTGAGTCTCGGCTTTGCGATGGATAACCTGCCGCCGATGCTGCAACCGTTGAAATTTCTATCCGCCATATTCGCCCTCAACGCTGGCGCATTGGCTCTTTTTAGTGGGCTGGCGGGATATTTACTGTCGGTAATTTGCTGGCATAAGGCCCTGCACCAGCTCGCCCTGAGCAAGGCTTATGCCCTGCTCAGCCTCAGCTATGTTCTGGTTTGGGTCGCATCAATGATTCTGCCCGGCTGGCAGGGAACATTTTCAGTGAAGGCGCTGGTTGGGGTACTGTGCATCATGGCGGGTTTAATGACGATTTTTCTGCCTGCTGACAAGCACCGGCGCTGAGCTCATTTATCTGCCGACAGTCGTAACAGGCGCTCCCATTCGTCACAAATGTACTGTCTGGCATCGATTATTTTAATCACACGGGATGCATCACGATTAACACAATACTGTGCGTCTTTCAGCGGTGAAAGGAGATCCCCGGGCTTAACCCGTTCGGAAGATTGCGCCTCAGCAAGCATCTTAAGCGAACCACCGCTATCGCAAAGTACGATATAGAGCCTCCCCGCTTTCTTGTGACAGCAAGACTTCTTCACATGCCATTCCATAGCGCACCTTTTGTTAATGAATTTCACATCAGGTTACACTTTAGCTGATAAACAAAACGACAATAGCGACGGAATGGCAAAAATGAGAAATGTAATTAATATTTTCTTAATGTTAATAATGAAGCACTTACCCAATCCGCCAACGCGCGACGAGAGATTTTAATCCCTCCGGCTTTCAGTTCAGGTGGCAACGTCAGCCAACATACCGGTTGCTGAAAACGGGCCAGCTTATCTTTAACCCACTCTGCAAGATTGGCATCGCCAGCGTTGGTGTCATACTCAACGACCGCCACCGGACGATGACCAAACTCTTTATCTTCTAACGGGACAATAAAGGCCTGCAGAACCTGCGGATGCGCTGCAATCACGCGTTCCACTTCTTCTGGCTGTATGCCTTCCCCACCGCTAAAAAACAGATTGTCCATGCGACCGATAATGGTTAACTTGCCGTCCTTTAACACCCCACGATCGCGGGTAGCAAACCACCCTTCCGCGTTCACTAAAGGAATAAGCTGTCCGTTACGCCAGTAACCTTGCGCCATGCTGGCCGCACGCAGCCAGACTTCGTCATCCACGATTCTGACTTCTCTGCCCGCTAAGGCTGAACCGACATCAGCCAGACCATCCGCTTCTTTCGCGCAGACGGTGGAAGCGAATTCCGTCAGTCCATAACCGCACCAGCAGCGAATCCCCTGCTCGTACGCCTGCTCCGTCAACTCAACAGGAATAGCTGCGCCGCCCAGCAGCACCGCTTTGAGCGTGACCGGCGTTTTATTGACCAACAAGCGCCACAACTGTGTGGGGACCAACGAGGCATGGGTGCAGCCGACCAGCATTTGCTCCAGCGGCTGCTTGTCGCGCACGGTCATTCGCGCCCCGGCAAACAACCAGCGCCATAAAATACCCTGGCCGGAAACATGAAACAGCGGCAATGAAAGCAGCCAGTCATCTTCAGCGCCAAACGGCATTAATGACAGCACGCCCTGCGCGCTTGCCAGATGTGCCTGACAGGTGTGAACCGCCGCTTTCGGCAATCCGGTGGAACCTGAGGTTAACGTCATTGTGCTCAAGCGCTGAGGCGACCACGCGGCGGCATGTGCGCCTGGCAGCGCCTGCATCTGCAACGGTTCCAGCCCGGGAAACGCGTTAGCGGCCTCCAGATCCAGGGCAAAACGTAGCGTTAAGTCCGGGACCAGCACATCAAGCAGCGATTGAGGCAACTGTGGGTTCACAGGTAAAACCCGCGCCCCACATTGCAGCAATGCCAGCCAGGTCAGTAAAGAACGCGGATGATTCCATGCGCGGAGCAGGACGCCATCGCCCTCTTCCACGCCCTGAGCGGCAAAACCGCTGGCCAGATGATCGACGCGGGTACAGAGCTCACTCCAGCTTAATACTTCATCGTTGAGGCGCAGCGCTGGCGCCTGCGCACGAACCTGCCGCCAGTCGCGCCAGGGCCAGTCAGTGCCCGCTAAGCTTGCGCTCGCGGGCATTTCCCATGAGGTCATAGCAGGCGTTCCAGCGCATCAACGGCAATACACGGCAACGCGCTACCCGGCCAGGTGCGTACCTGCTGGCACTGCATCAGACTCAGCGTGTCCAGACCCGGAATGGTCTGCGGCGTCAGCCAGGCGGCAATTCTCGCCAGTTGGGTTAAGCCAAGACTCGACTCAATAGATGAACTGATAACGGCGGTGAGACCAAGCGCATGCGCCGCCGCAACCTGTTCACGCACTTTGTCGAGACTACCGGTCAGAGTAGGTTTGATAACCACAGCCTTGACGCCCTCTTCGGCTTCAAAGGTGAAATCCGCTTCGCGCAGACTTTCGTCCCAGGCGATAGCGATGCCGGTTTCACGTGCGAATGCGCGTGAGTCATCGCGCGTTTTACATGGTTCTTCAAGGAAGGCAATGCGTCCGCGATACTCTGGATTGACGTATTTCGCGAACTGTTGGGCTTTCAACGGCGTCCAGGCGCGGTTGGCGTCGAGTCGCAGATGCAGCTCCGGAATCGCCTCGAGCAGCAGATTGGCTACCATTCCGTCACGAACCGCTTCATACAGCCCAACCTTGATCTTGGCAACTTTTTCGCCCGGCATATCCGCCAGTTGCAGCACCAAATCGTCAGGATCGCCCGTACACAGAGGCGCAGCACGATAGTCTGCAGCCTCCGGCAGAGCGTCAGCCAGTTCGGCCAGCGCACAGCTTGCGCCAAAAGCGACAGAAGGCAGCTGTGGTAAAGAATCATCCCCTTGCAGCCAGCCTTGCACCCAGGACAGCAGCTCGGTTTGCGCCTCTTCCCAGCTTTCCTGACTGAAGCCCGGCAGCGGGGAGATCTCTCCCCACCCTTCATGCTCGCCGTCACGCAGACAAACATACAACCCGTCACGCGTTTTTAACCGCCTGTCGCGCAGAATCACCCCCGCGTCCATGGGGATCTGCCAGCGGTATACCTGCGCGCTACGCATTACGGATTCCGTTTGAATTTGCTGAAGTCAGGCTGACGTTTCTGGTTAAAGGCGTTACGACCTTCCTGACCTTCTTCCGTCATGTAGAACAGCATGGTGGCGTTACCGGCCAGTTCTTGCAGACCTGCCTGTCCATCGCAGTCGGCGTTCAGTGCCGCTTTCAGGCAACGCAGCGCCATCGGGCTGTTTTGCAGCATCTCACGGCACCAGCGTACGGTCTCTTTCTCCAGATCCGCCAGCGGAACCACGGTGTTGACCAGGCCCATGTCCAGCGCCTGCTGCGCATCGTACTGACGGCACAGGAACCAGATTTCACGCGCTTTTTTCTGACCCACGATACGGGCCATGTAAGAGGCACCCCAACCACCGTCGAAGGAACCCACTTTCGGGCCGGTCTGACCAAAGATGGCGTTTTCCGCCGCAATGGTCAGGTCACACATCATGTGCAGCACGTGGCCGCCGCCGATGGAGTACCCTGCTACCATCGCCACGACCGGTTTCGGACAGGTACGAATCTGACGCTGGAAGTCCAGCACGTTCAGGTGATGCACACCGGAGTCATCCTGGTATCCGCCGTAATCGCCACGCACTTTCTGATCGCCGCCTGAGCAAAACGCTTTGTCACCCGCACCGGTCAGAATGATCACACCGATGTTGTCGTCATAGCGGGCATCCGCCAGCGCCTGGATCATCTCTTTTACGGTAACAGGACGGAAAGCATTGCGTACCTGTGGACGATTAATGGTGATTTTGGCGATACCGTCGGTGGATTTCTCGTAGAGAATGTCGGTATAGCCTGCAGAGCAATCGTGCCATTCTACCGGTGCGTAAAGCATTGTTTCATCAGGATAGATCATAAAGTGTCCTATAGTCAGCGACGTAGAATCTGAGCCAGACAGTCCACCACGCCAGCGGGGTTGTCCCGATGCGCGTTGTGTCCGGCATTACGAATCACATGGTTTGGTACTGACATTTCCGTCGCCAGCGCGCGGAATTTATCGTCACGTTCACCACATAAATAATAAAACGGAAATGTGCGCGCAGTGAGTTGCGCACGTAAATCAGGTTGTACGGCAAGCGAGGTGGCCTCCAGCATCGCCGCCAGCGTATGCCCGTTATTCTGGCTACGCAGATCGACCAGCGCCTCTCTTTGCGCCGCATTCAGCGAGGAAAATACTGGCTGTTGATACCAGTCATTAAATACCTCACGCAGCGGCTCAGCGCGAAAACGCGCGGCCCAGCGGCCATCTGAAAGACGACGTTGAACGCGTGCCTCCTCGCTTTGCAAGCCAGGATGACCACCTTCAACGACCAGACCGCAAAGTCCGGGCATCTCCTGACAGGCCGCCATCATCGCGACTCTGCCGCCAAGAGAGTATCCCACCAGCCAGTAGCTAAGTATGTTGTAACTAAGCAAGGTGTTACGCAATAACGCACAGACATCATTGAACCCGCTCACCTTAATCTCGGCGGAACCGCCGTGTCCCGGCAGGTCGATATATAGCCGCGAATAATCCTGAAACGCTTCGCCGACCGTGTGCCATTCCCGACAGTCGCCGGAGAAACCGTGCAGGAAAACCAGCCAGGGTGATCCACTCTGGCTTACGGTCGCCTGGGCATGCAGGATCATAGATGGCTTACCTGCGCCAGCAGTTGCTGCAGGGTTTGCGCCCCGTCAGTTTCGTTCACCACCAGCTCAATAACCGTTGCCGCAGGAGTACGCCAGGCATTTGTCAACGCGTTCTCCAGTTGCTCCCAGTTTTCTGGGCGCTGATATTTAAGGTTAAACATGGCTGCGGCATGCTCAAAGTGCACGTTCTGCGGCATCAGATAGAACCGTTCACGTTCACTTGCCGGCGTCGGTAGCAGGGAAAATATCTGCCCACCGTTATTATTGACCACTATCAGGACAAACGGCGCGGAAACCTGACGCAATAACGCCAGCGCATTGAGATCATACAGTGCAGATAAATCGCCGACGATAGCCAACGTTGATTTTGCGCTGGCGCGCTGTACGCCCGCCGCCGTTGACAGCAGACCGTCAATGCCGCTCGCGCCACGGTTGCTATAGACCGGGAAACCAGCCGGAAGCTGCGACAGTGCATCAATCAGGCGCACCACCAGACTGTTACCCACGAACAGTTGCCCTTGTTCGGGCAGATATTCGTGAATACGATGGGCTAATTGCGCTTCACCAAACACGTTGCGACGGGCTTCCACCGCCTGCCATGCCAGTTGCGCCAGGCGCGGGATTTCCACGCACCAGGGTTGGCGTTTTTCCGCCGGATGCAGATCCAGCCAGTCACCAACCTTCGCCACCAGCCTGCGTCCACGATGATGCGCCGGATCGAGGCGACCTTCGATATTATCGACAATCCAGTATTCCTGCGGATCGCAACTGGCCTGCCATTGCAGGAGTCGTTTTCCGGTCAGGCTACTGCCAAGCTGCACCACTATCTGCGCCTGCTGTAACTCAGTCACCGCCTTCGCATTCCCCAACCACAGGTCAGCACACGGCAGGGGTTGTCCGGTTTGCGACAACACATCGCCAATCAGCGGCCAGCCAAGCATCTGCGCCCATTGCGCAACTTTCTTGCCCTCTTCCGCGCTCATACGGCCTGCAATGACTACGCCGCGCTTTTGTCGCCAGAAAAACCAGTCACGTTGTTTGTCGCTTTCCAGCCGACGCGCTTCACGTAGCCAGGGTTTATCATCCTGCCACCAGTCGCCGAGGCGCTGCTGCCAGGCGATCCCCGTTTCGTCCATGTCGCCATACAGCGGTTCGGCAAACGGACAATTAATATGAACCGCTCCGCTATGCAGCGCGGCCAGGGCATTATCAATGGTGGACACCAGCCAGCTTGCCGGAATGTCCTGAGTTGGACGCGGTAAGGAGAGCGTTTGCGACGGATGAGAAGCAAACATGCCGGCCTGACGAATCGCCTGATTAGCGCCACAGTCGATAAGTTCTGGCGGTCGGTCAGCCGTGAGTAAAATCAGTTTTTCACCGGTCAGGCCCGCTTCAATCAATGCGGGATACAGGTTCGCCACCGCCGTACCGGACGTGACAATCACGGCGACAGGCTGGCGACTCACTTTTGCCAGACCTAAGGCCAGATGCCCAAGACCACGCTCATCAAAATGGGTATGGTGGATGAAAGCAGGATTTTCCGCGGCTGCCAGCGTCAACGGTGTAGAACGAGAGCCAGGGGCAATGCAGATATGCCTGACGCCGTGGCGAGTGAGTGCTTCCAGTATGACCGCCGCCCAGCGTCGGTTAAATGCGCTTACTGACATGAGATTGTCCGGTATCAATATTGCGACACAGTATAAAGAATCGAATAAATGGATTTTTGATATGAGTCGGTAATATACAACTCATTACCCTTCCATCTGTAATAAAGTGCGCAGTCCTGCCGCTTTATTGTCTATTTCTTGCCATTCTTGCTCAGGATCTGAACCACGTACAATCCCCGCGCCGGCATACAGGCGGACCACGTTGGCGTTAATTTTCGCCGAACGCAATGATACGCAGAATTCACTTTGGCGCAGAGAAAGATAACCCGCAGAGCCGGCATACCACTCGCGTTCAAAGGGTTCATTTTGCTGGATGAATTCGCGCGCCAGCTCACGCGGAATGCCTGCAACGGCCGCCGTAGGCTGGAGTTGCATCAGGCAAAGCGTATCGTCGGCCTGATTCAGTTCCGTCCAGATACAACGGCGTAGATGCTGCACCTTACGCAGTCTGAGCACCTGCGGGGGGAGCACATCAAGGGTTTGCGTACAGCCTTGCAGCCGCTGGCAAATATCTTCGACCACCAGCATATTCTCGCGCTGGTTTTTATCATCTTTCATCAACCAGTCGCCTAACTGCCAGGCGCGATGATCCTCAGCGTGGTTGGCAACGGTTCCGGCCAGCGCTTCGGTGCGCAGCGCCGTATCACGCCGCCGATACAAACGTTCAGGGGAAGAACCAAGAAAAGCGGAGTCGGCAGAGAATGCCATAAAGAAATGGTAGCAGTTAAGGTTCAGGCGACGGCTGGAAGCCATCACCGCAGCGGCATTCACCGACTGTGAAAACTGTAAATCTGTCGCTCGCGCCAGCACAACTTTGTCGAGTTCTTCGCCATTGATGGTGTGCGTGGCAAGTTTTATCAGGTCTGTCCAGCCGGCCTTATCTGGCCAGTGTTGTTCTCCCGTCAAACTCAAACGCAACGCGGGCAACGGCTTAACGTTGGCCAGCGTGGAAATAAATTCGACCGCGCGTACGGCGTCTTCACGCAGCGAAACATCGCTGTACAGGTGTAGCCGTAAGCTTGCCACCCCGGCGCAGCGTCGCCATTCCAGTCGCGGTAACAACAAATTGCCGTGCCGGGGCTCGAACGCATTAAGGCCCCAGATACGCAGGTCAGGTTGGTTGTCGTGCTGACGTAAAAACTGTTGAGCGGATGCCAGCGAGGAAAACGTGGCAACGGCACCCAGCACAGCGGCTTCTTCGTCGCCGTTACGCTGCTGCCAGTAAAACTGGGGCCAGACGGGTTGACTGGCCAGCCATCCTAAAGCGTCAAACGCATCGTTCAGAGGGAAAGGTATGTCGTAAATACGAATTCCAGGTGCTGCCGGTATCTCTTGCGACAAATGACGCATCAGACCTTCCAGCGCAGTAGTGATTGATTGCACGCGGACCTCTCCCTGTTAAAAACCTCTTATTATACGGGGTACTGAACAGAAAAAGCAGTACCCCCAGTTAGGGAGTACGAACAAATGCGCTGACGGAGCGGAATTTATCGCCGTGCTAACAACAATCCCATCACTAAACCGACCGTGGCGCCAACGCCGATTCCACGCCAGGGTTTTTCATGCACATAGTCATCTGCACGGCAAACGGCCTTTTTCGCGCGGAAATAATAATTGTCAGAGGCATGGCTGACGCGATTTCTCACCTCTTGTAACGCCCGCTCTGCCCGCGCTTTTAACTCAAGATATTTTTGATCGGCCGGATCGCCGGAAGAACGCAGCACCTCTTCCAGCGTTTCGCTCAAGAGCTCCAGATCATCATCGATACGTGATTCATAAGATTGAAAAGACATTGTATTCTCCCTTTCTATTGACGTATCCGCTAACTATAGACAACCTGGACCGTTTGCGCCTGTTTATGCCTGATGTGCTTCTCGCGCCATCCCGATGTGCGGAATCCCGTCTTCGTCATAAATATCCGTCACCGGTATAAAACCAAAGCGCGCATAAAACGATTGCAGATGCGCCTGCGCCCCCAGATACAGCGCCTTGTGCGGCCAGTGTTGCGCACAGGATGCCAGCGTCTGGGTCATCAGCTGTTGCCCAAGTTTTGCGCCGCGTAGCGCTTCGCTGACAATCACCCGGCCAATGACCACCGGCTCCAGATCGTCATCGCTTTTCAGAATCCTCGCATACGCCACCAACTCATCATTGTGCCAGCCCAGAATGTGCCGATTTTCTCCAACCAGATCGTCGCCATCCACATCCTGATATGGACACTGTTGTTCAACAACAAACACCGCGCAGCGAAGCTGAAGAATGGCATACAGTTCTTGTGTACTCAGCTTTGCATGGTGGAGATCTTGCCAGTGAATCATTGTCTGCCCCTTTGTTGTGATAACCTGAACACCCTGCCTTATTGATGGCGAAAAGTGTAACGCAAAGATGGAATTACTATTTTTAGGCACGTCAGCGGGAGTTCCTACCCGCTCACGCAATGTAACGGCAATTTTACTCAATCTGCAACACCCGACTCAGCCGGGGCTGTGGCTTTTTGATTGCGGCGAAGGAACACAGCATCAGATGCTCGCCACGCCGTTCAATCCGGGAAAACTCGACCGTATTTTTATCAGCCACCTGCATGGCGACCACCTGTTTGGTTTACCTGGTCTGCTATGCAGTCGTTCGATGGCCGGGAACGTGAAGCCACTGACGCTTTACGGACCAAAAGGATTACGGGAATTTACCGAAACCGCATTGCGTCTGAGCGGTTCATGGACTGATTATCCTCTGGATATTGTGGAAATCACCGCAGGTGAAATCGTGGATGACGGCCTGCGTAAGGTAACGGCATATCCACTAGAACATCCGCTGGAATGCTATGGTTTTCGCATTGAAGAGCACGACAAACCCGGTGCACTTGACGCCAGTGCTCTGAAGGCGGCTGGTGTTAAATCCGGCCCGTGGTTTCAGGATTTGAAAGCCGGGAAAACCATCGTACTGGAAGATGGTCGCGCGATTAACGGTGCCGACTTTCTTGCCCCGGCCACCAGGGGAAAATCGGTGGCTATTTTCGGCGATACAGGCCCGTGCGCAAGTGCCCTCGAACTGGCAAAAGGTGTGGATGTGATGGTGCATGAAACTACGCTGGACTCGTCAATGGAGGAGAAGGCCAATAGTCGTGGACACAGCTCAACCCGACAAGCCGCGCTTCTGGCGCTTAAAGCAGGTGTCGGACGCTTGATCATGACCCACGTTAGCTCACGCTACGATGAAAAAGGCTGTCAGCGATTACTCGAAGAGTGCAGAACGCTGTTCCCGGCAACAGAACTGGCTCACGATTTCGCCATTTTCACCGTTTAATGCTCTATTTTTTCGCCTCAGTGCCGATAACAGTGAAAAGGCTGGCTTTCACACTGAGGACAGGATGAACAATTTCCAGAAAGATATTGATGACAGGACCAACCTAACCCTGTCTAACCGTTTTGAACTGCTACTGTTTCGCCTCGGCAAATCTGTTGAGGAGCAGAAATCAGAGCTGTTTGGCATCAACGTATTTAAACTACGTGAAATCGTGCCGATGCCGACGTTTACGCGTCCGGCGGGAATGAAAGCTCCGCTGTTAGGTATGGTGAACATTCGCGATCAAGTGATTCCGGTGATTGACCTGCCGGCGGTGGCGGGCTGTAAACCCGAGACCGGACTCAACATCCTGCTCATTACAGAATACGCCCGCAGCGTACAGGCGTTTGCGGTGGAATCAGTGGAAAACATTATGCGTCTGGACTGGCAACAGGTGCATACCGCCGAGAAAGCCGTCAACGGCCGCTACATCACCAGTATCGCCTGCCTGGATGACGATAAAGAGACCAACAACCTGGCGCTTGTGCTCGACGTTGAGCAAATCCTTTACGACATCGTACCGTCCAATCACGATTTACGCGCGACAGACCTGAAAACCAGTAAATTCAACATCACGCCGGGTGCGGTGGCGATTGTAGCAGAAGATTCGAAAGTCGCTCGCGCGATGCTGGAGAAAGGGCTTAATGCCATGGAAATCCCGCATCAGATGCATGTGACAGGTAAGGATGCATGGGAAAAAATCCAGCAGCTTTCCGCAGAAGCACAGGCGGAAGGCAAGCCAATCACCGAGAAGATAGCCCTGGTGCTCACCGACCTGGAAATGCCGGAGATGGACGGTTTTACGCTTACCCGTAAGATCAAGACCGACGAACGCCTGAAGAAAATCCCGGTCGTTATCCACTCCTCGCTTTCCGGTAGTGCCAATGAAGATCACGTTCGCCGGGTTAAAGCTGATGGCTACGTGGCAAAATTTGAGGTCAATGAACTCTCTTCTGTCATTCAGGAAGTCATGGAGCGCGCAGCGAAAGACATTAGCGGTCCGCTGGTGAGCAGGCAGCTTTTAAATTGACCGGATTTCACGCATAAAAAACCCCGCCAAGGCGGGTTTTTTTCGTTTTAGCGGATCGCTTACATCAGCGGCGTCGCTAACTGCACAATGCTGATCAGCGGTTGCGGATAGATACCCAGCACCAGCACCAACAGAGCAGAAATCAGCACCACGATCCCGCCCGCGCTGTACTGCCAGTTAGACGGCGCATCGCGGTTCAGCTGTTGCGGCGCGCTCAGGTACAGGCTCACGGCAACACGCAGATAGTAGTACAAACCAATTGCGGAACCGACCACCACGGCAGCAACCAGCCACCAAAGGTTAGCCTGCACACCGACTGCCAGCACGTAGAACTTACCGATAAAGCCCAGCGTCATCGGGATACCCGCCAGAGACAGCATCATTACCGTCATCACTGCCGCGAGGATCGGACGATGCCAGAACAGACCACGGTAGGAGAACAGAGAATCGGCATCCGGGCCGCGGTACGGGCTGGACATCAGGCTGACCACACCGAACGCGCCGAGGCTGCTGAACAGATAACCGGCCAGGTAAACGCCAACCGCTTCCATCGACATTTCGCCACTCTGCAGGGCAATCAACGCCACCAACAGATAGCCGAGGTGAGAGATGGAGGAGTAACCGAGCAGACGCTTGATGTTGGTCTGGCTCAGCGCCATCAGGTTACCGAAGATGATGGAGGCAAAGGCAATCACACCCAGCACGGTACGTACCGCTTCGCTGTCGCCAACCGGTGCGTACAGGAACAGACGCATCACTACGCCGAAGATAGCGATTTTGCTCGCCGTCGCCAGGAAGGTGGAAACCGGAGCCGGAGCGCCCTGGTATACGTCTGGCGTCCACAGGTGGAACGGAACCAGCGAGAGTTTAAAGCCGAGGCCAACAATCATCAGACCGAAGCCCGCCAGCAGCAGCGGTTCGTGCAGCATGCCGTCGCCAAGACTCTTACCGAGCGCAACAAACGACAGGTTGCCAGACTGCGCGTACACCAGCGCCATACCGAACAGCAGGAAGGAAGACGCTGCGGCAGACAGAATGGTGTATTTGATACTGGCTTCCAGCGAACATTTCTGACGGAACGCATAGCCAACCAGACCAAACAGAGGCAGAGAAATCAGTTCGATACCGAGGAACAGCGCCGCCAGATGGTTAGCATTTGCCAGCAGAATACCGCCAAGCGCGGCAATCAACACCAGCAGGTAAAACTCTTCCCGGTTGTCGTCGTAGCCTTCCAGCCACGGGTAAGCAAAGGTACAGGTGGCAAGACTCGCCAGCAGCACCAGCCCGGTGTAGAGCATGGCGAAACCGTCAACCCGCATCAGCGGGGTGACGTCCATGGCGCCCGCCTGGCCAACAAACCAGAGCGAAACCAGCGCGGCGTTAAGCCCAATGACCGACAGCGTGGCATTGAGGAAGTGATTGCGTCGCCACGCAATGGAGAGCATCACAACCACCACCGTCAAGCCGACGATCAGCAGCGGTAGCAGCGCAATCAGGTGTTGTGGAGTTATTGTCATGGCGATTTACGGCCTTGTAGTAGTAACGGAATTAACAAACCACTGCTGGATGTTGCTCATCGCAGAATGCGAGGTATCCAGAATCGGCTGCGGATAGAAGCCAAGCAGTACCAGAAGCACGACCAGCAACAGGATGATAAACAGCTCACGCAGCGACATCCCTGGCAGTTCTACGCTGGCAATCTGGCTCTTCGCCTTACCAAAGTAAGCGCGATGCAGCATCGCCAGCGAGTATACAGAGGCAAACACCAGACCAAAGGTCGAGATCACGGTAATGACCGGAACCACCTGGTAGCTGCCGAACAGAATCATAAATTCGCCAACGAAGTTACCTGTACCCGGCATACCCAGCGTACATACTGCGAAGAACATGGACAGCGCAGGCAACCATTTCATTTTGCCCCACAGACCACCCATCATACGCATGTCACGCGTGTGCAGACGTTCGTACAGCTGACCACACAGGATGAACAGACCGGCTGCGGACAGACCGTGCGCGATCATCTGGATAACCGCGCCCTGGTAAGCCAGTTGGCTGCCGGTATAAATAGCAATCAGCACGAAGCCCATGTGGGATACGGAGGTGTAGGCAATCAGACGTTTGATGTCGTACTGATTAAAGGCCATCCACGCGCCGTAGAAGATACCGATTACGCCAAGCCACATGGCGATAGGCGCAAACTCCGCCGACGCGTTCGGGAACAGCGGCAGAGAGAAACGCAGCAGACCGTAGGCTGCGGTTTTCAGCAGGATCCCCGCCAGGTCAACGGAACCCGCGGTCGGTGCCTGGGAGTGCGCATCCGGCAACCAGCCGTGCAGCGGAACCACCGGCATTTTCACCGCGAAGGCGATGAAGAAGCCGAGCATCAGCAGATATTCCACGCCGTGGGACATCGGGGTATTCAGCAGATCTTCATAATTGAAGGTCCACACGCCGGTCGCTTTATAGTGCACAAACACCAGCGCCAGGATGGCAATCAACATCACCAGACCACTCGCCTGGGTGTAAATGAAGAACTTGGTTGCCGCCGTGATACGCGTTTTACCGTCAGAAGCTTTATGCCCCCACAGCGCGATCAGGAAGTACATCGGCACCAGCATCATTTCCCAGAAGAAGAAGAACAGGAACATGTCGATGGCCAGGAACACGCCGATCACGCCGCCTAAGATCCACATCAGGTTCAGGTGGAAGAAGCCCTGGTATTTTTCGATTTCATTCCAGGAGCAAAGGACCGCCAGAACACCGAGCAGACCGGTCAGCACTACCATTAGCAGCGACAAGCCGTCGATTGCTAAATGGATAGAGATGCCAAAACGTGGGATCCACGGCAGGACAAACTCAGACTGCCACTGCGGAATACCCGCGGATTGCGTCAGTGAATAGCCGCCCTGCAACCACAGTTGCAGGCCAAGCGCCAGCGTCAGTCCCATGGTAATCAGCGCGATCCAACGCGGCACCTTCACGCCAAAGCGTTCGGTCTGCCAGCACAGGAAGCCACCGATAAAGGGAATCAATATTAGCCAGGGTAGTAACATGGCGATTTTTATTCCTTTTTAAGGCCTCTGACAGAGGCCTGATTTTCAACGAATTTGGATAAAATTCACTTTACGATCAACGCAGTACCATCAACAGTGCCAGCACAACGACAGCGCCAATGCTCATTGATGCCACATACCAGCGCAGATAACCGTTCTCGCTTAACAGCAGGCCTTTACCTGCAAAGCGGGAAAGGACAGCCGGAATGTTCATCATTGAGTTCAGCGGGTCGCGCTTCAGCAGCCAGGCAATGCCCAGGAACGGCTTAACGAACACTTTGTCATACAGCCAGTCGAAGCCCCAGGCGTTATACCACCAGGTACCCAGCAGGCGGCCCGGCGCACTGTTGGCAATCGACGTAACAAGCGTACGTTTACCCAGCCACAGCCACGCTGCGATCAGGATGCCCGCAATCGCTACGATGCCGGAGGTAATTTCCAGCGTCATGACGCGACCATGCTCAAGTTCGGTCGTTGCAGGCAATACTCCCTGCAGCGGCGGCACAATCAGCGCGCCAACAAAGGTAGACAGGATCATCAGCACAATCAGCGGCAGATGATGGGTAATCCCCTTCCCGGCGTGAGCGTGAATTTGTTCTTTACCGTGGAACACGATGAAAATCATACGGAAGGTGTACAGCGAGGTCATAAACGCACCGACCAGACCTGCAACCATCAGATTAATATGACCGTTCGCCATCGCACCGGCCAGAATCTCATCCTTACTGAAGAAGCCCGCGGTAATCAGCGGCAGAGCCGACAGCGCCGCGCCACCAATCAGGAAGCAGACATACACCAGCGGAATCGACTTACGCAGGCCGCCCATCTTGAAGATGTTCTGTTCGTGGTGGCAAGCCAGGATAACCGAGCCGGATGCCAGGAACAGCAGCGCTTTAAAGAAGGCGTGCGTCATCAGGTGGAAAATCGCCGCATCCCATGCCTGAACGCCAAGCGCCAGGAACATGTAGCCAATCTGGCTCATGGTGGAGTAAGCGAGAACGCGTTTGATGTCGGTCTGTACCAGCGCGGCAAAACCCGCCAGCACCAGCGTGATCGCACCGATAATCCCCACCAGATGCAGGATTTCCGGGGTCATCAGGAACAGACCATGGGTACGTGCAATCAGGTAGACACCAGCGGTAACCATCGTCGCGGCGTGGATTAGCGCGGAGACAGGCGTCGGGCCGGCCATCGCGTCAGCAAGCCAGGTCTGCAACGGCAGCTGCGCGGATTTACCCACCGCACCACCCAGCAGCATCAGGGTTGCCCACATCAGCATGTTATTACCCGCTTCAAAGTGCGCAGGCGCCAGTTCGACCATTTCGCGGAAGTTCAGCGTGCCCAGCTCGTTGTAGAGGATGAACAGCGCGAAGGCGAGGAACACATCACCGACACGGGTCACCACGAAGGCTTTCATTGCCGCAGCGCCATTCTTCGGATCGGTGTAATAGAAACCGATCAGCAGATAGGAGCACAGGCCCACGCCTTCCCAACCGAGGTACATCAGCAGCAGGTTATCCGCCAGTACCAGAACCACCATGCTGGCGATAAACAGGTTGGTGTAAGCGAAGAAACGAGAGTAGCCCTCTTCCCCACGCATATACCAGGAGGCGAACATATGGATCAGGAAACCGACGCCGGTCACCACGCTGAGCATAGTCAGCGACAGGCCGTCCAGCACCAGGTTGAAGCCGATGTTGAAGTCACCGACAGACATCCACGTCCACAGCGGCTGACTGTAGGCTTGTTGACCATTAGCAAAGAAGTCAACGCCAACAAACGCCGTCACCAGCGCAGCCAGGCCAATAGAGCCAACGCCCACGGTAGCGGACAGATTTTCTGACCAACGACCGCGAGAGAACGCCAGTAATACAAAGCCAATAAATGGCAGAATAATGGTTAAGGCAAGCATGTTCATCCACGCATCTCACTTACTGAATCGATGTTCAGGTTCTGGCGACGGCGATGAAGTTGCAGCAACAGTGCAAGTCCAATGCTCGCTTCCGCAGCCGCAAGGCTGATGGCGAGAATGTACATCACCTGACCATCGGTCTGGCCCCAGTAGCTTCCGGCGACCACAAAGGCCAACGCGGAGGCGTTAATCATGATTTCCAGCCCAATCAGCATAAACAGCAGATTGCGGCGGATAACCAGACCTGTTAAGCCCAGCACGAATAAGACAGCCGCGAGGATCAGTCCATGTTGTAAGGGGATCATGCGTGCTCCTCCGTTTTTCTTTTCGCACGGTCATCGGTGCGATTGCTCAGCACTTCACCTGAACGCTCTTCGCGACCCACGTGGAAGGCCACAACCAGGCCCGCCAGCAGCAGCATCGAAGCCAGTTCGACCGCCAGTACATACGGTCCGAACAGGGAAATACCGACCGCTTTCGCGCTAATTGGCGTACCGTCGATGCCCTGATCGTTAACGCCAAGAATGGCGTACACAATCACGACCAGCATGATGGCCGACAGAATCGCCGGACCAATCCACACCTGCGGTTTCAGCCACTGGCGTTCTTGTTCGATTTCAGAGCCACCGAGGTTGAGCATCATGACCACGAACACGAACAGCACCATGATGGCACCCGCGTAGACGATAATTTCCAGCGCACCGGCGAAATAAGCGCCTAACGAGAAGAACACCCCAGAAATCGCCAGCAGCGAAATAATCAGATACAGCAGCGCGTGTACCGGATTGGTGTGGGTGATCACCCGCAAGGTTGCGAGAATGGCTATCAGGCCACAGATATAAAAAGCGAACTCCATTGCCCCTCTCCTTACGGTAACAGGCTCTTGACGTCGATAGGCTTAGCTTCGTTCTCTGCTTCGCCCTTATCTTTGCCGTCGATTGCCATACCTGCCATCCGGTAGAAGTTATATTCCGGGTATTTGCCCGGACCGGAGATCAGCAGATCCTCTTTCTCGTAAACCAGGTCCTGGCGCTTGTACTCACCCAGCTCGAAATCTGGAGTCAGCTGAATAGCCGTTGTCGGACAGGCTTCTTCGCACAGGCCGCAGAAAATGCAGCGTGAGAAGTTAATGCGGAAAAACTCCGGATACCAGCGGCCGTCTTTGGTCTCTGCTTTTTGCAGAGAGATACAGCCTACCGGACATGCTACCGCGCACAGGTTACAGGCAACGCAGCGCTCTTCACCGTCCGGGTCGCGGGTCAGAACGATACGACCACGAAAACGGGGCGGGAGATAGACCGGCTCTTCCGGGTACATCTGCGTTTCACGTTTCGCGAACGCATGCAGGCCGATCATCCAGATACTGCGTACCTGGGTGCCGAAACCTACGAACAATTCTTTTAAGGTCATGGTCTTTGTGTCCCTTATTGCGCCTGCCACAGAATGACAGCCGCCGTTACCAACAAGTTGACGAGCGTCAGCGGCAGACAGACTTTCCAGCCGAAGGACATTACCTGGTCATAACGAGGACGCGGTAACGACGCACGAATCAAAATGAACATCATCATGAAGAACGCGGTTTTCAGCGCGAACCAGACGAATGGCGGTAAGAACGGGCCATGCCAGCCACCGAAGAACAAGGTAACCATCAGTGCAGAAATGGTGACGATACCGATGTACTCGCCCACGAAGAACAGACCGAATTTCATGCCGGAATATTCAATGTGGTAACCGTCGGCCAGTTCCTGCTCGGCTTCTGGCTGGTCAAACGGGTGACGGTGACATACCGCCACGCCCGCGATGGCAAAGGTGACAAAACCAAAGAACTGCGGAATAACGTTCCAGATATCAGCCTGGTTATTGACGATGTCGGTCATATTGAATGAACCGGCCTGCGCCACCACGCCCATCAGGGACAGCCCAAGGAACACTTCATAGCTCAGCGTCTGCGCAGAAGCACGCATCGCACCAAGCAGGGAGTATTTGTTGTTACTGGACCAGCCAGCGAACAGCACCGCGTATACCGCGAGGCCCGCCATCATCAGGAAGAACAGGATGCCGATGTTCAGGTCAGCAACCACCCAGTTTGGACTCACCGGCACGATGGCGAAAGCCAGCAGCAGTGACGTAAAGGCGATCATCGGTGCCAGGGTAAAGATGACGCGATCCGAGAATTTCGGGATCCAGTCTTCTTTAAAGAACATCTTGATCATGTCCGCAACCAGCTGGAGCGAACCGCCCCAGCCAACACGGTTCGGTCCGTAACGGTTCTGGAACAGACCCAGCAGACGACGTTCGCCAAAGCTCATGAATGCCCCGCAGGTGACCACCACCAGCAGAATCACCACCGCTTTGAGAATGCTCAGCAGGATCTCAATCAGATCGGGTGTAATCCAACTCATTGTTGTGCCTCCTGCAGATCTTCAAGACGCGCGCCTGCCAGAACCGGCGCGATGCCAGGCATACCCATCGGTAAACCAACCTGCCCTGCCGTTAATCCTTCAGCGATTTCAACCGGCAGCGTGACCGTATTGCCATCGTAGCTGAAAGAAACACGGGTACCGGCATTAACACCCAACTTCGCGGCGTCTGCCGGGTTAAGTTTGATGTACGGCTGTGGCATACGGGTCTGGAAGACCGGCGCACGCTGAGACAATTCGTCACTACCAAACAGATGGTAGTACGGCGCGATACGCCACTGACCATCCTGAGCCTGGAAGCTCGCCGGAACGGTAGTGAAGTAATCCATCCCATCCGCAGAAGCTTCGATCAGACGCACCCCCGGATCGCCATGACGCAGTTTCCCGCCCACTTCATCCTGGAACTTGTTCCACGCCTGTGGGGAGTTCCAGCCCGGAGCCCAGGCAAACGGAACTTGTGAACGCGGCGCAGACGGTTGGTTGTTCCCTTCCATCGAGAAGGCGAACATGGTGTCTTTATCCTGCGGCTGACGTGGTTCATGGACGCTAATGTTAGCGCGCATCGCGGTACGACCGCTGTAGCGGTGCGGCTCGCGCGCCAGTTTCTGTCCACGGATACGGAAGCTTGCATCCGGCGCGGCATCTTTGATCCCAGCCAGTTGCGGCAACTTCTCAACAACCGCGTCGATAACGTGGTCGAGCTGCGTCCAGTCCACTTCCCGGCTCTGGACGGTGCTGTGCAGCGAGTGCAGCCAGCGCCAGCTTTCCAGCATCACGGTGTTGCTGTCATAGTAGGACGGGTCATAGACCTGGAAGAAGCGCTGCGCGCGGCCTTCGTTGTTAATCACCGTCCCATCGCTTTCGGCAAAGCTCGCGGCGGAAAGCACCAGATGGGCGTTCTCCATAATTGCCGTACGCTGATGGTCAACAACCAGTACCAACGGCGCTTTCGCCAGCGCGGCATTAACGCGCGTTGCTGAAGCATGGCGATGCAGGTCATTTTCCAGCACCACAACGGCGTCAGCACGACCTGTTTCCAGCTCGGTCAGCGCATCGTCAAGGGAACCACCGCCAATCATACCCAGGCCCATGCTGTTAACAGAGCGCGCAATCATGGTGATGCCGACGTCAGCGCCACGACCTTTCAGCGCCTTCGCCACGTTGGCAGCAGCCTGAATCACTTCGGCGCTACCGGCGTTGGTGCCAGAAATAATCAGTGGTTTCTTCGCTCCGGCTAATGCCTGAACGATCACGTCAATTTTGTTCTGCAGGTCATGATCGATACCGTCAACCGCCGGGGCGTTGTTGTCCAGCGCATGAGCGATAGCGAAGCCTAAACGCGCCTGATCTTCTACCGGTGCGCGGTAGGTCCATGCAGCGATATCATCCAGACGGGTGTTATCGACGTTAGTTACAAACAGCGGGTGCTTAGCACGCTGGCCGATGTTAAGGATTGCCGCGATCTGCCAGTCAGCCACTTTCTGCGCCGCAGCCATTTCGCGTGCTTTACCTTTCACCGCCTGACGCACTGCCAGCGCAACGCGCGCGCCAGTCTGGGTGACATCTTCGCCCAGCACCAGAACCGCATCGTAAGACTCAATTTCGCGCAGTGCGGGGGTATGAATACCGCCGTCACGCAGAACGCTCAGCGCCAGTTGCAGACGTTCCTGCTCACCCTGGGCGATACCGGTATAGAAGTTATCCGCCCCGACCAGTTCACGCAGTGCGAAGTTGCTTTCAACGCTGGCACGCGGGGAGCCGATACCAATCACTTTCTTCGACTGGCGCAGAATATCTGCCGCGCCCTGCATCGCCTGTTCGGCGTTGAGCGTGATCAGGTCATCGCCACGACGCTGTACCGGCTGACGCGGACGGTCTTTCAGGTTCACGTAACCATAGCCAAAGCGACCACGGTCGCAGAGGAAGTAGTGGTTAACGGTACCGTTGTAACGGTTTTCGATACGACGCAGTTCACCATAGCGTTCGCCCGGGCTGGTGTTACAGCCAATGGAACACTGCTGGCAGATGCTCGGCGCAAACTGCATGTCCCACTTACGGTTGTAGCGCTCGGAGTGCGTTTTATCGGTGAACACGCCGGTCGGGCAAATCTCGACCAGGTTACCGGAGAATTCGCTTTCCAGCGTACCGTCTTCCGGGCGACCGAAGTAGACGTTGTCATGCGCGCCATACACGCCCAGATCCGCGCCATCGGCGTAATCTTTGTAGTAACGTACGCAGCGATAGCAGGCGATGCAGCGGTTCATTTCGTGAGAGATGAACGGCCCCAGGTCCTGGTTGCGGTGCGTACGCTTCGTGAAGCGATAGCGACGGAAGCTATGACCGGTCATGACGGTCATATCCTGCAGGTGGCAGTTACCGCCCTCTTCGCAGACCGGACAGTCGTGCGGGTGGTTAGTCATCAACCACTCCACAACGCTTTCGCGGAACTGTTTCGCTTCTTCGTCATCAATAGAAATAAAGGTGCCTTCGGTGGCTGGTGTCATACAAGACATCACCAGGCGACCACGCGTATCTTCCGCGTTTTGATATTGCTTCACCGCACACTGGCGGCAAGCACCGACGCTGCCCAGCGCCGGGTGCCAGCAAAAGTACGGAATATCAAGGCCAAGAGACAGACAAGCTTCCAGCAGGTTGTCCGCTCCGTTGACCTCATATTCTTTGCCGTCTACATGAATCGTAGCCATAGTCAGCATGCTTCCAGTTGGCTTAGTCAGGGACTAAGCGTTAATCGAATTACTTATCGCGATGCAGGGGTAACCTGCAATTACCAGCGCTCTTTCAGCAGGTTCGGCTGAATACCACCAATAGCGTGGGTATTGCTGAATGTCTGCTTGATGCCAGCTTCGAATTCTTCGCGGAAATATTTAATGGCGCTCTGTAGCGGCTCCACCGCGCCCGGTGCGTGTGCACAGAAGGTTTTACCCGGGCCGAGGAAACGACACAGTTGCTCAAGTGTCTCGATATCCCCAGGCTGGCCTTCGCCACGCTCCAGCGCACGCAGAATTTTCACGCTCCACGGCAGACCGTCACGGCACGGCGTACACCAGCCGCAGGACTCGCGGGCGAAGAACTCTTCGAGGTTACGCACCAGCGGTACCATGCCAATCTCGTGATCGACAGCCATTGCCAGCGCGGTGCCCAGACGGCTGCCTGCTTTACCAATGCTTTCGAATTCCATCGGCAGATCGAGATGTGCTTCGGTCAGGAAGTCTGTCCCCGCGCCGCCAGGCTGCCAGGCTTTGAACTTCAGACCATCGCGCATGCCGCCTGCGTAATCTTCGAGGATCTCACGCGCGGTAGTACCGAAAGGCAGTTCCCACAGGCCAGGGTTCTTCACGCGACCGGAGAAGCCCATCAGCTTGGTGCCCGCATCTTTGCTCTTCGAGATGTTCTGGTACCACTCCACGCCGTTGGCGAGGATGGCCGGTACGTTACACAGCGTTTCGACGTTGTTTACGCAGGTCGGCTTACCCCATGCGCCAGAGCTTGCCGGGAAAGGCGGCTTGGAGCGCGGGTTAGCACGACGACCTTCGAGGGAGTTAATCAGCGCAGTTTCTTCACCGCAGATGTAACGCCCTGCCCCGGTATGGACAAACAGTTCGAAATCGAAACCCGTGCCCATGATATTTTTGCCCAGCAGACCGGCTTCGGTTGCTTCAGCGATCGCGCGGCGCAGATGCACAGCCGCCTCGATATATTCACCGCGCAGGAAGATGTAACCACGGTATGCTTTCAGCGCAAACGCGGAAATCAGCATGCCTTCCACCAGCAGGTGCGGCAGCTGTTCCATCAGCAGACGGTCTTTATAGGTACCCGGTTCCATTTCATCGGCGTTACACAGCAGGTAACGGATGTTCATGGATTCGTCTTTCGGCATCAGGCTCCACTTCAGGCCGGTAGAAAAGCCTGCGCCGCCGCGCCCTTTCAGGCCAGCGTCTTTTACCTGATTGACGATTTCGTCCGGCGACAAGCCGGTCAGGGCCTTACGCGCACCTTCGTAACCGTTTTTGCTACGGTACTCGTCCAGCCAGACCGGCTGTTTGTCATCACGCAGACGCCAGGTCAGCGGATGTGTTTCGGGAGTACGGATAATGTCTTTCATTTATACCGCTCCAGCAGTTCAGGAATGCCTTCCGGGGTCAGGTGAGCATGAGTGTCGTCATCGATCATCATGTTCGGCCCTTTATCACAGTTCCCCAGGCAGCAGGTCGGCAGCAGCGTAAAGCGACCATCAAAGGTCGTCTGCCCCGGCTTGATGTTGAGTTTTTTCTCCAGCGCAGCCTGGATCCCCTGATAACCATTGATATGGCACACCACGCTGTCGCAATAGCGGATCACGTGGCGACCTACCGGCTGGCGGAAGATCTGGCTGTAGAACGTGGCAACACCTTCTACGTCGCTCGCCGGGATACCCAGCACATCCGCGATCGCATAGATCGCGCCATCCGGCACCCAGCCACGCTGCTTCTGAACGATCTTCAGCGCTTCAATGGACGCCGCACGCGGGTCTTCGTAGTGGTGCTTCTCGTGCTCAATCGCTTCACGCTCAGCCGCACTCAGCTCAAAAGCCTCGGTTTGTGGTTGTTGATTCTCGTGCATAATTAGCGGTCCACATCTGACATAACAAAATCAATACTACCCAGATGGACGATAAGGTCGGACACCAGGCTGCCACGTACCGCTACCGGGATCTGCTGCAGGTGCGCATAGCTCGGGGTACGGATACGAGTACGATAACTCATGGTGCTGCCATCGCTGGTCAGGTAGTAACTGTTGATACCCTTGGTCGCTTCCACCATCTGGAAGGACTCGTTTGCCGGCATAACCGGTCCCCACGAAACCTGCAGGAAGTGGGTGATCAGGGTTTCGATATGTTGCAGCGTGCGCTCTTTCGGCGGCGGCGTCGTCAGCGGGTGATCCGCTTTGAACGGGCCTTCCGGCATGTTGTTGAGGCACTGCTCAAGGATGCGCAGACTCTGGCGCAGCTCTTCAACTTTCAGCATTACGCGGGTATAGCAGTCAGACACGCCGCCGCCAACCGGAACTTCAAAGTCAAAGTTTTCGTAGCCAGAGTATGGACGGGCTTTACGCACGTCGAAATCAATACCGGTCGCACGCAGCGCAGCACCGGTACAACCCCAGTCCAGCGCTTCTTTCTTGCCATAGGCGGCAACGCCCTGGGAACGACCTTTCAGGATGGTGTTACGCAGTGCAGCTTTCTCGTAGGAATCCAGACGTTTTGGCATCCAGTCGAGGAAGTCACGCAGCAGCTTGTCCCAACCGCGCGGCAGATCGTGTGCGACACCGCCGATACGGAACCAGGCCGGGTGCATACGGTAACCGGTGATCGCTTCCACCACGTCATAAATTTTCTGACGGTCGGTAAAGGCGAAGAAGACCGGCGTCATCGCGCCGACGTCCTGAATGAACGTGGAGATGTACAGCAGGTGGCTGTTGATACGGAACAGTTCAGACAGCATCACGCGAATCACGTTGACGCGATCCGGCGTGGTGATGCCCGCCAGTTTCTCAACCGCCAGTACGTAAGGCATTTCGTTGACGCAGCCGCCGAGGTATTCGATACGGTCAGTGTAAGGAATGTAGCTGTGCCAGGACTGACGTTCACCCATCTTTTCAGCGCCACGGTGGTGGTAGCCGATGTCAGGTACACAGTCGACGATTTCTTCGCCATCAAGCTGCAGCACAATACGGAACGCACCGTGAGAAGACGGGTGGTTAGGACCGAGGTTGAGGAACATAAAGTCCTCGTTTTCGGTGCTACGTTTCATGCCCCAGTCTTCGGGTTTGAAGGTCAGAGACTCCATCTCCAGATCCTGTTTGGCTTTGGTCAGCTCAAACGGATCGAATTCGGTCGCACGCGCCGGGTAGTCTTTACGCAGCGGGTGACCTTGCCAGGTATGCGGCATCAGCAGACGCGTCAGGTGCGGGTGACCTTCGATATCAATGCCAAACATTTCCCAGGTTTCACGCTCATACCAGTTGGCGTTCGGGAACAGTTTGGTAAACGTCGGTACACGCAGATCGTTTTCAGACAAAGCCACCTTGAGCATGATATCGCGATTGCGTTCAATGGAAATCAGGTGATAGAAAACGGAAAAATCCGCGGCAGGTAACCCTTCGCGGTGCGTACGCAGACGTTCGTCCATGCCGTGTAAGTCAAACAGCATGACGTAAGGTTTCGGCAGTTTCTTTAAGAAATCGCCAACTTCCAGTAATTGTTCACGCTTGACCCAAACAACGGGTACCCCGGTGCGAGTCGCCTGAACGGTAAAGGCATCCGGCCCAAAACGGTTGCGCAGTTCGCCAATGACTGGGTCATCAAGGTGATCCCGTGTTTGCCATACAGCGTCTTGCGCGGTTAAGTCGGTCATATTGTTCACCATTGCAAATGGTCCGTGGTAGTCGGCAGTGCTTCGCGCTATTTATGTAGTGATAAGCGAAGGAAGGGCTGCTGCCGACAGGCGCAAATTAAATCTCGTCTGGTGTACGAAGATTCGTTACAGCAATACGTTCGCCGCGTTTACGCTCGCGTTCTGACTGCATATTGGCGCGATAAACGCCCTGATCGCCAACCACCCAGGAGAGTGGACGGCGTATGGAATCCTGCAGCAGCATCAGAGCCTGCATATACGCTTCCGGACGCGGCGGACATCCCGGGATGTACACATCAACCGGAATAAATTTATCAACGCCCTGCACCACAGAATAGATGTCGTACATACCGCCGGAGTTGGCGCATGCGCCCATGGAAATAACCCATTTTGGTTCCAGCATCTGATCGTAGAGGCGCTGAATAACAGGAGCCATTTTGGTAAAGCAGGTTCCAGCCACGACCATCAGGTCAGCCTGACGCGGCGAGGCACGCAGTACTTCCGCACCAAAACGGGCCACATCGTGCACGGCGGTAAACGAGGTCACCATCTCAACGTAGCAGCAGGAAAGGCCAAAGTTATATGGCCAAATTGAGTTTTTACGGCCCCAGTTAACCATGTCATGGAGCTTACCCATGAACACATTTTTATTAACTTCTTGCTCCAGGGGGTCGGTTACGATCTCCTGTTTTTGCAGGGGGTAACGGTCGTTCTCACCGTTAGGATCTATGCGGGTGAGCGTATAATCCATCTTAATGCCTCGCGGTTAGCGTTGACGATTAGCGATACTGTTCGTTTCCGGGTTCATACGCTCGCGGCGTGAACGCGCGGGCGTCCAGTCCAGCGCGCCAATACGCACCAGATAAACCAGACCAGCCAGTAACACAAAAATAAAAATTGCAGCTTCCACAAAGCCAATCCAACCGCTTTCACGGATAGATGTTGACCATGCGAACAGATACAGCGCTTCAACGTCGAAGATAACGAAGAACATGGCTACCAGATAAAACTTGGCAGACAGGCGCAAGCGGGCGGTGCCGACCGAGTCGATACCTGATTCAAACGGCACGTTTTTAGATCTCGCGCGTGCGCGACCACCTAAAAACCAGCCGCCGACGAGCATCAGGCAGCACAGGCCAATGGCGACAATAAGAAAGATAGCGAATGCCCAGTGATGAGCGATGATTTCAGTGGATGTTGACATACTCATTGCTTACTCATCAAAAGTAGCGCCAAATTCTCTGCTCTTTTCGGCAGATGAACGCCACATCGATTCATGGGGAGGAATAAAAAAAACCTTACAATCACTGTAGAAAACCATTTTATACAGCCAATTGATGGGGTTTTTTACTCCTTTCTATAACCTTTTGTCAACTTTAACAAAAGTTTCCTCACATTATTTTACACTGTTCCAACCTCATTAACATAAAGTGCTGTTTAGACCCATTTCGATCGCATCATCGGTCTTTTTTAATGTTGTTGAATCGTGTCCGTAGTGAAGTAAAAAAGATAATACACGTCTATTTTGACAGGAATTCACACTAATGCCTCCCCCTAAATGGGAGTATTTTCTTGATCTGTGACACGCTTTTGTTAATTCACCATAAAAAACAGCAACAATTTCTCTAGTTTTTTAACATGGAAACAATTAACACTTCTGCTGATTATTTTTCACCCTATTTGCAGGCTGTTTTTTTACCCGCTGATTTTGTTAAGTTTTAGTATAGCAAATGACATAAACCAACGTTATTTGCATAAAAAAAGAGCCGCTGGATGTTTTTTCATCATTAGCGGCTCTTTTTTTACACTTACATTTTAAAACGTTTTTTGTGACGCGTTACTCGAAGTCCCCTTCAACAAGGAGCGAATCATCTCCCCCTTCGGGGGTAAACTGATTGTATTGCCAAGGATTTTGATAAGTCTGCATCGAGTTAAAGATAACCTGAGCTAAATCATTTTGCGTAGCCGGATCGCAGCACAACAGATACTCGGTATCAGGCAATGGCGGTAATCCGTCCGCCGCGCCCAGTACGCGTAAATCAGGACTCATCATTTCAACGGGACGTGCAGTAACGCCCAGACCGGCTTTGACCGCAGCACGAACCGCAGGCAATGTTGAAGCAACATACGCTAAGCGCCACGGGATCTGTGCAGCATTCAGCGTTGCCAACACCATATCGCGGAACGGGCTCGGATCGTCCAGCAGAACCAACGGAACCGGCTCACCTTTTTGCAGGATATATTCAGCTGCACAATACCAGTGCGTCGGTGAAGTGCGCAGATTCAGGCATTCAAAATCGCCCGGACGGTTAGTCGTTACCACCAAATCCACTTCTTGCGACTTCAGCATATCCACCATATAGGCGTTGCGCTTGACCCTCACATCCAATGCAAGCTTCGGATAAACCGAACTTATACGGTTGAGCAGGAAAGGCAGTATAGTATCGGCAGATTCATCAGAAGCTCCGATAGTTAACACTCCCTGAAGATTGTTAAACATTAATGATGAGCATGCCTCATCATTAAAACGCAAGATTTTTCTGGCGTAACCCAACAGCTGTATACCATGTTCGGTCAGCAGTTTGTTGCGTCCATGGCGCGCGAACAACTCTTTCCCCACGAGTTGCTCAAGACGCTGCATTTGCTGACTCACCGCAGACTGAGTGCGACATACCGCAGCTGCCGCAGCCGCGAAGGTATTCAGGTCGGCAACAGCAACGAAGGTTCTCAGCAGATCGAGGTCGAGGTTAATTATCGGACGATTTGCATTTATCATAGTTTTTCACTTACTCGCGGGTCATACCGTGTTAATGCTGTGCATTCAGAATCAAACAACTCCATTTGTTATCTGCCTGCCTTCCTTGCAGTTTCGCTTAGTGTAACCAAGTGAAAATAAGGATGTATTTGGTTTAACAAACGAAACAATTCTCTTTCTACGCTATATAATAACCGTGACACTCATCGGAATATAGCAACGAGAAAGGGCCATATTTTTAGCTGCTGGATGATTCTGACTAATGGAAAACATGTAAATTTTGTAAATTTAAAAAAAGTTAACGAACAATAATTTACACATTAAAAACTAACTTTTCAGTATGTTAGGAACAACCAACAAACATTTGAATTATCGTAAAATTCTTACTACGCACCATTTCATGAGACTTATCTTAACCTAAAACCACTATATTTATAAGTGTTATCGCGAATAATTCGAGGCAACAAGGCGTTATGTCAGAACTGAGGTTTTCGTATTATTAGTCCATTCAAATTAATGCGATTTAAATATTAAATAATAATTAATTAAGAATCCCTCAATTCATTAATTATGCTTAACAATGAATTCACACCGTACCACGCGCGGATCAGGCCGATAACAGCCCTCGCAGATAAAACCTCAGTATTTTCGAATGACGTCATACAGCTTAAGTGTCGGTTACCTTTTGCTTTCCAGACTTAAGTTTTTTTGACCAGACAAACCACCACATCAAAACCGAAGGTATAAAATATAAAACCAATAAAATACATTTTATTGGTTTATTATACTAATATTTCTGATATATTTAGATATTAACAGTCAATTATAACTTCATGGATTTTCAAAATCTTCTACTAAAGACCCTTCAAAACTTACCGTCGTGGGAGTACATTGTGCTGGGCTGACTTCCATGGCAGGGAGTGGCATTCACAGCTAAAAAGGTCAACGTTCATGTCCCCCATTGAAAAATCCAGCAAATTAGAAAACGTCTGTTATGACATTCGCGGCCCGGTTCTGAAGGAAGCAAAGCGCCTGGAAGAAGAAGGCAATAAAGTTCTGAAACTGAACATCGGCAACCCGGCGCCATTCGGGTTTGAAGCGCCAGATGAAATTCTGGTTGATGTGATCCGCAATTTGCCAACAGCGCAAGGATATTGCGACTCAAAAGGTCTCTATTCAGCCCGTAAAGCGATCATGCAGCATTATCAGGCCCGCGGGATGCGCGATGTGACCGTGGAAGATATCTATATCGGCAATGGCGTTTCCGAATTGATTGTGCAGGCTATGCAGGCATTGCTGAACAGTGGGGACGAAATGCTCGTTCCGGCACCTGATTACCCGCTGTGGACGGCGGCGGTATCGCTCTCCGGCGGTAATGCCGTGCACTACCTGTGTGACGAATCATCAGACTGGTACCCGGACCTGGACGACATTCGCGCCAAAATTACCCCACGCACGCGTGGGATTGTCATCATTAACCCCAACAACCCAACCGGCGCTGTTTACTCCAAAGAGCTGCTGATGGAGATTGTTGAAATTGCTCGCCAGAACAATCTAATCATTTTTGCGGACGAGATTTACGACAAAATTCTCTACGATGACGCTGAACACCACTCGATCGCCGCAATGGCGCCGGACCTGCTGACTATTACCTTCAACGGCCTGTCAAAAACCTATCGCGTTGCCGGTTTCCGTCAGGGCTGGATGGTGCTGAACGGGCCGAAGAAACATGCCAAGGGGTACATCGAAGGTCTTGAGATGCTGGCCTCTATGCGCTTATGTGCTAACGTTCCGGCGCAACATGCGATTCAGACCGCGCTGGGCGGATACCAGAGCATCAGTGAATTTATCATGCCTGGCGGGCGCCTGTATGAACAACGCAACCGCGCCTGGGAGTTACTCAATGATATTCCCGGCGTCTCCTGCGTGAAACCACGCGGCGCGCTGTATATGTTCCCGAAAATCGACGCTAAACGCTTCAACATTCATGACGACCAGAAAATGGTGCTCGACTTCCTGTTGCAGGAAAAAGTGCTGCTGGTTCAGGGGACGGCGTTCAACTGGCCGTGGCCGGATCATTTCCGCATCGTCACGCTCCCGCGCATTGACGATATCGAAATGTCGCTGAGTAAATTTGAGCGCTTCCTGTCAGGGTATCACCAGCTGTAATAAAACACGGGCTGTTGGATCAGTATGACGAGTATTTGCATCTGACAGCCTTCTCTGCGCACAATGACTCTTAGGTTGCCATCATATAAGGGTCGTTATGAAGCAGAGCCATTTTTTTGCCCACCTCTCCCGTCTGAAGCTCATTAACCGCTGGCCGCTGATGCGCAACGTGCGCACCGAAAATGTGTCCGAGCATAGTTTGCAAGTTGCCATGGTCGCTCATGCGCTGGCCGCGATCAAAAACCGTAAATTTGGTGGTCAGCTTAATGCAGAGCGCATTGCCCTGTTGGCAATGTACCATGACGCTTCAGAGGTGCTGACCGGTGACCTCCCTACCCCGGTAAAATACTTCAACTCACAAATAGCCCAGGAATATAAAGCGATAGAGAAAATTGCCCAGCAAAAGCTGGTCGATATGGTGCCCGACGAGCTGCGCGATATTTTTGCTCCGCTGATTGATGAACATGCTTACAGCGAAGAAGAGAAATCTATCGTCAAACAAGCCGATGCGCTGTGCGCCTATCTGAAGTGTCTGGAGGAACTTTCGGCGGGCAATAATGAGTTCCTATTGGCGAAAACGCGGCTGGAAAAAACGCTGGAGTCGCGGCGCAGCGAAGAGATGGACTATTTTATGGAGGTGTTTGTCCCGAGCTTTCACCTCTCATTAGATGAGATCAGCCAGGATTCACCGCTTTAAACGATTTTGCCGGATGGCGACGTCAACGTCTTATCCGGCACATAAAAATCAAAACGGGAACAGCATCGGGATCATCACCACGCACACCGCCATCACGATCACCGTAAACGGCACGCCAATTTTCACGAAATCGCTAAAGCTATAGTTACCCGGTCCCAGCACCAGCGTGTTTACCGGCGAAGAGACCGGTGTCATAAAGGCTGCGGATGCCGCCATTGCAATCACCATCGCAAAAGGATACGGCGAAACCCCCATCGACTTTGCCGCCGCCAGGGCGATTGGCGCCATGAGTACCGCCGTTGCAGTGTTAGAGATAAATAACCCAATGCTCGCGCACAGGACGAACAGGCAGCCCAGCATCATGTACGGGCCATACCCGCCGCCGACGTCCATCAGTCCTTTTACCACCAGATCGACACCGCCAGTTTTTTGTAGTGCCAATGCGAAGGGCATCATCCCGACGATCAAAATAATGCTTGGCCAGTGAATCGCTTTATAGGCGCTTTCGGCATCGATACAGCGGAATTTCCCCATCAGCAGGCAGGCGATAATTGCGGCAACCGTATTAGGAATTTCATCGGTGAGCATCAGGGCGACCATCAGCACCAGGCAGAAAATGGCATGCGGCGCCTGGCTGTGCGCCGGGGAAGCTTCACTGACCTCAGCTGGCATGTTCAACACCACGAAGTCGCGCCCTTTTTGTCCCAGCAGTGTGATGAGCTTCCAGTTACCCACCACCAGAATGATATCCCCCATCAGCAACGGTTCATCCACCACCGCGCCTGCCAGCGCCGTACCATCGCGTTTCAGGCCGACCACATTCAGACCGTAACGCGTACGAAAGGCTATCTCCCGTACCGTTTTGCCAATCAGTTCCGATTCTGGGATCAGTGAGATCTCGGCCATGCCCACATCCAACGCCTGCTCGGAGAAGTATTCCCCGCGCAGCACCATCGGCTCCAGCAGTTGCTCACTGCAAAATTCTCGCAGATCGACATCCGCTGCAGACATATCAATCAGCAGCACGTCACGGGCGCGAAACTCAGAAACCCCGTTAACGTCAACAATCACGCGACGAAAGCGCCGCCAGCGCTCCACGCCAATCACGTTTGCTCCGTAACGCTCACGCAGTTTCAGGTCGTCCAGACGCTGGCCAATCATCGGTGAACCAGGGCGAATAGCCAGACGGCGGGCACGCCCTGTAAGGCGATACTCTTTGATTAAATCGCGAAAAGTCCGGCGTTTCCAACCGTCTCCTGGCTGCCCGGAGTCTTCGCCCTTCAGCATAAAGCGCATCAGCAGCATATAAATTATGCCAAGCACCAGAACCACCAGCCCCAGCGGAGTGACGCTAAAAAAGCTGAAACCGTTAAGTCCTTCGCGTAGCAACTCACTGTTGACGACCAGGTTTGGCGGTGTCGCCACCAGCGTCATCATGCCGCTTATCAATCCGGCAAAGCTCAGCGGCATCATCAGACGTGAGGGAGAAATTTGCATGCGCATGGAAACGCTTAAGACAACCGGTATAAAGATAGCAACCACGCCGGTCGAACTCATAAACGCACCGAGCCCGGCCACGGTTATCATCAGCAACACCAGCATTTTGACTTCACTGCTGCCGGCGACCTTCACCAGCCAGGCCCCCATCACCGTCGCCACCCCGGTACGCACCAGACCGTCGCCGATAATAAATAAAGCCGCGATCAAAATAACGTTAGGATCGCTGAACCCGGAAAAAGCTTCTGTGATGCTCAATGTTCCACTCAGAACAAAGGCAATAATGACCAGCAAAGCGATCGCGTCCATACGCACTCTGCCAGTTGCAAACAAGACGACGGCAATCGCCAGCAATGAGAGAACCCATATCAATTCACCGTTCACAACATATCCTTGTTAAATGAGATGGATGGACCGATTCTGCCATAAAAAAGCCCCAACAATCTGGGGCTAAATCATGATCAGGTATTTCTTACAACGACCACATTTCCGTTGGGCTGTTTGGTCACAGAAATCTGTTCCAGACTGGTCAGCGAAAAATCGACCTCATCCAGACGCGGCGTGTCCGCTGGCGCATTTACCGCTATTACATGGCACCCTGCAGCCAGTCCCGAGAGCACCCCTGCGGGCGCATCCTCGACTACCGCGCATTCCTGTGGCGCCAGGCCCAGTAACTGAGCGCCTAACAGATAGGCGTCAGGCTCTGGTTTACCTCTTTTTACCCGTTCGGCAGTGACAAACACCTCAGGAGCAGGAAGTCCTGCGACACGATGGCGCGCCCGTGCGACCGGCATTGATCCTGAAGTCACAATCGCCCATGGAATGCCCGCTTTGTTGAGATGGTTGAGCAAGTCAACCGCCCCTGGCAGCGCGGTGATCCCCGCGGTTTCCGTCGCTTCGATCTGCTCCAGGCGGGTGAACTCCGCAGCGATCTCCGCCTCGGACTTGCCCACCATAAAGTGTCGCAGGGAGGTAATGGCCTGCTTACCATGAATAAAGCCGAGCACCTCGGCGTGATCGAGGCCAAAACGATCGGCCCAGTTGCACCACGCGCGTTCTACTGCGGGTAAGGAATCGACCAGCGTTCCATCCAGATCAAACAGAAAACCTTTGCACTGCACGCTCGCCCCCTCAGGCATTAATGATTTGGTTAATTTCATTCGCGCTCAGGTGATACTGGCGCGGGCAAGAGTGCCAGATATTCAGCATACGCTGATATTTTTCCCACATCGGGGTCTGGGCGTTGAAACCATGCGTACCCGCATCGAAGTGGGTATAACGCCCTTCCACATTGACCATAAAACGAACGTACCCGAGGAAACGGGCTTCCGTTGCGGCGTCAAAACCGAGGAAGGTCACGCGGCGCTCATCAATAGACTGCGCGTCTTTTAGATTGGTCCAGGAGACATGTAATGCGTGATACATCTCCATAATATCGATAATCGTACGACAGGTTTCTTCCGTCAGCTCACCAAACTCACGATCCAACTCACGCATCTGCAAGCCGTAACCGCGTTCAATAATCGTCTGCAAACGACGATAACGCTCGGCGTTAGTGGGATCGAGCATAGTCATCATTTTGTACTGGTTAGACAAAATCAGACGTTGAGCGTTGGTCATTTCCATTTGGGACTCCTGTATCACTGCTACTACGATGAAAAAAAGAAGGCATCTTGTGCCTTCTTTTATATGCGTAATCAGGGGTCAATTACAAATCATCGAGGAAAGTTTTATCCAGTTGTTTGAAGGCGCGCTTAAGCGTGTCAGCCAGCGCCTGATAATCAGGCTTTCCTTCTACCGGAGCGAGCGCCTGTCCGGCCTCTTGCAATTTACCCCGAACTTCGTAGAACCAGTTGAGTATTGAAGGCGGCAGCGGTGTGACGGAACGCTTACCCAGCCACCACATGCCCTGCATCGGCAGGCTGAGTGCAAACAGCGCTGTCGCCACGGCCGGTCCCAACTGCCCGCCTAAAGCAATTTGCCAGCATAAGGTGAAAACAGCGATGGGCGGCATAAAACGGATTGCGTAACGCGTCATGCGGATCACGCGGTTCTCAACAAACACGGGCGCGAGGCGCTTTTCCATCGGCCACGTCTTCGCATAGTGCTGCCCCCGGCGAAACAAACTAAAAAAATTGACGGAACGATTATCCGGTGTCGACATGGCGGTTACCTCAACTTCACATATAAAAATTAAAAAATTTGTGCAAAACAACAACTACAAGGGACATCGTTCAAAACATTTTGTCTTTGATACCCACATTCAGGTATCCTGTGCCGGCCTGTAAGGCCTTTAGTCCAAAATCATTGAGTCGTCAAATTGGCATACAGTATGCCACTGGCTGAAAAATACGCAAAATGACATAGACTCAAAGGTATTTATTCCATCGTGCCCAAAAAGACTCTGGCGCATGATGTTAATCATAAACGTCGGTGTCATCATGCGCTACGCTCTATGACTCTCTGACGTTTTTTTAGCCACGTATCATAAATAGGTACTTCCATGTCGAGTAAGTTAGTACTGGTTCTGAACTGCGGTAGCTCCTCACTGAAATTTGCCATCATCGATGCAGTAAACGGTGAAGAATACCTCTCTGGTTTAGCCGAATGTTTCCATCTCCCAGAAGCACGCATCAAGTGGAAAATGGACGGCGGTAAACAAGAAGCGGCTTTAGGTGCAGGCGCCGCTCACAGTGAAGCGCTGAACTTTATCGTTAACACTATTCTGGCACAAAAACCAGAATTGTCTGCGCAATTGACCGCTATCGGTCACCGTATCGTACACGGCGGCGAGAAGTATACCAGCTCTGTGGTTATCGATGATTCTGTTATCCAGGGCATCAAAGATTCTGCCTCTTTCGCACCGCTGCATAACCCTGCTCACCTGATCGGTATCGCAGAAGCGCTGAAATCCTTCCCAAGCCTGAAAGACAAAAACGTGGCTGTATTCGACACCGCGTTCCATCAGACTATGCCGGAAGAGTCTTACCTCTATGCTCTGCCGTACAGCCTGTACAAAGAACACGGCGTTCGTCGTTACGGCGCGCACGGTACCAGCCACTTCTTTGTTACTCAGGAAGCGGCAAAAATGCTGAACAAACCGGTTGATGAACTGAACATCATCACTTGCCACCTGGGCAACGGCGGTTCTGTATCTGCTATCCGTAACGGTAAATGTGTTGATACCTCCATGGGTCTGACCCCACTGGAAGGTCTGGTGATGGGTACGCGTTCCGGTGACATCGACCCGGCGATCATCTTCCACCTGCACGACACCCTGGGCATGAGCGTTGACCAGATCAACAAAATGCTGACCAAAGAGTCCGGCCTGCTGGGTCTGACCGAAGTCACCAGCGACTGCCGTTATGTTGAAGATAACTACGCAACCAAAGAAGACGCTAAACGTGCAATGGACGTTTACTGCCACCGTCTGGCGAAGTACATCGGTTCTTACACTGCGCTGATGGATGGTCGTCTGGATGCGGTTGTCTTCACCGGTGGTATCGGTGAAAACGCAGCGATGGTTCGTGAACTGTCTCTGGGCAAACTGGGCGTTCTGGGCTTTGAAGTTGACCACGAACGTAACCTGGCCGCACGTTTCGGCAAATCTGGTTTCATCAACAAAGAAGGTACCCGTCCTGCGGTGGTTATCCCAACCAACGAAGAACTGGTTATCGCGCAAGACGCGAGCCGTCTGACTGCCTGATTTCACACCGCCAGCCTAGCTGGCGGTGCTGTTTTGTAACCCGCCTGAAATGGGCGGTAACGAAAGAGGATAAACCGTGTCCCGTATTATTATGCTGATCCCTACCGGAACCAGCGTCGGCCTGACCAGCGTCAGCCTCGGCGTGATCCGCGCTATGGAACGCAAAGGCGTTCGTCTGAGCGTCTTTAAGCCAATCGCTCAGCCTCGTGCCGGTGGCGATGCGCCAGACCAGACTACTACTATCGTTCGTGCGAACTCTAACCTGCCAGCTGCTGAGCCGCTGAAGATGAGCCACGTTGAATCTCTGCTGTCCAGCAATCAGAAAGATGTGCTGATGGAAGAGATCATCGCGAATTACCACGCGAACACCAAAGATGCTGAAGTCGTACTGGTTGAAGGCCTGGTCCCAACCCGTAAACATCAGTTCGCGCAGTCTCTGAACTACGAAATCGCGAAAACGCTGAATGCGGAAATCGTCTTCGTGATGTCTCAGGGCACCGATACTCCGGAACAGCTGAACGAGCGTATTGAACTGACTCGCAGCAGCTTCGGCGGCGCGAAAAACACCAACATCACTGGCGTCATCGTTAACAAACTGAACGCGCCGGTTGATGACCAGGGCCGTACTCGCCCGGATCTGTCCGAGATTTTCGACGACTCTTCCAAAGCGCAGGTGATCAAAGTTGATCCGGCTAAACTGCAAGAATCCAGCCCGCTGCCGGTTCTGGGCGCGGTGCCATGGAGCTTCGATCTGATCGCTACCCGTGCAATCGATATGGCGCGTCACCTGAACGCTACCATCGTTAACGAAGGCGATATCAACACCCGCCGCGTGAAGTCTGTGACTTTCTGCGCACGCAGCATTCCGCACATGCTGGAGCACTTCCGCGCAGGTTCTCTGCTGGTGACTTCTGCCGACCGTCCTGACGTGCTGGTTGCAGCATGTCTGGCAGCGATGAACGGTGTAGAAATCGGTGCACTGCTGCTGACCGGCGGCTACGAAATGGACGCGCGTATTAACAAACTGTGCGAACGTGCATTCGCTACCGGCCTGCCGGTATTCATGGTGAACACCAATACCTGGCAGACCTCTCTGAGCCTGCAGAGCTTCAACCTGGAAGTTCCGGTTGACGATCACGAGCGCATCGAAAAAGTTCAGGAATACGTTGCTAACTACATCAACGCTGACTGGATTGAATCTCTGACCGCGACCTCTGAGCGCAGCCGTCGCCTGTCTCCGCCGGCGTTCCGTTATCAGCTGACCGAGCTGGCGCGTAAAGCGGGCAAACGCGTTGTTCTGCCGGAAGGCGACGAACCGCGCACCGTTAAAGCGGCTGCTATCTGTGCTGAACGCGGTATCGCTACCTGCGTTCTGTTGGGTAACCCGGACGAGATCACCCGCGTTGCGGCCTCTCAGGGCGTTGAGCTGGGCGCTGGCGTAGAAATCGTTGACCCGGATGTGGTTCGCGAAAGCTACGTTGCTCGCCTGGTTGAGCTGCGTAAGAACAAAGGCATGACCGAAACCGTTGCCCGCGAACAGCTGGAAGACAACGTGGTTCTCGGTACCCTGATGCTGGAGCAGGACGACGTTGACGGTCTGGTTTCTGGTGCCGTTCACACCACCGCAAACACCATTCGTCCGCCGCTGCAGTTGATCAAAACTGCGCCGGGTAGCTCTCTGGTGTCTTCCGTGTTCTTCATGCTGCTGCCGGAACAGGTTTACGTTTACGGTGACTGTGCGATCAACCCGGATCCAACTGCTGAACAGCTGGCAGAAATCGCCATTCAGTCCGCTGAATCCGCCATCGCCTTCGGTATCGAACCGCGCGTTGCGATGCTCTCCTACTCCACCGGTACCTCTGGTGCAGGTAGCGACGTAGAGAAAGTTCGCGAAGCGACTCGTCTGGCGCAGGAAAAACGTCCTGACCTGATGATCGACGGTCCGTTGCAGTACGACGCCGCGGTTATGGCTGACGTAGCGAAATCCAAAGCGCCGAACTCGCCGGTTGCAGGTCGCGCTACAGTGTTCATCTTCCCGGATCTGAATACCGGTAACACCACCTACAAAGCGGTACAGCGTTCTGCCGACCTGATCTCCATCGGGCCGATGCTGCAGGGTATGCGCAAGCCGGTGAACGACCTGTCCCGTGGCGCGCTGGTAGACGATATCGTCTATACCATCGCCCTGACCGCGATCCAGTCTTCCCAGCAGCAGTAATTTGCTGCAGTGTGCCGGATCTCTTATCCGGCAACACCTCTGCTTATCAAACCGGAAATAGCTGATATTTCCGGTTTTTTTATATCCGTTTTTTTCTTTTGTAAATTCTGAAATATTTGCCAGGATGCGCTGCATCAATGAATAACTATTCTTCTGTTTGCATACTTACTCTCTTTTGCATTGCAACAGGGATAGTCTTTCATGTCAGCAGTCACAGAATCACAGCCAGCCAAAAAATGGGCGATGCCCGATACGCTGGTGATTATTTTTTTCGTCGCCATTTTAACCAGCCTGGCGACATGGGTAGTTCCGGTCGGGATGTTCGACAGCCAGGAAGTGCAGTATCAGGTTGATGGGCAAACCAAAACCCGTAAAGTTGTTGACCCCCACTCTTTTCGTATTCTGACCAACGACGCGGGTGAAGAGCAGTATCACCGGGTGCAGTTTTTCACCACCGGAGATGAACGCCCCGGCCTGATGAATTTTCCGTTTGAAGGGTTAACCTCCGGCTCTAAGTTCGGCACGGCGGTTGGTATCATCATGTTTATGCTGGTGATTGGCGGCGCATTTGGCATCGTTATGCGTACCGGAACCATTGATAATGGCATTCTGGCGCTCATTCGTCATACGCGGGGTAACGAAGTTCTGTTTATCCCGGTGCTGTTTATTCTCTTCTCATTAGGCGGCGCGGTGTTTGGCATGGGCGAAGAGGCGGTTGCTTTTGCCATTATCATTGCGCCTTTGATGGTACGCTTAGGTTACGACAGTATCACCACCGTGCTGGTCACCTATATCGCTACCCAAATTGGTTTTGCCAGTTCATGGATGAACCCGTTCTGCGTGGTGGTCGCGCAGGGTATTGCAGGTGTCCCGGTGCTCTCTGGTTCCGGTCTGCGTATCGTAGTATGGGTCGTTGCGACCCTGATAGGGTTGACCTTCACCCTGGCCTACGCAGCGCGCATCAAAAAAAATCCGCTTCTCTCCCGGGTACATGAGTCCGACCGCTTCTTTCGTGAGCAGCAGGACGAGGTTGTAGAACGACGCTTCACGCTGGGCGACTGGCTGGTATTGCTGGTACTGACCGCGGTGATGATTTGGGTCGTCTGGGGCGTTATCGTCAACGCGTGGTTTATTCCTGAGATCGCCAGCCAGTTCTTCACGATGGGACTGGTGATTGGCATCATCGGTGTGGTGTTCCGTCTCAACGGTATGACGGTCAACGTCATGGCATCTTCCTTCACTGAAGGTGCGCGAATGATGATTGCTCCCGCCCTGCTGGTCGGTTTCGCCAAGGGCATATTACTGCTGGTCGGTAACGGAGAGGCGGGCGAAGCCAGCGTATTAAATACCCTGCTGCACAGTATTGCCAACGGTATCAGCGGGCTGGATAACGCTATCGCTGCATGGTTTATGCTGCTGTTCCAGGCGGTATTTAATTTCTTCGTTACGTCCGGCTCTGGCCAGGCTGCATTGACCATGCCGCTATTAGCGCCGCTGGGCGATCTGGTTGGCGTAAACCGTCAGGTCACCGTACTGGCCTTCCAGTTTGGCGACGGATTCAGCCACATTATCTATCCGACGTCGGCATCATTGATGGCAACGTTAGGCGTTTGTCGGGTGGATTTTCGTAACTGGCTGAAAGTAGGTGCCACGCTGTTAGGCCTGCTGTTTATTATGTCCAGCGTGGTGGTGATTGGTGCGCAGATAATGGGTTACCATTAAAAAATGATTGCCCGGCCTACATGATTTCTCGACGCTGTAGGCCGGATGAGCAGACGTTACTCGGCTTCTTCCTGCTTTTCGGCTTTTGCCCCTTCATTCTTGGCGTTGCGGGTCATCCACAGCGCCAGCGCTTTCAGAGAGTCCGGCGTAAATTCGTCGCAGCGTGCGGTAATTTCTTCCGGCGTAAGCCAGCAAACTTCACTGACCTCTTCTTCCTGTAACGCGAACGGTCCGTGGGACACACAGCTAAACAGCCCACCCCAGACGCGACAATTCTGGTCTTCAAAATAAAACTGACCGTGCTCGGCAAACGGCACGCCCGCAATCCCCAACTCCTCTTCCGCTTCACGGCGCGCTGAGTCCAGTAGCTGCTCGTCAGCCTGAACAACACCGCCAGCGGTGGCATCCAGCATGCCGGGCAAAAAGTCTTTTGTCTCAGTCCTACGCTGAACCAGAATTTTGCCCATACCATCGTGCACCACGATATACGTCGCACGATGGCGTAAGCGCTGCGCCCGCATTTGTTCCCGGCTGGACTGTGCGATGACTTCGTTGTCTTCGTTCACAATATCCACCCATTCCGTACTTGCCAAATGACGCTGTTCCACCATCAGGAAACCTTCTTTTTTCTGGCGCTCTTACGGCGCGTTTATGTTTGTGGGGTAAATTACGGATTAATCTCGATCTGCGCAATAACACTTTGATCATTGAGTGCCATGACGCTGAGAACATTATCATCCAGAATCCCGTAGCTTGCCGCAAAGCCTCCTTTCGGGATGCTTACCGAGCCGGGGTTAAAGTGATAGACATCCCCTTGCAACTCGGCAACTGGCAGATGCGTATGGCCATAAACCAGTACATCTCCCGCGCTGAGCGCTGGCATATTTTGCGGGCCAAAAAGATGCCCGTGCGTCAAAAAGAGTCGCTGGTTTTCTGTCAGAATTTGCTGCCACGGCGCGGTTATCGGAAAATGCAGGAGCATCTGATCCACTTCGCTGTCGCAATTGCCACGCACCGCAATAATCCGCGCTGCCAGTTCATTCAACCGCTCTGCAACCTGCGCGGGCGCATAGCCTTCCGGCAACGCATTACGCGGTCCGTGATTTAAAACATCACCCAATATCACCAGCCATTGCGCTCCGCTTGCGGTAAACAGTTCGAGTACGCGTTCCGTGGCTGGCAACGAACCATGAATGTCCGATGCGAACATCAGTTTCATCACTCACTCCTCGTTGAAAAGTACCTTGTAATGATACTGGATTACGCTTCGATGGTCAGCAGGAACGCTTCGCTGAAAGCGCGATAAAACGCTGAACGGAAGCGCGCTGCCACTGGAAGGTGGCATATTCCGCAAGCGCTTCTGGCACCTCATCGCCGTTAAGGACCAGACGATTAAGCATTAGCGCTAAATCGCAATCAGCGATACACCATTCGCCAAATAAATTTTGTTTACCGTGGCTCAGTAAACTGCTCGCAGTGGCGAACAATTTTTCTGCACTGGCTTTTCCGGCTTCGCTCAACGCCGCTTTTTTCACGCCAGCAAAAACTACATCCGTTGAACGTTCTTCACGAATAGGCATCAGATCGCTGCGGATCCACGCCTGCACCTGGCGAGCCCGCGCGCGCTTTTGCACATCGTGTGGGTAGATGCGCTCCCACTGCGGCGGGGCAAAGCTCTCTTCCAGAAACTCAGTAATTGCTGATGATTCGCTCAGCTCGAAATCGTCAATCTCCAGGACCGGCACGCGGCGCGTCAACGCATAACCTTGCCATGAAGGTTGCAAGTGTTCACCGCTGTTGAGATCAACAGTTTTCAGCGTAAAAGGTAGTCCTTTCTCTTGCAGAGCGACATAAACAGACAGCACGTAAGGGGAGAAAAAATTGGCATCTGACCACAGCGTAATTGCAGGTTTGCTCATAACGTCCTCTGAAGTGTATTGGCTTGCCTTCAAAATATAGAGTCTTTCTCTCGCTGTCACTTGATGAAAACTCACGCACGCTAACAGCCTCTATACTTGTAATGACCCGGTTCATGACAAAACGGACGCTGAAAATGATCGATCTCTATTACACGCCATCGCCAAACGGTCACAAAATCACGCTGTTTCTTGAAGAGACGCAGCTGCAATACCGTCTGATTCATGTTGATATCAACAAAGGTAGCCAGTTTCGTCCTGATTTTCTGCAGATCTCGCCGAACAATAAAATCCCGGCCATTATCGACAATGCACCGCAGGACGGCGGAAGCCCGATCAGCCTGTTTGAGTCCGGAGAAATTTTACTCTATCTGGCGGAAAAGAGCGGCAAGCTGCTGAGCGGTGAGTTACGTGAGCGCCACACCACGTTGCAATGGCTGTTCTGGCAGGTCAGCGGCCTGGGGCCCATGCTCGGTCAGAATCACCATTTCAGTCATTACGCCCCGCAGACGATCCCCTACGCCATTGAAAGATACCAGGTTGAAACTCAGCGCCTGTACAACGTGATGAATAAACGTCTGGAAACCTCCCCCTGGCTGGGGGGCGATCACTACAGCATTGCTGACATAGCCTGCTGGCCATGGATTCATGCCCACCAGCGTCAGCGTATCGACCTCGACAATTACCCGGCGGTTAATAACTGGCATGAGCGCATCCGTACGCGGCCTGCCACGGAACGCGCCATGCAGCAAGCGCAGAGTGAGAAGCGGTAACACGGTTCGATTCTCGTGTATCATGAATAGGTTCATACATGGAGGAAACCTGCAATGTCACAACCTGACGCTATTATTCGTATAAAAAACCTTCGTCTGCGCACCTTTATCGGCATCAAAGAAGAGGAGATCCTTAACCGCCAGGATATCGTCATCAACATTGCCATTCATTATCCGGCAGACAAAGCCCGTATCAGCGAAGACATCAACGACGCGCTGAATTATCGCACTATCACCAAAAGCATCATTGCGCACGTGGAGAGTAACCGCTTCTCACTATTAGAAAAATTAACTCAAGATGTGCTCGATATCGCACGCGAACATCACTGGGTCACTTATGCTGAAGTAGAGATCGATAAACTTCACGCATTGCGTTACGCCGACTCAGTATCCATGACGCTGAGCTGGCAGCGCTAAACGTAACCCGGGAGGCGACATGCAGATTCTGATTACCGGCGGTACTGGCCTGATTGGACGTCATCTGATCCCCCGCCTGTTCGAACTGGGGCATCAGGTAACCATAGTGACACGTAACCCTGATAAGGCGCGTCAGATTCTCGGCTCTCGGGTCACGTTGTGGAAGGGGCTGACAGAGCAGCAAAATCTCAATGGCATTGATGCCGTGATTAATCTTGCCGGAGAGCCTATTGCAGATAAGCGCTGGAGCGCTGAGCAAAAGGAGCGCCTGTGTCAGAGTCGCTGGGGCATCACGCAGAAACTGGTCGATTTAATCCACGCCAGCGAGACGCCGCCCGCGGTGTTAATATCCGGTTCCGCTACCGGTTACTACGGCGATCTGGGCGAAGTTGTGGTCACGGAAGAAGAGCCGCCGCATAACGAATTTACCCATAAACTGTGCGCCCGTTGGGAGCAAATTGCCAGCACAGCGCAAAGTGACAAAACCCGCGTGTGTATGTTGCGTACCGGCGTGGTACTGGCCTCTGCTGGCGGGATTCTGGGAAAAATGGTCCCGCCGTTTCGTCTTGGCTTAGGCGGCCCGATCGGTAACGGACGCCAGTATCTGGCCTGGATTCATATTGATGATATGGTCAACGGCATTATCTGGCTGCTGGATAACGATCTGCGTGGCCCCTTCAATATGGTTTCGCCATATCCGGTACACAATGAGCAGTTTGCCCACGCGCTGGGCCATGCCTTAAACCGCCCGGCCATTCTGCGCGTTCCCGCTGGCGTAATACGTCTACTGATGGGCGAGTCTTCCGTGCTGGTTCTCGGCGGACAGCGGGCGTTACCCAAACGTCTGGAAGCGTCCGGTTTCGCGTTTCGCTGGTACGATTTAGAAGAGGCGCTAGCGGATGTTATCCGATAGTTGCTAAGCGCTATTCACATTCGCCGTTGCGATGGTAAGGTTATAGATCTGACTTCCGCAATGGCGACGTTATGGCAAAAATATCGACTCCCCGTCTTACCCTCTCTTTGTTTCAATTTTCTGACTGGTCATTTTTCCAGAGATTACGTGAAAGCCCTGAAGTCATGCGCTATATGGGCGACATCGCCCCAGCGAAGGATACGCGTCTGTTATTCGCCAGACGCCTTGCCGCACAGCACACATTTGTTATTCGCGAGCATAACAACCCGACGCCGCTCGGCGATATTGGTCTGCAAATCAGTCATCTTTATCCGCAGGAGGCCGACCTCGGTTACGCCATCATGCCACATGCGCAGGGGAAAGGTATTGCCAGCGAAGCCGTGCGCGCGGTGTGCCAGTATGCCTTTGAACATGCTGGCGTCACGGCGATAAATGCTTACGTGCTGGCAGAGAATAAGGGTTCGATACGTGTTCTGGAAAAGACAGGCTTTGTACGAACGCAGGTGCTGGAAAAAGCGTATCAGATTAATGGGATCGCGCACGACGACTGGGTTTATCGCCTGGAGTGCGATGCGTTAAAGCGGTAGGCCCGGAAAGCATGGCACCTCCGGGCAACTGAATTACTTCAGCGATCCTTTGAGGAACTGCTGCAAGCGTGGGCTTTGCGGGTTGCCGAATACCTGCTCCGGGTCGCCCTCTTCTTCGATTTTCCCCTGATGCAGAAAAATCACGTGCGTGGAGACATTTCGGGCAAACCCCATTTCATGGGTCACGACCACCATGGTTTTCCCCTCTTCGGCCAGTTGCTGCATAATGCGTAGTACCTCGCCGACCAGCTCTGGGTCAAGCGCCGAGGTGGGTTCATCAAACAGCAACACCTCCGGTTCCATCGCCAGCGCACGCGCAATAGAAACGCGCTGCTGCTGACCACCAGACAAATGCACCGGATATTTGCCCTGCGCTCGCTCATCAATACCCACTTTAGCCAGATACTTCACCGCGCGTGCGCGGGCTTCCTGCTTGCTCAGTCCCAGTACCTGAATCGGCGCTTCCATGACGTTTTCCAGCACCGTCATGTGGCTCCACAGATTAAAGTGCTGAAAGACCATGGTTAGTCTTGTGCGCAGCAAACGCAGCTGATTTTTGTCCGCAACCTTGAGCTGGCCATCTTTGTCACGCACCAGACCAATGTTCTGCCCACTGACGACAATGGAACCAGCACTCGGTTTTTCAAGAAAGTTAATGCAGCGCAGAAAGGTACTTTTACCGGAACCTGACGAGCCGATAATACTGATAACATCACCCGCATTAGCCTGCAGAGATACCCCTTTCAGCACTTCATGTTCGCCGTAGTGCTTATGTAAATCGATAACGTTTAATTTATTCTCAGACATCGTGTTACTCGAATTATTTAGAGGATACATGCTGCAACCAGCGTTTTTCCGCTTTACGGAACAGACTGATCAGGACATACGAAATAATCAAATACAGCACCGCGGCAATACCGAAAGCGGTAAACGGTTGATACGTTGCCGAGTTGATATCGCGGGCGATTTTCAACAAATCAGGCACCGTGGCGGTAAACGCCAGCGCCGTGGAATGCAGCATTAAAATCACTTCATTGCTGTATGCCGGCAACGCAATACGCAGCGCGGAAGGCAAAATTATGCAGCGATACAGTTTGAATGACGAGAAACCGTAAGCGCGCGCGGCTTCAATCTCACCGTGCGGCACGGAACGAATCGCCCCGGCGAAAATCTCCGTGGTATAGGCGCAGGTATTCAGCGTCAGCGCCAGTACGGTGCAATTCAACCCGCTGCGGAAAAACGCGTTGAGGAAGTCCGTTCCTTTGACTATCTCCAGCGTATACATCCCGGAATAAAACACCAGTAGCTGTACATACAGCGGTGTCCCACGAAAAATATAGGTGAATAACCAGATGGGAAACTGAATAAATTTATTACTGGAAACGCGACCAATCGCCAAAAACAGCGCCAGTATCCCGCCCATCACCACCGACGAAATCAGAAGCCACAGGGTGATAGCCACGCCAGTAAAGCGGTATCCGTCGGTCCACAGCAGGGACTTCCAGTATTCCTGAATAATCTCAATCACAGGTCAGCCCTCTTCACACCCACGGAGTAGCGGCGCTCAAGGTACAGCAGCACACCATTAGAAACTGTGGTAAACACCAGATAGATGACCCCGCACACGACGGCAAAATAGAACGGCTCCCAGGTACTTTTCCCGGCAAGCTGAGTCGCTTTCACCACATCTTCCAGACCGAGCAGCGATACCAACGCAGTGGCTTTGAGAATAACCTGCCAGTTATTACCAATTCCCGGTAAGGCATAGCGCATCATTGCCGGGAACATAATGCGGCGAAAAATTTGTGAACTGGTAAAGCCGAATGCCGTCGCGGCTTCAATATGGCCTTTGGGCACAGCCATAAACGCGCCGCGGAACGTTTCCGTAAAGTAGGCCCCGTAGATAAATCCGAGCGTGATTATCCCCGCTACCATCGGATCGATATCAATCTGGCTGACCCCCATTGCATCGGTAATGGTATTCAGCGCGATTTGTAATCCATAGAAGATGAGCAACATTAAGACCAGATCGGGCACGCCGCGGATAAGCGTGGTGTACGCTTCGAAAATAAGCCCCAACGCCCGGCTTTGCGACAGTTTTGCTGCCGCGCCGACAAGACCTATCAGAACCGCCAGCACCACTGAGCTGAGAGCCAGCTCAAGCGTAACAATTGCGCCCTGTAAAATAACACCTGAAAAGCCATACAACATGCTGCCTGTCCTGTCGTGTGTGGTGGAGTAATAAGCCTCTTTTGATTTCAGACTTACCGTTAAATGCCGGATGGCGGCTTTGCCTTATCCGGCCTACAAATCAACGTAGGCCGGATGAGCGCAGCGCCATCAGGCATAAATTTAACGCGTCAAAAATCTACGGGCTTTATCAGCACCTGCGGTGATTAACCGCCGTAAACATCAAAATCGAAGTACTTTTTAGCCAGCTTCTCGTAAGTGCCGTCGGCGCGCATCTCAGCAAAGGCTTTATTCAGTGCTTCGCGCAGCTCGTTATCGTCTTTACGCAGTCCCATACCGGTACCCACGCCAAACAATTTCTCGTCTTTCACAGACGGGCCGCCGAATTTGTAATCTTTACCAACTGGCTGTTTCAGGAAGCCTTCGCTGGCAGCGACTTCATCCTGGAATGCGGCGTCAATACGCCCGGCTGTCAGGTCAGAATAGATGTTGTCTTGTCCCTGATAGGAGACAATTTCAATGCCTTTTGGCGCCCAGTGTTCGTTGCCGAACGTTTCCTGAGTGGTACCCTGCAGCACGCCGACACGTTTGCCTTTCAACGACTCAATGGTCGGCTGAATAGCAGAATCCTTAGCGACAACCAGACGCGAGTCGGCTGCATAAAGCTTGTCGGTAAACGCGATTTCCTGCTGACGTTTTTCAGTAATGGAAAGCGAGGACATAATCGCATCGATTTTCTTCGCTTTTAGCGAAGGGATCAGCGCATCCAGCGGGTTTTCCACGAAGGTACATTGTGTATTAATACGTTTGCATAGCTCTTTAGCCAGATCGATATCAAAACCGACTAATTCACCCTGCGCATTTTTCGATTCGAACGGCGCATAAGTAGGATCGGTGCCGATACGAATTTTTTGCGGAATGGCTGCAAATGCTGCGGTAGCACTGGAGAAAGCCAGGACCAAAGAAAGAGACAACACCAGTTTTTTCATAACTATCCTCAACAGACTGTCTTTTATAGGGGATCTTTACAGGACCAGGTGCAGTTATCGTGCCATTAATCAGGCCGACAAGGCAAAGCATTCTACCTTGTCGGCGGTATTTATTTGCATGAAAAGCGCTTAAGTATGCACTCATGCTTATTAAGCCAGCGATAAAGGCACCAAAACAGTGCACTGAATTTATGATGCACCGTAATGGTTACCCGCAATGGTGCAGCCAACGCCCCCACGTCGATGAATTAATCGCCGTAGACATTAAAGTTAAAATACTTACTCGCCATTTTGTCGTAGGTGCCGTCTTTGCGCAGTTCACCCAGCGCTTTATCGAAAGCCGCTTTCAGCTCCGCATCATCTTTGCGCAAGCCAATCCCGGTTCCGTCGCCAAAGTATTTTTTATCTTTAACTGAAGGACCGGCAAAAGCGTAGTCTTTACCTGCCGGTTGTTTCAGGAAACCTTCGCTGGCCGCGACTTCATCCTGCAATGCCGTATCCAGACGTCCCGCCGTCAGGTCAGAATAGATCAGGTCCTGGTTCGCGTAGGCCACCACATCCACGCCTTTGCTGCGCCAGTTATCATTGGCATAGGCTTCCTGAGTAGAGCCTTGCAGTACGCCTACGTGTTTACCTTTGAGGGAGTCCAGAGTCGGTTGAATCGGGGAACCTTTCGCGGCGATCAAACGAGAATCTGCGGCGTAAAGCTTGTCTGAGAAGGCAATCTCTTGCTGACGCTTCTCGGTGATGGAAAGCGAGGAGATGATGGCATCAATTTTTTTCGCTTTCAACGACGGGATCAGCGCATCAAAGTCGCTGGCAACCCAGGTACATTTGATCTGCATGCGCTTACACATCTCATTTCCCAGATCGATATCAAAACCGACGAAATCGCCTTTGGCATCTTTAGAGGAAAAAGGTGCATACGTGGTATCTGTACCAATACGAACTGTCTGCGGAAGTGCTGCGTAGCTGGCCGCGGTTGCGGAAAGTCCTACCAGCAAAGACAAAGCAAGAACCGTCTTCTTCATACATAACCCTCAAGTGGCGTAATTTTATTATGTTTTACGTTGTGTTGTGTGTTTGCAGACTTTTTCATGCAGGTCTTATGCCATTTTCGCGTCGTTGAGGATATTCGACGTTAAATATGTTAATAAAACGTTGCAATATTGTCCTGATTTTGAAGATAGCAGGTCTGACGGTTGAAACGCAGCGTTTCGTTGAGTTTTGACGAATTAAATGTTGAGGATATGATCGCGGTTACAAAATTGCCCTGAAACAGGGCAACGGATGTTTCTTTGCACCCTGATGGAACGGCTTACGCCCCTTGCCAGCGGGTGAAGAGGTCATGAGGAAGGGAGATATCAAACTGGTCAAGGACACGATTAACCGTTTGATTAATCAGGTCATCGAGGGTTTGCGGGCGATGATAAAACGCCGGCACCGGTGGCATAATCACCGCCCCAATTTCTGCCGCCTGCGTCATTAGCCGCAGATGCCCCAGATGCAATGGCGTTTCACGCACGCACAGCACCAGCGGGCGACGTTCTTTTAACACCACGTCTGCCGCACGGGTAAGCAGTCCATCGGTGTAGCTGTGAACGATGCCAGAAAGCGTTTTGATTGAACACGGCAGAATAACCATTCCGGCGGTCTGAAAAGAGCCAGAGGAAATACTGGCGGCGATATCGCGCGTATCGTGAGTCACATTCGCCAGCGCCTGCACGTCGCGTACAGAGAGGTCCGTTTCCAGCGCCAGCGTCTGCCGGGCAGCGGCGCTCATCACCAGATGGGTTTCCACATCAGTAACGTCACGCAAAACCTGCAGCAGGCGCACGCCGTAAATTGCGCCACTTGCGCCAGAAATACCAATGATGAGTCGTTTCATGTTTAATCGCCCTTGCTTGCTTCAGGGCCGACTTTGCAGGAATTTATGGGGAGTTGCAAGCAAGGGTGCGGATTGTGCCCTTGCTTGCGAGCAAACATTAACCTTCGTTATGCATCTCAAGGTTTTCCGCTTCATTCTGACGCAATATCGCTTTGGCATCGTCATTACGCAGGGAATCGAGGAAATCGAGATACTGCTGGTCAACGTCTTTGGTGACATAGACGCCGTTAAACACTGAACATTCAAACTGCTGAATATCTGGGTTCTCAGCGCGAACGGCCTCAATCAGATCGTTCAGGTCCTGGAAGATAAGCCCGTCTGCGCCGATTATCTGACGAATCTCGTCCACTTCGCGACCGTGGGCAATCAGCTCCGTCGCCGTCGGCATATCGATACCATACACGTTCGGGAAGCGAATTTCCGGTGCGGCAGAGGCCAGATACACCTTCTTCGCCCCAGCTTCACGCGCCATCTCGATAATCTGTTCTGAGGTGGTGCCACGTACGATAGAGTCATCCACCAGCAGCACGTTCTTATCACGGAACTCCGCACGGTTGGCGTTCAGTTTACGGCGCACGGATTTACGACGCAGCTGCTGGCCCGGCATGATAAAGGTACGCCCTACGTAGCGGTTTTTCACAAACCCCTGACGGTACGGCTTGCCGAGAATACGGGCGATTTCCAGCGCGATATCACAAGAGGTTTCCGGAATCGGGATCACCACGTCGATATCCAGATCTTCCCACTCGCGGGCAATTTTTTCGCCGAGCTTAGTTCCCATATTCACACGGGCGCTGTAGACGGAAATCTTGTCGATAAAGGAATCAGGACGCGCAAAGTAAACGTATTCGAACAGGCACGGATTGCTGACCGGGTTATCGGCGCACTGGCGGGTAAACAGCTGGCCTTTTTCGGTGATGTACACCGCTTCGCCAGGTGCTACGTCGCGCAGAAATTCAAAGCCCAGCGTATCCAGCGCCACGCTCTCGGAAGCCACCATATACTCGGTGCGACCGTCGCCAATATCGCGTTTGCCCAGTACCAGCGGGCGAATACCGTTTGGATCGCGGAAGGCAACCATACCGTGGCCGATAATCATCGCCACGCAGGCGTAGGCGCCACGGATCTGGCGGTTAGTTGCCGCAATGGCCGCAAAAATATTGTCTGCTTCCAGCGGGTAATGGCGGAAGTTATCCAGCTCGCTGGCGAAAATATTCAGCAGGATTTCAGAATCTGAAGTGGTATTGATGTGGCGGCGCTTTTCTTCAAACAGCTTTTTACGCAGCTCATGCGCATTGGTCAGGTTGCCGTTGTGGGCAAGCGTGATGCCATACGGTGAGTTAACGTAAAAAGGTTGAGCTTCGGAGGCGCTGGAGCTGCCAGCCGTTGGGTAACGCACATGACCGATGCCCATATTGCCCTGCAAACGCTGCATATGGCGCGCTTCAAAAATATCGCTCACCATTCCGTTTGCTTTACGCAAGCGGAAGCAGTTGTTGGCATCAATAGTGATGATGCCCGCAGCATCCTGACCACGATGCTGGAGCACCGTTAACGCGTCATAAATCGACTGGTTTACCGGCATAACACCGGCGATACCGACAATACCGCACATACGTCTTTTCCTCGTTCAGCAACGACCCAAAGTTTATACTTTGGGCAAGAAACTTGACGAGCTTTGCAGATAGTCAAAGAACCATCTGATGATGAAACTGAACTGCGGGATCAGCTGCGACTTACTCCAGTCTTCACTTTTCGACAGACCGGTAAACGTATCGAGAAAGAACAGTATGGCGGCGACGATCAGCGCTCCTCGCAGAGCACCAAAGCAAACCCCCAACACCCTGTCGGTACCCGACAGACCTGTTTTCTCTACCAGTTGGCCTATCACAAAGTTAACGATAGCGCCGACGATAAGTGTCGCGATGAACAGTATCGCGATAGCAATCCCATTTCGAACCAGTTCGTCTTCAAAGCCCGTAAACCAGACAGACAGGTAAGTGTAGTAATGGCTGGCGACAAAGAAAGCACAACCCCAAGTCACCAACGATAATGCTTCACGAACAAAGCCACGGATCAGGCTAACCAGACAGGAAAAACCAATCACCGCGATAATGGCGTAATCAATCCAGACCATAAGTGTCCCACGATTTTACGCCCTGTCGTCCTGTTCGGGGCGCATTCTAACAGAAAAAGAAAACGTTTGCGTAGGGATTTCCTTTCCACGCGTAAATAAAAATGGCGCTGAAAAAATCTTCAACGCCATACGGTTTTATGCCTCTTCGGACACTGCCGGATAGCGGTGAAAACACCGTATCCGGCCGACATGAGACGGCCCCTTAATTAGGGGTATACCCCATCACAACCCCACTCAGACCAGAGATCTTCTGCAGCTCGCCCAGCGAGTTCTTCAGCTTATCTCTGGAGGCGTCAGGCCCTACGAGAATGCGGGTTATTTTACCCTGTACCGGCGTTGACGGGGAAGTATATACCCGGAAGCCCGCGCCACGAAGTTTACCCACGATCTCATTGACCTTATCCGCATTTTTCAGCGCGCCGAGCTGCACAACATACGCTTTGCCGGTCGGGGCTGGCGCTTCTTCAGCGACCGGTTTCGGCGCTGGAGCTGGCGCAGGCGTTGGCGCCGGTGTGGCGACAACGGGTTGCGGCTTCGGTTTAGGTTTCGGCGGTTCAACAGGTACGGGGACAGGATCTAACTCCGCGCTGTTTGCCGTTGTCATACGCGACGGTTCCAACGATGGCGCGGCGGCATCGCCCGCGCGCACCTCTTCTGCCGCCCCTTCAGGTGGTTGCGTCGGCAGCGCCTGCGTTGCCGCAGGCATCATGTCCGGTTCGTCGCGATCGCCAGGTTTGGGCACCAGAGGGATCGCAGCAAACTCATCCTGATAATGTTTTTTTTGCCCGTCAAGCAGCCCGGGGAGCACAATCACCCCAAGCGCGACCAGCACAATTGTGCCAACTAATCGATTCTGAAACTTACTCGCCACCGCTTCTCCCCACGTCTATCACTTCCATGACATGTGCGACAGTGTGAAACGATCCACACACCAACACGGTATCTTCTGGCTTCGCCTCGGCCAGTGCCGCAGACCATGCCTGCGCCACGCTGTCATAGGCTTCACCTTTGCCCAGATGTTCTAACAGCTGTTCTGCCGTTGCGCCACGCGGCCCTTCCAGTGGCGCGCAGTACCAGGCGTCGACCACGCTTTTTAACCAGGCCAACGTACCGGCAATATCTTTATCATGTAGCATACCGATAACTGCAAGTACACGCCCGCTTTTCACTAACTTTTTCAGACGTCCGGTCAGATATTCCGCCGCATGCGGGTTATGGGCAACATCAAAAATCACCCGCGGCGACTCGCTTACAATCTGGAAGCGCCCCGGTAAAATCGCCTGTTTGATTCCGTCACGAATTGCCTGCTCGCTAACATCAAGACCACTGGCACGCAGCGCAGCCAGTGCGGTCGCGGCGTTCGGTTGTGGAACCTGTGGCAATGGCAGATGCGCCAACGTGCCGTGAGCGTCCGTAAAGGACCAGTCGTTCTCCGTTACCGTATAGCGCCAGTCCACACCACAGCGTTGCAAAATCGCCCCGCACTCTTGCGCCACATCCGCAATAGTGTATGGCATTTCCGGTTCGCCAACGATGGCCGGTTTCTCTGCGCGGAAAATCCCCGCTTTCTCACGACCAATGCTCTCGCGATCCGGGCCCAGCCAGTCGGTATGATCAAGCGCAATACTGGTGACGACCGCAACATCGGCATCGACGATATTCGTCGCGTCAAGGCGACCGCCTAACCCCACTTCCAGAATGACTACGTCCAACTTAGCCTGTTTAAACAACCAGAGCGCCGATAGCGTACCGTATTCAAAGTAGGTCAGGGAAATATCGCCACGTGCGTCTTCAATCTCAGCAAACGAGGCGGTATGCGCGGATTCCGGCAGTTCACGCCCCTGCACGCGCACGCGTTCCGTGTAACGCACCAGATGCGGCGAACTGTATACTCCGACTTTATAACCTGCGGCGGTCAGCACCGATTCCAGCGTACGGCAGGTCGTGCCTTTTCCGTTGGTTCCCGCCACCGTAAAGACAAATGGTGCGGGTTTCAACACGCCCAGTTTGCGCGCCACCAGGCTTACGCGTTCGAGGCCCAGATCGATAGTTTTACTGTGCAGGTTTTCCAGATAAGAAAGCCACGACGCCAGAGGCGACGCGGCTTGAGGAATACGTTTATTGTCCATGATGCCTGTAGATTCTTTACGTTGAGAAAAGCAAAAGGCAGCGCCAACTGGCCCTGCCCTTTTGTACTCGTCGTCTTTCAAGCTGCAGGCTTGTTGGCTGCTCTCGTTCACCCGAATCACTTGCCTGTGCAAGCTCATCGGGATGAACTCTCTTGCCGCCTACCTGCAACTCGAAATCCATAGAGTAAATTATCAGGACTCTGATCCCTGATCGGGTACCGAAGGTACCACCTCGCCTTCACGCGGCTCATCCGGATTCGGCGCCGGAAGATTCATCAGCTTCGCCAGAATGCTTGCCAGTTTCAGGCGCATTTCCGGACGGCGGACGATCATATCGATAGCGCCTTTTTCAATCAGGAACTCGCTGCGCTGGAATCCCGGCGGCAGTTTCTCACGTACGGTTTGCTCGATAACACGCGGACCCGCAAAGCCGATCAACGCTTTCGGTTCGGCAATGTTGAGATCGCCCAGCATCGCGAAGCTTGCGGAAACACCGCCCATCGTTGGGTCGGTCAGTACAGAAATGTACGGTAAACCGCGTTCCTGCATTTTCGCCAGCGCAGCAGAGGTTTTCGCCATCTGCATCAGAGACATCAGCGCTTCCTGCATACGCGCCCCGCCAGAAGCGGAGAAGCAGATTAGCGGACAGTTGTCTTCCAGCGCCTGCTCAACGGCACGGACGAAACGCGCACCGACGACAGAACCCATGGAGCCGCCCATAAACGCGAACTCGAATGCAGCCGCAACGACCGGCATACCGTGAAGCGTGCCTTTCATCACCACCAGCGCATCTTTCTCGCCGGTTTCTTTCTGTGCTGAGGCCAGTCTGTCTTTGTACTTTTTGGAGTCACGAAACTTCAGCACGTCTTTCGGCTCAAGTTCGCTACCCAGTTCCACAAGAGTACCTTCATCTAACAGGCTATGCAGGCGATTGCGCGCCGACATGCGCATATGATGGTCACACTTCGGACAGACCTCAAGATTACGTTCCAGCTCAGCACGGTATAAAACCTGACCGCAGCTATCACACTTGGTCCACACCCCTTCAGGAATGCTTGCCTTGCGGGTGGGAGTAATGTTGCTTTTAATTCGTTCAATCCAGCTCATTGGTGACCTTTCTGCCTGAACCCTAGTCAGCTTTGTTATAAGGGGCGCATAATGCCATTTTTGCCCCTAACAGACCATGAATGTTGCACATTAAAACATAACAGCCCGAAACTTTGGATAAAAAAGTGGTCGAACCGCTGAGTTACTTTCTATTTTGCAGCCCGTGACGCAGCCCGTTTATGACGAATTACTTCAATCACACCCGGCAATACGGAAAGGACGATAATCGCCACAATCAATAATTTCAGGTTTTCCTGAACGATGGGCAGATCGCCAAACAGATAGCCTGCATAGGTGAACAGCAATACCCACAGCAGTGCACCTACAACGTTATACATCGCAAAGTGGCGGTAGGACATGTGTCCCATACCGGCAACAAATGGCGCAAATGTCCGCACGATAGGCACGAAACGCGCCAGGATAATCGTTTTTCCGCCATGACGCTCGTAGAACGCATGGGTTTTATCCAGGTAGCTGCGACGAAAAATTTTGGAGTTCGGGTTACTAAAGAGTTTTTCACCGAACAACCGGCCAATCGTATAGTTCACCGCATCGCCGACAATCGCAGCTACAATCATCAACGCCACCATCAGATGAACATTGAGATCGTTAGTTGGCAGCGCAGAAAGTGCGCCAGCAACAAACAGCAGTGAGTCCCCCGGCAGGAACGGCGTCACTACCAGCCCGGTTTCACAGAACAGGATCAGAAACAGAATCGCGTATACCCAGATACCGTATTCCGCGACCAGCTCCGCCAGGTGCACATCAATGTGCAGAATAAAATCGATAAGAAAGTAAATCAGGTCCATAGTTTTGCCTTTATACGACTCAAATTAGTCCGCCAGAAATAGCGGGCCCATTGGCGGTTTTGGCAGGTCGAACCGGTCAGGGTAATCTACCGCGACCAAATACAGTCCTTCCGCTTTCGCCGTTGCCGCTGCCAGCGTTCTGTCCTTCGCTGCTAACAGTTCTGCTATCCAGCTCTCCGGCTGGTTGTTGGCGCCTACTTCCATCAGGCTGCCGACAATATTCCTGACCATATGATGTACAAAGGCATTCGCTTTAATATCCACCACCACATATGCACCAAAACGTTCAACGTTAATGTGCATCACGTTACGCCACGGTGTGCGTGACTGGCACTGCACCGCACGAAACGAGGTAAAATCATTTTCGCCGATCAGACACTGGGCTGCACGATGCATACGTTCAGCATCCAGCGGCTCATAGTAATGGGTTACCCCTTTGCCCAAAACCGCAGGGCGCAACCGATGATTGTAGATGATGTAGCGATAACGGCGAGCCGTGGCGCTAAATCGGGCATGAAAATCATCAGGTACAGCTTTCACCCAGCGCACGGCGATGTCACCAGGTAAATTCGCATTTACGCCCAACGTCCAGGCGGCGTCTTTACGCACAGCGTGCGTTTCAAAATGCACGACCTGCCCTGTGCCATGAACGCCCGCATCCGTGCGCCCCGCACAAAAGACATTGATACGCTCATTCGCGACCTGAGAAAGCGCTTTTTCCAGCTTTTCCTGAACGCTACGCACTTCGTTCTGGCGCTGCCAGCCATAATATTTGCTGCCGTCATACTCAATGCCCAGCGCAATTTTATGGGTTAGCGGCTGTTGCAGGTCCGACATTAGTACAGATACTCCTGCACCAGTTTCTCCGCAATTTTCACCGCCATCAACGCGCCGCCAAAACGCACGTTGTCTGCCACGGACCAGAACTGAACCTGCTCCGGCATACCGTAATCGTTATGTACACAGCCGATGGAAAGATGTGGCGTACCTGACGCATCGCCAACCTGAGTCGGGAAATCGGTCTCTTCCGACAACGCCACGTCTTCAGCGCGAGAAAACGCATCGCGCGCTTCTTCCGCAGCTAATGGACGCAGAGCTTCAAAATTCACCATCTGCGCGTGACCGTAGAATACCGGTGACTGTACGATGCTAGCGGAGATAAGCAGACCGTCATCCTGCATAATTTTGCGCACTTCATCAACGATACGACGTTCTTCACGCACGCTACCTTCGCGATCTGGCAGCAGCGGCAGCATATTGAATGCCAGCTGGCGACCAAAGAAATCGTCTTCGTCAATCGGGATACCATTGAGCAGTTTCGCACTTTGCCCTGCCAACGCATCCACCGCTTTTTTACCGTGCGCAGAGGCCGACAGAATATTGGTCACCGTAATACGTGAAAGACCACCATCATCAATCAGCGGTTTCAGCGCAGACAACAGTTGACTGGTCAGGCTATTAGGGACCGCAATCACATTGCGGTTGCGGTAATCTGCCAACACGAACGGGTTAACGTCCGGAACCACCAGCGGAACGTCAGGCTCAAGTGCGAACAAACCACTGCTGTCGATAACCAGGCAACCGGCATTGGTTGCTTCTTCCACCCATGCAGCGGTGGCCTCAGCGCCCGCAACAAAAAATGCCAGTTGTGCTTGCGTCCAGTCAAAGTCTGCAACATCCTGAACAATGACCGATTTACCGTTAAAACGCAGGTGCTCACTGGCACTTTCGTTACGCGCCAGCGCAAAAATTTCACCGACCGGGAACTGGCGTTCAGCCAGCGTATCGAGCAGGGCTTCGCCTACGGCGCCCGTTGCGCCCAGAATGGCAATGTTCCAGCCTTCAGACATGGTGATTTACTCCAGAAATACATAAGCGTCCCTGTCGCATTATTCGACAGGGAGCATTAAGAAGACATTAATGTGCCGGGTGATGAACAGCGTTAAAACCCAGCTTACACAGCAAGGCGGCTGCCGTCTCGTCGTCACACATCACGTATAAAGACGACCATTCACGGCGCTCAAGATAATTTTTACGCAGTTTATCAAATTCACCCGGAATTCCAGCGACTTTACGCAGCGGCGCATCATCGCGGCGCACATCATACACTAAATGCGCCAACCTTTTCAGCGTTGGCTGATCTAACGGGCCATGCAACGTGATACGACCGAATTCCGGCGCAGGTAACAGGGTGTTCAGCGCCACGTGCTGCTCGCGACCAATAAACTTGCTATAGGCCTCAAAGACCTGCGTGGTCCCACGAGCCTTTCCTTCCAGGGTATATCCGGCAATGTGCGCGGTGCCAATATCGGCTTTCTCCAGCAACGCCACATTGAGATCCGGCTCGCCTTCCCAGACATCCAGCACCACGCTCAGCGCCTGCCCGGCGTTAAGCCGGTTCAGTAATGCCGTATTGTCGATAACCGGCCCACGGCAGGCGTTGATCAGAATAGTGCCGGGCTTCAGTCGACTCATCAGCGCGTCATCCGCCAGGTGCAGTGTCTTATACGGGCCGTCTTTAAATAGCGGCGTATGGAACGTCAGCACATCGGCCTGCTGTACCAGTTCGTCCAGCGAGCGGAAATCGCCCTCGTCACCGCGATCGGCTCTTGGCGGATCGCACAGCAAAGTACGGATCCCCAGCGCTTCCAGTCGCGCCTGCAAACGTCCACCCACGTTGCCAACACCGACGATACCCACGGTACGATCGCGTAACGCAAAACCGTCGCGCTCCGCCAGCATCAACAACGCTGAAAAAACATATTCTACGACCGCAATCGCATTACATCCGGGCGCTGCGGAAAAACCGATTCCCGACTGCGCAAGCCAGGCCTCATCTACATGGTCCGTGCCTGCGGTTGCCGTACCGACAAATTTAACCGGTTTTCCGCTGAGCAGTGATTCATTGACTTTCGTCACCGAGCGCACCATTAAAGCATCCGCATCATCCAGTTCAGCAACGGGAATCGGACGGCCAGGAACCGCTTTGACCTCCCCCAAACGACTGAACAGTTCGCGGGCATAGGGCATATTTTCATCAACGAGGATTTTCACGTCTTTCGCACCTGTTTGAGAACGAGAGTTAACCGGGCAAGTGTGCCATAATCTCGCCGCCAGGCATACTGCGAGACCTGGTCAGCACAGATTTAAGGAACAGAGACGATGCAGCCCATTTCAGGTACGCCCGCTCGCCCTCCCGGCGAAGGCCAAAATGTCCCCTCCGTTGCAGGTGAGCAACCGTTATCCACGTTACAACGTACCGTGCTGGAACGGCTGATTACCCGTTTGATTTCGCTCACCCAACAGCAAAGCGCTGAGGTGTGGGCTGGAATGAAACACGATCTGGGCGTTAAAAGTGACACACCGTTGCAGTCACGTCACTTTCCTGCCGCAGAGCAAAACCTGAACCAGCGGCTGGAAGTCGCACAGCAGAACCATGCTAATCGTCAGGTACTGTCGCAGCTTACTGAACTGTTAAGTCAGGGAAATAACCGTCAGGCGGTGAGTGATTTTATTCGCCAGCAGTATGGGCAGACGGCGCTTAGCCAACTCACGCCGGAACAATTGAAGAACGTGCTGACACTGTTGCAACAAGGTCAGCTTTCAATACCGCAGCCGCAGCAGCGTCCGGCTACCGATCGCCCGTTATTACCCGCAGAGCACAATACGCTGAATCAATTAGTTACCAAACTGGCGGCGGCCACGGGAGAATCCGGTAAGATGATCTGGCAATCTATGCTGGAGCTATCTGGGGTAAAAAGCGGAGAGCTAATCCCCGCCAAACAATTTACGCATCTGGTCACCTGGCTGCAGGCGCGCCAGACGCTCAGTCTGCAAAGTGCTCCGACGCTACAAACGCTGCAGGCAGCGCTGAAGCTGCCGTTAGAGCCCAATGAGCTGACGGCAATCAAAGAGTACGCGCAGCAGACATATCAGATCCAACCACAATCGATTCTGACCACAGTTCAGGTGCTGGACTTGCTGAATCAAATCTTCCTGCGCCGCGTGGAACGTGACCGGGAGCAGGAATTAAACGAGCCGCGCCATCCCCAACCCATTTACAGCCCGTTCGCGCCGATGATTGAAACGGTTAAATCACTGTCGGCACGACCGGGACTAATATTTATTGCCTTGATGATTGCGTTAGCCATTTTCTGGCTGGTCGCTTAGCCTTTTCGCAGAGTCAGCAACGTCACAACAATCCCCACCACGGCGGATATCGCCCCGGCAAGGAATACCGAGGGATAACCGTACGCGGTGGCCAGCACCCCGGCGACAGGGCCGCTTACGCCGTAGGAGATATCCTGAAATGCGGCGTAACCGCCTAACGCCGTACCACGAACCTGTGCTGGCACTCGCTTCACAACCTCAACGCCCAATGCCGGGAAGATAAGCGAACACCCGGCCCCGGTTAATGCCGCCCCGAGCAGAGCAACCCAGGCAGAGGGAGCCTGCCACAGCAGGATCAGGCCCGCAGTTTCAACCAGCAATGAGACAACGGCGACCTTCACGCCGCCGAACCGGTCCGGCATCCAGCCAAACAGAATGCGCATCAGCACAAATGCCCCGCCAAACGCGGTCAGGGTGAATCCCGCCATCGTCCAGCCATTGCTGACAAAATAGAGCGAAATAAACGTACCGATGACGGCAAAACCCACGCCCTGCAATGCCAGACCCAGGCCCGGTTTCCAGATAAGCCCGACCACGCTCCACAGTGAAGGTCGTTCCCCGGCATGCGCAGGCACTTTACGAACGGTGCCGTTGAATGCCCAGGCCAGCAGCGGTAATACCATAGTGGTTCCCGCCAGCACCGCGAAGCCAAAGTGGCTATGGATCAGCAAGCCCAACGGCGCACCGGCAGCCAGCGCACCGTAAATCGCCATCCCGTTCCACGACATTACTTTACCGGATCGCGTTGGGCCAACCAGCCCCAGTCCCCAGGTCAGGGTTCCGGTGAGCAGTTGGCTTTCGCCAAAGCCGAGGATCAAACGCCCGACGATTAACAACGCAAATTTCACCGGGACAGAGACAGGCAATAGCGCGGCTAAAAGCCACGCCGCCCCCGCCAGCGCACAGGCAAACATCCCCTGTAACGCCGAACGTTTAGCGCCATATTGATCGGCTAAGCGCCCGGCGTAGCCGCGGGTTAAGACCGTTGCCAAAAACTGTACGCCTACGGCGATACCAACCATGGTGTTGCCATAGCCCAGCTCGTGGTGCACAAACAGAGGAATGACGGGCAAAGGCAGACCGACCGTCATGTAGGTCAGAAAAACCGCAAAAGCGATACGAAACAGCGAAAAGTTCGCCGACGGTGTTTTTTCTTGTTGGGTTACTGCTGTCATGCGTTACTCCAAAATGCAGAGTAAGGCGAGGAATGCCCACGCCCCCTCTACCTGACTTTCAGGATTAAGGTGCGTTGGATAACGTTAAACGCTTACGCATTATCAAGAGGATAATGTTGAAGCTGGAGTCTGCCTGTGAGGGGCTAAACTTGTCAACCTCGAAATCACCGAAGGCATCCACAAAACAGAGGGTTATATTATTGAAGAAAAGCACTAACAATGAGGAAATAGTTTTCAATCAGGGGGACACTCAACGATCTTTTTTGCCGGAATATATTTTTAGGGACACGGTAATGAAAGCATTTTCGCTTATTGCTCTCATCCTGATGCTTTGCGGCTGCTATGCGCCTCATCAAGACAGCACACAGGCTGTAAAACAATTCTATCTCGCGTGGATGTCCGCCTACACACAAGATCGAGATACGTCTGCGCTCATGCAACGTTATGTGGCGAAAGACGTTATCGACCGTCTGGCGCTGATTGACAGCCTTTACGAGCAGGAAATAATAAATTCTGACTACTTTATGTACGTGCAGGATTACGACCCCAAATGGATCCCGCTGTTACGGGTTGGAGCGACTCAGCCCTTTCTCGGTGGTGAAAAGGTGGAAGTACAATTAGGTGGGCCGGCAGGCGAAGCACCCATGCAACTGGAAGTGTATACGCGTTGGGAAGAAGGTCGCTGGAAAATTTATCGCGTGCGGGATCTGGATAATCAATTTGAACAGCCAATCTACAGCACTGGTGATATCACACGAGCCAAAGCCTGGTCGGCGGAAATCGCGCCGGAGTACGAAAAAATGAATAAATAAAAAAGGGAGCCATCGGGCTCCCTTCTACATCATCTTGCAGACTTACGCTTTCAGCTTACGCATGACCAGCGTCGCGTTAGTGCCGCCAAAGCCGAAGCTGTTGGACATCACGGTGGTCAGCGCCTGCTCAGTCGGTTTGGTCACGATGTTCAGACCTTCCGCCTGCTCGTCCAGCTCTTCAATGTTGATGCTCGGCGCGATAAAGCCGTGTTCCAGCATCAGCAGAGAGTAGATAGCTTCCTGCACGCCAGCCGCGCCCAGTGAGTGACCAGTCATCGCTTTGGTTGCAGAAATTGCCGGGCTGTTGTCGCCAAACACTTCACGGATTGCGCCCAGCTCTTTCACGTCGCCTACCGGAGTAGAAGTACCGTGAGAGTTCAGGTAGTCGATCGGGGTGTCTACACCGTGCATCGCCATCTGCATGCAACGTACTGCGCCTTCGCCAGACGGGGCAACCATGTCTGCGCCATCAGAGGTAGCGCCGTAACCGACGATTTCCGCGTAGATATGCGCGCCACGAGCCAGAGCGTGTTCCAGCTCTTCGACCACGACCATACCGCCGCCGCCTGCGATAACAAAACCGTCGCGGTTTGCATCATAGGTACGGGAAGCTTTAGACGGATCGTCGTTATATTTGGTAGACAGCGCGCCCATGGCGTCGAATTCACACGCCATTTCCCAGCACAGCTCTTCGCCGCCGCCAGCAAACACGATGTCTTGTTTACCCAGTTGAATTTGTTCTACTGCGTTGCCGATGCAGTGCGCAGATGTCGCACAGGCAGAGCTGATGGAGTAGTTTACGCCGTGAATTTTGAATGGCGTTGCGAGGCAGGCAGAAACGCCGGACGCCATCGCTTTGGTGACCACATACGGGCCAACCGCTTTCAGACCACGCGGGCTACGCATTGCGTCAGCGCCGAACACCTGAAAACGCGGGGAACCGCCGCCGGAACCTGCAATCAGGCCAACGCGCGGGTTATTCTGGTAATCTTCTGCAGCAAGACCGGCATCCGCCACAGCCTGCTCCATGGAAAGGAATGCATAGATGGATGCGTCGCTCATGAAGCGCACTACTTTGCGGTCAATGAGGCCAGTGGTATCCAGTTTTACGTTGCCCCATACGTGGCTACGCATGCCGGAGTCCTTCAGCTCCTGAGAGAAAGTGATCCCTGAACGTCCTTCACGCAGAGATGCCAGGACTTCCTGCTGGTTATTACCGATGCTGGAAACGATGCCCAAGCCAGTAATCACTGCACGTTTCATTCAATACCTCTGTAAGTCGCACTATTTTAAAGTTTCGAGTGGCACAATAGCGTACACTTGTACGCCGAACAAGTCCGATCAGCCATTTAATGTGGAAATTTGCGCAGCCAGGCACTCATCGCTAAGATCGGGGCACAGCCTGCCAGACGAGTAACTTACGTGAAACAATACGCTATACAACCTGCCAACCTTGAATTCAACGCTGAGGGTACACCTGTTTCCCGAGATTTTGATGATGTCTATTTTTCCAATGATAACGGGCTGGAAGAGACACGTTACGTCTTCCTCGGCGGGAATCATCTCGCACAGCGATTCCCTGTGCATTCACGTCCCCTTTTCGTGGTGGCGGAAAGTGGGTTTGGCACCGGGCTTAATTTCCTGACTCTCTGGCAGGCATTTACTGATTTTCGTAATACGCACCCTGACGCTACCCTGAAAAGATTACATTTCATCAGTTTTGAAAAATATCCGCTGACGCGTGAAGATCTAACCTTAGCCCATCAGCACTGGTCGGAGCTTGCCCCGTGGGCCACGGCGTTCCTGCCGCTGGCGGGATGCCATCGTCTGCTTCTTGATGATGGGCGCGTCACGCTGGATTTGTGGTTTGGCGATATTAACGAACTGACCAGCAAACTCGATGATTCCCTGAATCAAAAAGTGGACGCCTGGTTCCTGGACGGTTTCGCCCCGGCGAAGAATCCGGACATGTGGACGCCAACGCTGTTTAACGCGATGGCCCGACTGGCTCGCCCCGGCGGCACGCTGGCTACCTTCACATCGGCAGGCTTTGTGCGACGGGGGTTGCAGGCAGCCGGATTTACGATGCAAAAGCGCAAAGGCTTTGGCCGCAAACGCGAAATGCTTTGTGGCGTTATGGAACAGACTCTGGCACTCCCTTCATCGGCTCCGTGGTTCACGCGCACGGGCACAGATAAGCGCGAAGCCGCTATTATTGGCGGAGGCATCGCCAGCGCATTGCTGTCGCTGGCGCTACTGCGCCGCGGCTGGCAGGTCACGCTCTATTGCGCGGACGATAAACCTGCCGGGGGCGCATCCGGTAATCGCCAGGGCGCACTCTATCCGTTACTCAGCAAGCATGACGCGGCCATTAATCTCTTTTTCCCCACCGCGTTTACCTTCGCCCGCCGCCTGTATGATGCCCTTCCGGTAGAGTTCGCGCATGACTGGTGCGGCGTGACGCAACTGGCATGGGATGAAAAAAGTCAGCAGAAAATCACTCAAATGCTGTCTCTTGAACTGCCCGATGCGCTTGCCGTCGGCGTTGACGCAGAGCAAGTTTTACAGACCACCGGCGTCGAAACCGGGTGCGGCGGGATTCAGTATCCTGCCGGTGGATGGCTGTGCCCGGCGCAGTTAACCGCTGCCGTACTGGACTATGCCACAACCCTGGGATTACGCACCCGCTACCAACATACTCTGGCCTCACTTTCACGCCAGACAGCAGGCTGGAAATTGCAGTTTGCCTGTGGAGAAACCGCCACTCACGCAGCGGTGGTTCTGGCTAACGGCCATCGCATTAACAGCTTTGAGCAGACGCAGACGTTACCGGTCTATTCCGTTGGCGGCCAGGTGAGTCATATCCCCACCACGCCCGCGCTGTCAGCGCTACGCCAGGTGTTGTGCTACGACGGTTACCTCACGCCGCATAACCCGCAAAACCAGCAACACTGCATTGGTGCCAGCTATCATCGTGGGAGTGAAGAGACTGAGTATCGCGAGGAGGACCAGCAGCAAAATCGTCAGCGCTTAATCGACTGCTTCCCGCACGCCGCATGGGCAAAAGAGGTGGACGTCAGTGCGCATGCTGCCCGCTGCGGGGTCCGCTGCGCTACGCGCGATCACATCCCGATGGTGGGTAATGTCGCGGACTATGACGCCACGCTCAGCCAGTACGCCACGCTTGCCGAAGACAAAGCGCATGCGGTGAACGCCCCAGTTTATGCTGATTTATTTATGCTGGGGGCATTGGGGTCACGCGGGTTGTGTTCAGCCCCACTGTGTGCAGAAATTCTGGCCTCGCAAATGAGCGATGAACCTATTCCTATGGATGCCAATACGCTGGCGGCACTGAACCCGAATCGGTTGTGGGTCAGGAAGTTATTGAAGGGTAAAGCGGTGAAATTGTAGGCCGGGTAAGCGTTAACGCCACCCGGTAAGGTGAGAATGCCGGATGGCGGTGCCTGTACCTTAATCCGGCCTACGGGCAATTAGTGTTTTGTCGCCTTCTGGAACAGCATGTCCCACATCTCTTTCACTAACGCCTGGTCACGCGGCGAAAGTTCGCCTGCGCTAATCGCTTTTTCCAGGCTGCTGGTCACATTGGCGTACAATGCCTCAGCGGAATGGTCCTCGCCAGCATCCAGCTCTGCTACGGCCAGCGTCAGGTGCCCACGCAAATAGCCACTGGCAAACAACTCATCATCGCTGGCGTGCTCTACCATATCGTCGATTAATGCCAGAATGCGTGATTCAAACTCCGCGATCATCTTCTTTCCTCATTGTAAACGTGGCGGCGGCTTCAGTTGAGCGCTTCGGGCCACGGGAATTGTTCCGCCTTAAGTTCAGGCGTGTGATAATAATTCTGTAACGCGTTAATAAAGCGCGCTGGACGCTCCGGGATCCCCTTTTCCAGATACTCCATCACCTGGGCATGCACACGACGCTGGAATACCACGCGATCCGGTTCAAAGTCTCCGTTCAGATTGTCGCAACTGACGTTAAACGGATAGCCCGCCGCCATGCAGAACAGCCAGTCAAACGCCTGCGGCTTCACTTCCACATCTTCAAACTGGCATTGCGTGTTCGCGTCGCGTCCATCCGGGCAGTACCAGTAACCAAAGTCAACCAGCTCACGACGCGCTTTACCCGCAATACACCAGTGCGAAATTTCATGTAAGGCGCTGGCGTAATAACCATGCGCAAAAACGATACGGTGATACGGTACTTCCGCATCAGCAGGAAGATAGATCGGTTCGTCATCGCCTTTAATCAGACGGGTATTAAATTCATCGGCAAAGCAGCCGTTAAAAATCTCAATTAACTGTTCGTAGTGATGGGTGTTATTCATTAGTTCATCCCCAGCCAGTGGAGAATCTCCTGTCCATGATTATCGTAAAGTAGCTTGGCGCTCATTACGGCGGAGACAATAACGATCATAGGCCGAATGAGTTTTTGTCCTTTGCTGAGCACCAGTCGCGATCCCATCCGTGCGCCAATAAACTGGCCAATGAGCATCACAAACCCGGTCGCCCAAATCACTTTGCCGCCGAGGGCAAACAGCAACAACCCACCGATATTCGAGGTGGCATTTAATACTTTGGCGTGGGCCGTCGATTTCGCCAGGTTATATCCGCACAGCATGACAAAAGCCAGCGCGTAGAACGATCCCGCTGCCGGACCAAAAAAGCCATCGTAAAAACCAACGCAGCCTCCGGCCACCAGCGCGAAAGGCAAACCGTGCAGTCGACGCTGCCGGTCTTCTTCGCCCACTCTGGGCATCAACAGAAAGTAGAGGCCAATACAGATAACCAGCACCGGCAGGATCTGGCGTAATATGTCGGACTGCACATGCTGGACCAACAATGCGCCGCTCATTGAACCGACAAAGGTCATGAAGATGTTGAGCTTCTGATCCGCCAGATTAACCACGCCCCGGCGAATAAAATAGATCGAGGAAGAGATAGATCCCCCGCAGGCCTGCAGCTTATTGGTGGCCAGTGCTTGCGCGGGCGGCATTCCGGCCGCCATCAATGCCGGGATGGTGAGTAAACCGCCGCCCCCGGCCAGAGAGTCAATAAAACCTGCCAGCATTGCCACAAAAAAAAGCACACCCAACAGCAGTGGCGACACCATAAACAGAGAGACAAAATGATCCATTAGAGTACATGCTCATCCAGTAGCGCCTGGCAGGAAGGCGGCAACGGCGGCGGTGTCTTCTTCTCAGGCTTGGTGGTTCCAGGTTTAGGAGGTTCGAACCAGCTTTGCAGCTCTGCGCCACAGCCGTCACCCGGTGGGGGCAAAGGTTGATCTTCGCACTCCAGGCTGTCAGCAGGACAACGTAATCGTACGTGCATATGCGCACGATGCTGGAACCACGGTCGCACTTTACGCAACCAGTCCCTGTCGGTCCCTGCATCCAGACACAGCTGCTGCTTAATCGCCGGATTCACAAAAATACGCGTGACTTCATTATCTTTTGCCGCCAGCCTAATCAGGCTGAAAATCTCCGGCTTCCACAGCGACGGCACGACATGTTTGCCATCCCGTGAGACCAAATCTAACGCCTGAGGACGCAGCAATTGTGACTGGGTCCAGCGCGTTTTCGGCAACTGCAGGAAAATATCCACATCCAGGCCCGTCTGGTGGCTGGCATGACCGCCATTGAAACGCCCACCGGCCGGCATCCCCATATCGCCGATTAACACCGTGCCCAGCCCCAGATTATTCGCCTGATTACTCAGACGCTGGATAAACATCACCAGGTCCGGATGACCAAAGTAACGACGCTGATCGGTGCGCATCACCTGATAGTGTTCTGACTGTACAGGCAGCGTATCGGCGCCAACAATACAGCCATTGGAAAACGCGCCGATAGACTGCGCGCTACCTGCAACCGGATGGGTAATTTTCTGCCAGGGCGTTGCCGCCAGACAGGCGGCGCTGGCAAAGAGAGTCAGCGCCACAAGTGCCGTTTTTTTCATCTTTTACCAGCGTGGAATATCGGTCTTCACGTCCGCATTCTGCGCCCGCTGACGCAGCAGGTGATCCATCAATACAATCGCCAGCATCGCTTCGGCGATCGGCACAGCGCGGATCCCAACGCATGGATCGTGACGACCTTTAGTGATCATGTCGACTTCTTCACCAAAGCGGTTAATCGTGCGTCCGGGAACGGTAATACTGGAGGTTGGTTTCAGCGCCATATGTGCAACAATTTGCTGCCCGCTGCTGATCCCCCCCAGAATGCCGCCCGCATGGTTACTCTGGAAACCTTCTTTGGTGATTTCATCTCGGTTCTGGCTGCCGCGCAGCGCAACAACGTCAAATCCGTCACCAATCTCTACGCCCTTAACGGCGTTAATGCTCATAAGCGCATGGGCGATGTCGGCATCCAGGCGGTCGAATACCGGTTCACCGAGGCCGGCAGGTACGCCGCTTGCCACCACGGTGACCTTTGCTCCGATGGAGTCGCCCTCTTTTTTCAGGCCGCGCATCAGTTCATCGAGCGCCTCGATTTTATCCGGATCCGGGCAAAAGAACGGGTTAAGCTCCACCTGAGACCAGTCTTTAATCTCCAGCGGGATATCGCCCATCTGCGTCAGACAGCCGCGAATTTCAACGCCGAATTTTTCCGCCAGATATTTTTTGGCAATCGCCCCGGCCGCCACGCGCATCGCTGTTTCACGTGCGGATGAGCGTCCACCTCCACGATAGTCGCGCAGACCGTATTTTTGCTCATAGGTATAGTCGGCGTGACCAGGACGAAAAACATCCTTAATCGCGCTGTAATCCTGTGAACGCTGATCGGTATTTTCGATCAGCAGACCAATGCTGGTACCGGTGGTCACGCCTTCGAACACACCAGAGAGGATTTTCACCTGATCCGGTTCACGGCGCTGCGTAGTGTAACGCGACGTCCCCGGGCGACGTCTGTCGAGATCGTGCTGCAGGTCAGCTTCTGTCAGAGAAATGCCCGGCGGAACACCATCGACAATACAACCGAGCGCCAGCCCGTGTGATTCGCCGAATGTGGTTACGCGAAAGAGTTGCCCAATTGTGTTTCCTGCCATCACGGCTCCGTTATGAGTGTTGTGTTTGTGCGCGTGTATTTAGTCTTTATAAATGCTGAAATGCTCGCGAGCAGCAACTAACTGTTCTTTGGTCAGCATGAATACACCGTCACCGCCGTTGTCAAACTCCAGCCAGGTGAACGGTACATCCGGGTATTGCTCTATCAGATGTACCATGCTGTTTCCGACTTCACAAATCAGAATACCGTTATCTGCCAGGTAATCTGGAGCGTTCCCCAGAATGCGGCGAGTCAGTTTCAGCCCATCGCTACCTGACGCCAGACCCAGCTCAGGTTCATGACGATATTCGTTTGGCAGATCGGACATATCTTCCGCATCGACATACGGCGGGTTGGTCACAATCAGGTCATACTGCACTTTCAGCAGATCGCGGAACAGATCGGAGCGGATCGGCGTCACGTGATGGATCAGACCATGTTCCTCAATATTGTGTTCGGTCACGGCCAGCGCGTCAGTGGAAATATCCACCGCATCCACTTCGGCTTCCGGGAAAGCATACGCGCAGGCAATAGCGATGCAGCCGCTGCCGGTACACATATCAAGGATATGCTGCGGCTGCTCATTGATGAGGCCCGCAAAACGATTATTGATCAGTTCGCCAATCGGTGAGCGTGGAACCAGCACGCGTTCATCAACATAAAACTCATGCCCGCAGAACCAGGCTTTATTGGTCAGATAAGCAACCGGGATACGCTCGTTGACGCGGCGAATCACGCGTTCAACAATACGATGGCGCTCACTGGAGGTCAGACGCGCAGTGCGCATATCTTCAGGTATATCCAGCGGTAAATAGAGCGACGGCAGCACCAGCTGTACGGCCTCGTCCCATGGGTTATCCGTGCCATGGCCATACCAGATGTTCGCCGCGCTAAAACGGCTGACCGCCCAACGCAACATGTCCTGAATGGTATGCAGTTCACTCACTGCTTCATCGACGAAAATTTTATCCACGTATTCCTCCAGGGCATGCTCGTATTAATTTCGGCGGCTAGTTTGCCACGAAGACGGCGATAAATCAGCATCCACACCGGGCCTGAACGCGAAAATTGCGTTTTAAGCGATCGGATGCCCGTCGAGTCGGGTTAAACTAACGGAAAATAAAAGATGAGACTCTCGAATGAAAAAGAAAACATCGCTCAGCGAGGAGGATCAGACGCTGTTTCGCCAGCTGATGACCGGCACGCGTAAAATTAAGCAAGACACTATTGTTCACCGACCGCTACGTAAAAAAATCACCGAGGTCCCGGTTAAAAGGCTGTTGCAGGAACAGGCTGATGCCAGCCACTATTTTTCTGACGAATTTCAGCCGTTGCTGAACACGGACGGCCCGGTGAGATATCTGCGTGCTGACGTCAGCCATTTCGAACTGAAGAAAATGCGTCGTGGCGACTACTCCCCGGAGCTATTTCTCGATTTGCACGGACTGACCCAGCAACAGGCCAAACAGGAATTAGGCGCGCTAATCGCCGCCTGTCGTCGTGAGCACGTATTTTGCGCCTGCGTTATGCATGGCCACGGAAAGCATATTCTTAAACAGCAAACGCCTCTCTGGCTGGCACAGCATCCGCACGTGATGGCCTTTCATCAGGCGCCGAAAGAGTATGGGGGCGACGCCGCGCTGCTGGTGCTGATTGAAGTGGAAGAGTGGCTGCCGCCAGAACTTCCCTGATGCAGAAAAACAGAAAGAGCCGCGTTTGCGGCTCTTTTATTTTCCGGATGGTGGTTGTGCCTTATCCGGCCTACTTATATCGCTTTCGCCATTTTGAGGTTACACGGGCTCATCTGCCAGTTGAAAACCCCTTTTCCGCTTTCATCAAGCGTTACGCTGGCAATCGCTGACGTGGTAAACATCGGCGGAGTTTCGCCTGGGCAAAGCTCAGACACCAGATACCCCACTAAAGGCAAGTGAGAGATCACCAGCGCCGTGGCGATACCTTCATTGGCCAGAGCCTGTAAATAGGCGCTGACCAGACCGACATCGCCGCAGGGAGTCAGCTCCGGCAAAACATCCACGCCGGTTGGCAGGTTCATGCATTCCCCCACCACATCCAGCGTTTGTTCGGCTCGCAGGAACGGGCTCACCAGAACGCGTTCGATATCCACTTTTTGACCTTTCAGCCAGTTCGCCATCAGGCGAGATTCGTCACAACCACAAGAGGTTAAAGGACGAACCGAATCACTGGCGGCATCGAGGGCCGCGTCGCCGTGACGCATGATAAAAACTTGCATATTGCACCGCTTTTGTTAACCAGAATCACCAACACCAGTTAGTCACAGCCCCTATTGACCGTGGTAACGATATGGTGGCCGGCATTGTGCCTTATCCATTCACCGAATGAAACGCTGTTTTTTACCTCAACGGCGTAAGTATAGTCAATCTCTGTTTACATTTTGAGCATGGGCCATACATTCAGTGCGGATTCATCCTACCTTTGACCTCATGAATTCAGGTCAGTTTCCCTACTATTCCAGAATTTTTCACCACGTTCCGCCATCAGCAATAATTGCTCACACGGTGTAAACCGCGAGCCATATTGTGTTGATAGCCGTTGCAGAGCCGCAACTACTTCACCCGCGCCGAGGGAATCCATATACCGGAACGGGCCGCCGAGGAATGGCGGAAAACCAATACCAAATACAGCACCGATGTCGCCATCACGCGCGCTGCGGACGACTTTCTCGTCGAAGCAGCGTGCTGCTTCATTGAGCATTAACATGACGCACCGCTCAGCAATTTGCGTGGCGGGGAGTCGGGCCTGGCCCTGAGCGCCAATAAGCGTATAAATTGCAGGGTCGACCTGTTTTTTGCTTTTACGCCCTTTCGCCCCATAAAGATAGAAACCACGACCATTTTTTCTACCTTTGCGATCGTCATTCAAAATTGAAGCAACAACATTTGCAGGCGCGCTAAAACGTTCTCCATACGCGGCCTCAAGCACAGGTATAATTTTAGTGCCCGTATCAATTCCGACCTCATCCAAAAGTTGGATTGGCCCAACCGGAAAACCAAACTTAACCAGCGCGGCGTCAATGGCTTCAACTCGCTCGCCTTCGGTTAACAGGCGTATAGCTTCATTGATGTAAGGCGCTAAAATGCGGTTAACGTAAAACCCGGCCTTATCTCTGACGACTATCGGTGTTTTACCCTGTTTTTTCGCCAACTTGACGGTTGTTGCAATAGTTTGCTCAGAGGTCGTTGCATGCGGAATGACCTCAACCAGAGGCATTTTTTCAACCGGGCTAAAAAAGTGCAAACCTATCACTTGTTCAGGTCTGGCAGTCTTAGCCGCAATATCACTAATCGGTAAAGATGAGGTGTTGGAAGCAAAAATAGTGTGAGGTGCGCAATTTTGTTCAACTTCTGCCACCATCTGTTGTTTTAACGCCAGATCTTCGAACACGGCTTCAATAACCAGATCGCGATGCGCAAAACCGCGATAATCGGTAGATCCCGAAATTAACGCCAGCTGTTTATCGCGCTCGCTGGCTTTGATATGACGGCGACGAACCTTCGTTTCAAGCTGATCCCAACTGTACTTCAGCGCGTGGTTGATTCCCTTAGCACTAATATCTTTGATACGGACTGGCAAGCCACCTTTACAGGCCGTCACATAGGCGATACCACCGCCCATCAGACCGCCACCCAGAATACCGACGCTGCTTAGCGGCCCCGCCTTTGCATCACTACCAGGATCCTTTTTCACGTCTGTATTGGCAAAAAAGATGTGCCGCAGCGCCTGAGACTGGGGGGTCATCGCCAGCTCCCCAAATGCGCGGGCTTCTGCGTCATAACCGCTACTGCTTCCTTGTGCAAGGCCGGTTTCAATGACCTCAAGAATACGTTCCGTCGCGGGATAATTTCCCTGCGTTTTTTGCGCCGTCTTTTTACTGGCCATACGGAATAGCAGTGCTCGTCCCAGCGGTCCCGCTAACACCCGCTCACGTACGGGCAGGCCCCGGTGTGAAGAACTGTCTTTTTTAGCCAGTTCAACGGCAGCTTCCAGCAAAATAGACTGCGGCACGACCTCATCCACCAGACCCACTTTAAGTGCCTGTTTTGCGCGCAATTGTTTCCCTGTGAGGATCATATCCAGCGCAGTACTGACGCCAATAAGGCGTGGTAAGCGTTGCGTACCGCCGGAGCCGGGCAACAGGCCAAGCTGGACTTCCGGCAAACCCAGTACGGTTTTAGCATCATCCGTACAAATACGGTTATGGCAGGCCAACGCCATCTCCAGGCCACCGCCCAGACAAGCGCCATGAATCGCGGCGATAACCGGGATCGGTAACGCGTGAATTTCTGCCATAATCTGCTGGCCCTGGCGGGCCAGCGTTTCGGCTTCCTGCGCGCTGCGACAGCTACCAATCATGTTGATATCAGCTCCGGCGATGAAGTTATCGGGTTTCGCTGAAATGAACACCACACCGCGCAGCGCTTTGTTGTCGCGAATTTGTTTCAGGATGGCCCGAACCTGAGAAGCAAACTCCGCTTTCAGGGTATTCATTTTCTCTCCGGGCACATCAATGGTGACAATAGCGACGTTATCCAAACGCACATTAAGCGTAAAAGCCGATGTCATTTCCATTATTCCGCCTCCAGAACCATTGCCGCACCCAGACCACCTGCCGAAACCGCCGCCACGGCGGCGTAATTCATTGAGGGTTTGCGTAATCATTCGCGCACCAGTAGCGGCGAAGGGGTGTCCATAGGCAATCGATCCGCCCAGCACGTTAAATTTACTGTCATCAACCTCGCCAGTGGCATGTGCCCTCCCCAACACTTCGCGGGCAAAACGTTCGCTGCCCAGCAACTGAAGATTCGCCAGCGTTTGTGCGGCAAAGGCTTCATGCATATCGATCAAGGTTAAATCCGCCATCGTCAGTCCAGCTCGCTCCAGCGCAAGCGGCGTTGACCACGCCGGCCCCAGCAGCATGTTCTGCCAGACATCAATTGCGGTGAAAGCATAGCTGCGTAAATACCCCAGCGGCACCAGCCCCAGCTCTTTCGCTCGCGACTCTGTCATCAATATCACGGCGGCTGCGCCGTCCGTCAGCGGGGTACTGTTCGCCGCAGTCACGGTACCGTGCTTTCGGTCAAATGCCGGACGCAGTTTGGCGTAATCGGCCAGCGTAGAGTTGCCGCGAATGTTGTTATCTTCGGAAAGAGGATCTTTAAACGGTGGCGCGTAGGTGGTCATCACCTCATCGGCGAGCTTTCCTTCAGCCCATGCCTGAGCGGCACGTTGGTGCGAACGATGCGCCAGGGCATCCTGCTGCTCGCGAGTAATGCCATAGGTTTTCGCCATCTGCTCGGCCGTATCCCCCATGCGCAAGCCGGTGGAATATTCAGCGACGGCTGGCGGCACAGGCATCAGGTCACGTAAACGCAGCCGGGAAAACAGTTTCAGGCGTTGCCCTGTCGTGCGGGCTTTATTGACATCCACCAGCACACGCGCCAGCTTTTTGCTGACGCCAATCGGCAGGACTGACGACGAGTCCGCCCCGCCGGCAATTCCGGCGCGAATCGTTCCCGCCATCAGGCTTTCCGCGACATTCGCCACTGCCTGGAAGCTGGTGGCGCAGGCTCGGCTTACGCTGTAGGCATCCGTGTGCACATTCATACCGGTTCCCAGCACGATTTCACGAGCAATATTGGGGGCTTCAGGCATTTGTACAACCTGGCCAAAGACCAGTTGCTCGATCACATCAGCGGGTATTTCGCTACGCGCCAGCAGTTCGCCAACAACCATTTTCCCCAGATCTACGGCGGGAATGCCATGAAATGCGGTTGCCTGACGGGCAAATGGCGTACGCAATCCGCTTACAATGGCGATGCGATCGCCCTGGCGGGTAACCAGCGGTAAAGCCTGACTCATAACACTCCCCTGTAAAAAATAAAAATAAGTGGTCTGACCTGATCACAGTCTTAACCAATTTTTTACATTTAGCCAAGCGGAGAGAAAAGAAAGTGGGAGCTAAGACACAGTGAATAATCACTGACTGTTACGAAAATGCCCTTGCCACCAGGTAGCAAGGGCATAAATAGAAGGGATTAACGCAGGCCCAGCTGGAAAATCAGCGTTTCTGCTTCACAAGCAAAAACAAAGTCAATGTCCAGACGCACACCATCTGACTCCTCAGTAAAAGTAGAGGTGATTTGGCAAGGCTCAGATTCCACGCCACGCGCCTTTTCAGTCAGAGCGGCCAGCGTTTCTTCTGCCTCTGCGCGATTCGCGAACACACGGCTGTATGACGCGGTGCAATCGGAGTTGTCCATGATGGTGCCAACATCCATACAGCAGCAAACCGGGGTTTCATCAGCACTGCATTTACTCATTGTAGATTTCCTCTGTATTCGCACCTGAGGTGCCAGATAAACGATGGGGATATTTTACGCTCCCCTCTTTCGCCTCTCCAGTCGTTAATTGTATGAAATGCGATAAGTGACCGAAATCACACTTAAAAATGATCTAAAACAAAAATCACCCAAACAGGTGAGTGCGCATACCCGCAATTTTGCCAGCTGGATCGCGTTTCCGAGATCAGAATTGAAAATATTTATAAACATACTTGCAACATTTCAGCTGGTCAGACCTATACTCTCGGCACTGGTCTGATTTCTATGTCGTACCTCAGACCCTACACTTCGCGCTCCTGTTACGGTATGTAACATTGTTTGTATAAAAATAAATCTATGAGGTTATGGTCATGAGCCAGAAAACCCTGTTTACAAAGTCTGCTCTCGCAGTCGCAGTGGCAATTATCTCCACACAGGCCTGGTCTGCAGGCTTTCAGTTAAACGAATTTTCTTCCTCTGGCCTTGGCCGGGCATATTCGGGTGAAGGCGCTATTGCAGATGATGCAGGTAACGCCAGTCGTAACCCGGCACTGATTATGATGTTTGATCGCCCCACTTTTTCTGCGGGTGCAGTGTATATCGATCCAGACGTTAATATTTCCGGTAAATCGCCATTCACCGGACGTAGCACCGACGCAGATAACATCGCCCCGACGGCGTGGGTTCCCAACGCTCACTTCGTGATGCCTATCAACGAACAGTTTGGTTGGGGGGCATCTGTCACCTCTAACTATGGTCTGGCGACCGAGTTTAATGACAGCTATATCGTCGGTGAATACGGTGGGAAGACTGACCTTAAAACAGTCAACCTTAACCTGAGCGGTGCCTACCGCCTGAATGACAGCTGGAGCTTTGGTGTTGGTTTTAATGCCGTCTACGCCGATGCAAAAATTGAACGTTATTCCGGTGAAATGACTGCGGGATTACCGAAAGTCAGCAACAAAATTGCCAGCCTGAAGGGTGACGAATGGGGCTACGGCTGGAACGCCGGTATTTTGTACGAGCTGGATAAAAATAACCGTTACGGCTTGACGTACCGCTCTGAAGTTAAAATCGACTTCGATGGCGATTACAAAAGCGGTATTCGCACCCAGGTCAATGGGTTACCTGGCGCAGGCACCGCGTTCCCATGGGGAACAACCAATGCCACCGTCCCAGGTTCTTTGACGCTGAACCTGCCGGAAATGTGGGAACTGTCGGGCTATAACCGCATCGCTCCGCAATGGGCTATTCACTACAGCATGGCTTACACCAGTTGGAGCCAGTTCCAGGAGCTGAAAGCCACCGGCACCAACGGCCAGACACTGTTCTATAAAGAAGAAGGCTTCAAGGATTCTTACCGCATCGCGCTGGGCACAACCTACTATATGGATAAAAGCTGGACCTTCCGTACGGGTATCGCCTATGACGACAGCCCAGTTCCTGCGAGCAAGCGTTCCATCTCCATTCCAGACCAGGACCGCCTGTGGCTGAGTGCGGGTACGACTTACGCATTCAATGATGACGCATCTATTGATGTTGGTGTTTCTTATATGCACGGACAGAAAGTGACCGTCAAAGAAGGCCCGTATACTTTCGACTCTGAAGGTAAAGCCTGGCTGTTCGGTACCAACTTCAACTACGCATTCTGATTTTCTTCCGACGTAAAAAAGGTGAGCTTTTTTAGCTCACCTTTTTATTTGCACCAATTCCTTACTCGGAATCGATATCTTTTAAATCATCCTGAATGGCTTTCGCGTTCGGGTTTTCTTCTGGTTTAAGTTTCCCGCCGTTCGCGATGAAGTCATGACGCTGGAAGTAGGCTTCACGTACCATGATGTAAGGGTCGGAAGACTGACGCAGCAGACCGTCGGAATCAAGCAGCTGTGCGCGGGTTTCAATCCCTTCAACGGTCCATTTACCTATCGACAACGGCCAGGTCAGCCAGGACAATACCGGATACAGCGTATCCACCATATCGCCACCATCATCGCGCAACGTGAAGCTACCGTAGAACGGAAGCTGCATATACGGTCCGTAACCCACGTCATAGTGGCCTAACGTACTGCCAAAGCGGTGTGGTTCAACGCGCTGTAGCTTCGGATTCGCCATACCCGCCACATCGATAAATCCGCCCATCCCCAACAGGGTGTTCAGGAAGAAACGGGTAAAATGTACCATCCCCTGATAAGGATCGCCTTGCAGGAAATAGTTGACCATGACGGCCGGCTCTTCAAGGTTGCCCGTAAAGTTGCTTAAACCATTACGCGCCGGCTGCGGGACATAATCACGCCAGGCTACTGCTACCGGGCGAACAACATAGGGATCTAAAACATTAAAGTTAAAGTTGTACATAGTGCGGTTGAACCCTTCAAATGGATCCGAACGCCCCTGCTGTTCAGTACCAGAGCTCGCACACCCCACCAAAAGTGTGGTTCCCAGCGCAAGCGCCGACAGGCGAAGCTTCATAAGTGTCTCCCTGTGTAATATGGCTATCGCTGATTGCCATCCATGACGGAACGATGACGTATCCGCCTGTTAAGATGTGAGCGATTGTAACAGCACGTCAAACGATGTCTATATACCCGGTCTTACTGATTTGATCATAGCCTGGTAATGCACACTACGTGGCGGTTCTATTTTAGCTAACCCGATAAAAACAAACGTTACCATTTTTGCTATCTCAGACTTTGTCCCGCTGATTTTCGGATAAAAACCGCTACGCTTTAGCAATACGTGCTTATTCAGGATTCGGCTATGAATGATATTGAGAAAGAAAAAATCGATCGGCACAGCGACGAAATCCAGGTCGAAAGTGATGAAAAGCTAGAAGGTAAAAAGATAGAGGTCGATGAGGACAGACTCCCTTCCCGGGCGATGGCGATCCATGAACATATCCGCCAGGATGGGGAGAAAGAGATGGAACGTGATGCGATGGCGCTGCTGTGGTCGGCCATCGCTGCCGGGCTATCGATGGGTGCCTCGTTACTGGCAAAAGGGATTTTTCACGTGCAATTAGAAGGCGTGCCTGGAGGTTTTTTACTCGAGAATCTTGGTTATACCTTCGGGTTTATCATCGTCATCATGGCCCGCCAGCAGCTTTTTACCGAAAATACCGTCACTGCCGTACTACCGGTTATGCAAAACCCCACCCTCGGCAATTTTGGCCTGTTAATGCGCCTGTGGGGAGTGGTTTTACTGGGCAATATTATCGGTACCGGCGTTGCGGCATGGGCCTTTGAATATATGCCGATTTTTGATGAACAGACCCGCGACGCCTTTGTCAAAATCGGCATGGACGTGATGAAAAACAGCCCAACAGAGATGTTTTCTAACGCGATTATTTCTGGCTGGCTGATTGCCACAATGGTCTGGATGTTTCCTGCGGCCGGAGCGGCGAAGATTGTGGTCATTATTCTGATGACCTGGCTAATTGCGCTAGGCGATACTACACATATCGTCGTCGGCTCAGTGGAAATTCTCTATCTGGTCTTTAATGGTACGCTGCACTGGGGTGATTTCTTCTGGCCCTTTGCGTTACCGACACTCGCCGGAAATATCTGCGGCGGTACGTTTATCTTTGCGCTGATGAGCCACGCGCAGATTCGCAATGATATGAGCAACAAACGCAAGGAAGAAGCCAGGCAGCAAGCCAAACGCGACGAGCAAAAGCAGAAAAACCAGAAAAAACAGGCTTGAATGGTGACTGTTTGAGCAGTCAGGCGGCTTGAGACTTACCGTTGAGGGTAAAAAACGCTATAATCGTGCCGCTTCGTCCCCTTAGTTAAATGGATATAACGAGCCCCTCCTAAGGGCTAGTTGCAGGTTCGATTCCTGCAGGGGACACCATTACTACATCTCAGCAAGTCTAATAACCTCCATAACCTACTGATTTAAATCTCGATCACTAATATTACTCGTCCAGTGAAGTGTCATTATTTATAATGGAATCTATACATCTTTGCGTATAAGATTGTGTATAACTGAGTTCGATCTTTTTTCTATACACATGCTGCTATCTGACATCCAAATAAAACGAGCAAAACCAAAGGATAAGCCCTACACATTGAACGATGGCATGGGGTTATCACTGCTTATTGACACCGCAGGCAGTAAAGGCTGGCGTTATCGCTACCGCTTTGCAGGCAAACCCAAGATGATTTCCTTCGGCGTATACGGTGATGTATCGCTTGCACAGGCGCGTGCTAAACGTGATGAAGCTCGTTCGATGTTGGCCAAAGGGATCAACCCCAGCGAGGCCAGAAAGGCTGAAAAAATTGCGTTGCAGTTTGCACATGAGAACAGCTTTGAATCCGTAGCTAGGGAATGGCATGGTTCAAAAAAAGCCACCTGGTCAGAAGGGTACGCGAAAGAAGTTCTCAACTGCATGGAAAAGGATATTTTCCCGTTTATCGGCCAACGTCCAATCGAACAGATTGAACCGCTGGAGTTGCTCACCGTTCTGCAAAAGATTGAGAAAAGAGGTGCTTTGGAGCAAACCAGTAAGATCCGCCGCCGTTGCGGTGAAGTCTTACGTTATGCCGTCGCCACCGGACGGGCTAAATATAACTTTGCTCCTGACCTGGCTATTGCACTCAACAAGCCTAAAACTCAACACTTCCCATTCCTGACTGAAAGTGAATTGCCTGCTTTTGTAAGTGCACTGGAGAACTATCAAGGCAGTTTAGTAACCAAATACGCCACACAGCTGCTGATGATAACAGGAGTGCGTACAATCGAACTACGTGCCGCAGAATGGGTGGAGTTTGATTTAGAAAATGCCTTATGGGAGATCCCCAAAGAGCGGATGAAGAAACGTCGTCCTCATCTGGTTCCATTATCAACGCAGGCGATTTGCATCCTGGAAAAGCTGCAAGAAATAACAGGGAATTACAGCCTCGTTTTCCCTGGCCGAAATGATGTCAGGAAGCCGATGAGTGAAGCCAGCATCAACAAAGTGATAAAACTACTCGGCTATCATGGCCGCTTAACTGGTCACGGCTTCAGACATACTATGAGCACTATTCTACATGAACATGGTTTTGAAAGTGCCTGGATTGAAATGCAGCTTGCGCATGTTGATAAGAATTCGATTCGAGGTACTTATAATCATGCTCAATATTTAAAGCAACGTAAGGATATGATTCAATGGTATTCTTCACAAATCTTATGCAACTAGAATCATATAATGGCTTTATATAATCGGTAGGATGAACATCACTGTCTATTCCCAGACAATAAGATAATATTTTATCACAACCAACCCTAAAAATAATATAATGTATAGGATATCACTCTCAGAGGTACTAAAAACAAATTAAAGAACTAGGCCCATTTATCTAAGTATATTATTTGAGCCTAGCGCCGAGTTCAAAAACAAAAATAGCACAAAGTAAAATTATGCATTAATTCATTTTTCCAAATGAATCACTAATTAAGGTCATAACATCTTTTCCATACTTGTAGAAGACTTCTGTGGCACCATCAACAAGAGCACTTGACTCCTTTTCCTGTTGGATCTGTTCCTGTGTTACTCCCATTGAGACAATAAAATTGTCTACTTCACTATTACCTTCACGCAAACCAATTTTTTCAAGTGTATTGTTGTCATTTATAATTGTTTGAGCAGAACGTTTCAAGTCATTCAATTCAGTCTTAATCGAATCAATAACTAATAGCACTTTATCAAAATCTGCTTTATTGAGTTTTGAAAGAACTGTTGAGTTATTCGCCGCCATTACTAAGCAGTTATAAACATCTTTATCCAATGCTTTTCTATATTCAGAAACTTTTTTTAAATTATTCTCTCTCCGCTCGCTTGGTTCTTTAGATGGAATAATCATAGGTTGAAGTAAAAAAGGCAATGAGGGTGAGCATATATTCACAGCTTGAAATGAAAATGTTCTAACAGCTTCATGCATAAAATTAGAATTTAATAAGCTAATTTTTTCTTTTAACGTTTTCATCTCGAACTCTTTTTTTGCAATAGACTCCTGTAGGGCAGCGTTTTGATACAACGGTATTACCGTATAAAATAAAGTGAATACTGTAATAAATAAAATTGCTATTTGAGCGATATAGCTAAACCTAACCAGCCATAAATCAAATTTAGTATTTACGTTCATCTCCCACCTACACTTTTCATTGCTTTTTAAGTTTGTTTATAAAATCAACCGCTATAGTTTGCGACTCTTTATTCTTAGCATAAATATAATTTGAAATACTTCTCTCTCCTTCATGTGAGTTCATAACATCAGCCATATCATTGCTCTGCTCATAATCCTGTAGCTTCATCTCAGAACTTGACACACGATTATAGAAGCCATCCGGATATACATTTAAAATTGATTTGTTCTCATTGAGTTTCTGGCGTACCTTTTTATTAATATCATTTCTAAGTGAATCAGGAATATTCTTCGCGCTCGATATTAAATTAGCATTTTCATCAAGAGCTTTATTTATTGCATCATACGGTGTTATGTATAATTTTCTATAGTCTTTATATACTAGGTTATTATCATATGTTGTATTGTTAGCTAACCATGCCGCATGCGATACATAATTACTTGCAACAAGGGCGGATAGATTTTCCCAATAGAGATCCTCAAGATTTTGAGCATTCATCTCTAACGTGTCTTTTGTAATTAATTTATGTTTAGTGAGATTGTTTTCAGCTTGGTTCAACTTTTCTGTTATAGATGTTAGTTGGGATTCCGCCTTAAAATATTGATCATTTAGTTTTGAAATATTGGATTCTAATTTCAATTGTTTATCTAGATTATTTGAAAGATGAATTTCGGATTCGCGCAACTTATTCCTAAGCGAATTAAGCTCAATTTCTTTTTTTGCAATATCTTCCGACAGCAGCTCTTTTTGGTAAATAGGTCTAACTGTATAAAAATAACCAAAAATTGCAAATGCAACTAGTACGAACTGTGAAATGTGACTTACACGACTCAAGAATATATCTATTTTCCCAGACATAACTTACCTCTCCCCCATAGCCTCTATTAGTATAATTATTCTCATCGCAAAAGTATCTACAAAATTTCATTTACATACTCAACTTTAGCACTATGTATTTGACGCATAAATTCATGTTTTGACCAAAATCGCACTACACCGCACCCGCCTGCGGTTTTCATATCACTAAAATTTTTCAGTTGGGATTTTTTACAAACGATACCGCCAGCCCGCGCCCGTGCTGGGGATGCACGGCGAGGCAGGAACTGAAAAGAATGAAAAGAATTTCAGCTTTTTTCAGTTTTACTGTCCGTAGTATCTATGACCTGAATACGCAACCCTATGATATTAAATAGATAATTAATTTTAGGTGTGTGATTTTATGAAGGTTTGTGAAACATGAAAAACATAACAATCTGAAAAATAATAATTTTATGTCCTTATAAACTGAAATCCTGTGTTCAGATTTCGGGAACGGTTCAGCCATTCCCGACGCATACTTTACCCATTATTTTGCGCAGCCAGCAGCAACTTTAAAGCCTTTTCCCGCTCCTCGGGTGGAATGGCATCAATTAGCTCTTTAACCCTTCCCTGCCCGTTCAGCGCGCTTGGACTAACGGAATGGGAGAAAGCAACATTCATTACAAACGAGTGACCGCACTCCACATTAGAGCAATAGCAGTACACATCGTACAGTTGTGGGTGTTTCCTGTTTGTTTTACCTATCCGCGCTACTGCCTGACATGTGGGGCAGTACATTCTCATCATCTTCATCGTTCTGTGCCCTATACTGTTGCCCGCCAGAAGAAGGGATTTGGATCCCTACCTCTTGTTCTGAACGTGTAACACTGGTAACACGTGTAACGTTATTGATTTAAAAGGATTTAATCTGTTACCAGTTAGCATAATCAAGAGGTAACGCGTGGTAACACACCATTTTTTGTTACCAGTGTTACCAGTCAGTATTTTCGACTGGTAACACTGAAGAACCGCATCAGTAGCGGGCGTTACCTCTGTTACCAGTGTTACCTCATAAAAATAAGACTCACGCGATAATTACTCAGGTTCGGCGCTTCCCAGTACCTGTGTATTGAACTGGTACACACGTTTAAGCCCTATTTCTGGCAGGCGAATGCTGTTTTGCGTCCGGCCATCTTCACCGGGTTTCAGCCAGCCCGCGGCCACACACAACCTGGCCACCTTACGCGAGTCAAATCCCTTACAGATCTCCTTCCAGCCTGACGGGAGAACGTAGAACGTCACAACCGGCTCGGTCACGTTGTCTCCTTTATCGACTTTTCTGAATCCCATCATTGAAACAGGCCGGTTCCTGTCGTCATTCCAGTCAGCAAACCGACTGAACTGATTACGCGTCATGAAGTCCCGCACCTGTTCAAGTGCAGCTTTATCTTCCTGATTAGCTGTATGGCCCCGGTCAGCCATCCATGCAGCCAGGCAACGTTGAGCGGCACGAAAAGCTTCTCCTTCCGGCCATCCTGTGATGCCCGCTTTTGTGGCCAGTTCCCCGGCCATCGCAACCAGAGCAAAACGGGTAACAGCCCGGCCAACCTGATTCCCGGCATTTTCCGGCGTCAGCCTTCGGGTGTACTCTTTCAATAAGGCTTTCGCCTGACTGGTCAGTTCCGGCAGATCAGCGGTCAGGCAATGCAGCCAGTCGCGGAATGGTGCACCATGATAATGCGCTACGTGCTGCTCAAGATGCTCAGCCAGGGTTTTCCCGCTACTGAAACCATGAAGTTCTTCAAACACGCCATATTTGCCTGAATCACTTGGGATCTGGATCATTCTGACCTCAACCCCGGCATACGTACGTTCCCCGGCGCTTGCCGCATGTTCCACCAGTGACAGTTCCCCGGTGGACAGAAACAACAGATTCCAGCGGTTGGTTTCCCTTACCGAACCATCTGTTCTGGCTCTGGCTTTGCCCTGCCCGTTAGCCAGCATATAAGCGATATTCCCCGCCTCCCTGCCGTCAACCTCCCTGATTTCATCGAGCATCAGCGTGGCATCATTGCGGCGGCTCGCCGTTCCTTCTAAGGCATTCCCCGTCGCCCGCCACGTATGCCAGAAATCTGTTCCACCACATACTGATGCAGCCACTTTCATTGTCGTGGTTTTACCATCCGTTGATTCCCCTTTGAGGTGATAACCTCCACCGCCGATACCAACCAGTTTCAGAAGGGGGGCAGCAAATGCCAGACTCACCGCAAAGGCCAGACGGGCATTCTTTATGCAGTAACGGCTTATATTTTCACGCCAGTCCTCTGATGTACCGCTAACACGAAAATCACGCCCCTGCACACTTGACGTTTGTAAGATGACTGACTGGGCTTCACGCCCTATCACTTCATCCTGGAGAACGTAAACCCCGCCGTGCCAGCCCGTTTTATTCACACAGGTTACTTTTCTGTCCGGTTTACACAGCGAGATATATTCCATCAGGAATGCTCTGGCCATACCGTTAATGTTGATGTAAGAAAGCCCGTTAACCAGCAGAACGCGGCGCAGCTCTTCCCCGCTGCCACCCAGCATCTCCATCGGCATAGCCCATTTACGGCTGTTTCCGTTGGTATCTTCCCATTCCAGCAAACGCCCGTAATTACTTCCATCAGCATCACTGGTGATTGCCGTCACCCGTAACGGACTGCAAATTTTGATATTACGTATCTCCGTATCACCATCAGATTTATTAACCAGCTTGTCGTACCACAAGTATTCTTTTGTCAGCCGGAATCCTTCAGGTAAACGGCTCTGCCCTTTGCCATGCAACGTCATTTCTTCCCGAAAGGCATCTCTCGCCCGTTCTTTCCCCGCTTCCTGCCGATAATCATCCCAGTCAGCCTTATGGCGTACCGGAGGGAGAGTTACCCAGCCATCCACCGCTTTGGCGGCTTTCTCTGCCTGAATACGCCCGGTGTTTTCTTTCCCGTCAGCCAGATCATTATCTCCGGCCAGAATGATCCGGGTTTCCGGCCAGCGTTTTCGGATCTGCTCCGTCACCTTCAGTAAATTGGTGGCAGCGACAGCCGCCACGATCCATCCTTCAGTCAGCAGACTGACGGTAAGCGCCGTGGCAAAACCCTCAGTGATAATCACCTGTTCAGGTGTTTCAGCGGGTATATCGGTCAGGGCAATGAATGCGCCAGACAGCTGGCTACCTGGCAGCAGACTTTTATCCCCGTCAGGATTGATAAGCTGACCACCAGTAATATTCCCGGAGATATCCGTCAACGGCAGCAGTAATGAACCGGAGGAAAATGTTATTCCGGCCAGATTCAAAGGCTGTGACAGCAAGGGAAGTGAATACCCGTGTAAGCCCTTGTTTGTCAGATAGACCGGCTCACCATTGCAGGACTGCTGTCTGAGTCGGGTATATCGCTCCGCACCCGCTTCTTTTCCTGCGGCCTTTTTCCTGGCTGGCAAAGCGGGCTTCTCCTGTATTTCGGGTAATGCAAGCGCCTCAGATACCATCCCGGCGGCTTCTTTTATCTTTCTTCCTGTCACCAGACGAACCAGATCAAGACCATCGCCATGACCGCACTGATTACAAAACCACGTCCCACGCCCCGCTTTATCGTCCAGTCGAAAGCGATCTTTACCACCACAGGCAGGGCAAGCCCCATGATGTCCTGCGGACGGTACTTTGATACCTAATGCTGACAGGATATAAGGCCAGCGCCCAATCGCAGCCCCGGAAATCGTGGATACAGACTGTGTTTTCACAGCAGCACCTCCTGACCTTCCGGCTTCACAAATTCAAAACTTTCGGGTAGTTCGCCATCAGGTGCACCGAAAATAATATCCCGGTAAACCTCACGCATCTCTGTGACACCAAAAACTGACAGGCGAATATTTTCTGACATAAAGCCTAGTTTAAGCATTTTTTCTAGTTTCTCTGCGGCCAGTATGCAACCAGCATCAGCCCCAAACTCATTCACCCACGGCATTTCAATATGGTAAATAATATTGCTCACCACTTTTTCGTGGGTGAGTTCTATTCGTTCGCCATCTTCAATATAAACAGGTTCATTATGAACACGCGCCATTAAGGAAATGAATGCATCAGCAATGTAGTACCGTAAGACCGCTGTTCGTAAAGCATGCGCCTTTAATTTTTGATTATTATTCATCGCGTATCACTCCCTTAATTGTGCTGGTTTCCTTAACAACGCCATCCAGTTGTTCGGCAATACAGGCCACTAAAGCCGCAGCGCCTTCCGCTGAAACCGTTCTCGCTCCATTCACTGTGGGAACGGACAGGACCTCTGCAAGAAACTCACTGGCCAGTGCCGCCCGTAACAGACGACTCTCACCCAGTTCGCTCAATATGCAGCCTTGCTTAAAATTCATGGATTTCATGCAACCACCTCCCCGGCACTTTTCACAGGGATACGGGCAGCAAAGCTCAGGATAAATTCAGTGGCAAGTTTAAGGCGTGCAGCATGCTCGCAGTCTGCGATTACACGCACAGGACGTGGACGGGCATCACGGTCTGTACGGCGAACAGCCAGAAAGACAAAGGTAAATTCAGGGTGAGATAAAGCAGGGACTGTAGCCATAATGGCAACCTCCTTCAGATAGCGGGTAACGCTACCACCGGAGTTCCTACGCTCATGGGTGGTAGCCCAGACGGGGGTAGGAATACCGGCTCTGAAGGATACCGGCCAGCCCGAAAGCTGCCCCGCCTGGACTACCATAATACTGATGATGTGGCGTAAAAAATAAAAAAATACAATCAGCCACCACACCATAAATTTTAGGTGAGTCAAAGCTGCGATACAAAAAAACACGCCTGGCGCGTGTAGTATCGCCTTCAGATAACACGGGTTCCTACGCCCGGTTGCCGATTTTGCGGCAACCTTTAAACTATATCCCGTGCATTCCTGGTGAGGCAAGAAATTTATAACCGAAAACTGATCATTGCCTGGATTAATTAACGCTGGCATGCTTAAGCCTCTGCTTAAAAATAGTTCTTCATTTTTCCTGATGCTGTAAACGAGACCCGCCTCTGAGCGGGTCTTTCTGTCGCTAAGTCAATCCGCAAACGTCAGGGCGCTCTCATCGACAGCCGCGTACAGTTCTGGTTCACCGAGTGCATAGCCTTCATTGCGCAGGTAGGAATGTACGTATTCACTGTTTTCATCATCAAACTCAGCACGAAACCAGCGTGTTATCGCCTGGGTGTAAATATGCAGATTATCCAGCGTCGTTACTGCCAGACGCTTACCCGGCATAAACGGGGGAATAAACGCAAAGCGGCCAGCAACAGAACTTGTAGCCATCTGTGCAGCATTCACATCAGCCGGGCGGTCTGCGGCATTAAATAACTTCAGGCGTTGATGTGCTGCCAGCTCTGCCCCAACCAGTACAACCAGACGAGGATCTTCACGAAACGGCTCAGCAATAAGCTCAGTAATCAGATGGTTGGCCAGAGAATCAATATTTTTCCAGGTGCCAGTCTCTCCCAGCGTGACAGGCTCAGAGATGATTTGCTTCCCGTTCCCGTAGGCTTTCGCCAGTGCATGCCAGCCAATATTGACATCCTCGCCTTTTTTATTGATTTCCGGGTTTGTAGTATTTGCAATCGACACACCATTGAAACCGACCCGCAGCATGTCCAGCGCATATGCCTGGGCAAAAAAGCTCTCAACCGTTTTCTCAAACTCATCCGGCACGCCGGTATGGTAAATATGAGACATATCGGAATAGCTGATCCGGGCGCAGGTATCCGTCTCTGTCAGAAAGAACTCCGTACCATTGACTGCCATTTTTTTGTGGAAACGGCCACCATCCACACGTCCGGTATGCAGTTCACTGGCACCAATATTGACGGCATTACCTGACACGGCGTTAACATCACGTAGCGTGATATTTTTAATAAGCCACCCGGATTCCAGAATTGAGGTACGCAGTATATTTTCAGTGGGTTCGCTTAATGCAAAGCGTCTTTTTGATTCCTCCTGATAGTTAGTGCCAGTAACGAATTTATTATGATAACGACGTGCTGCGTCCGGCCTTTCAGTTTTGAAGGCATACATAGTTTTTTACCTTTTTTAGTATTTAAGAAAAGATTTTATTTTTGTACTCAGTAACCCGATTGTATTTCATTACATGCTCAACATAATCCCGGTCACTTACGACTGAACGTAATACATAATTATCTGCTCGATAGTACTCCCTGTAAGCCATAGCTCTTGTCATTCTACCGTTATTTAATACATAACGATCAGTTGGAACGCTACAACGGCTAATAATTTCACTCACAGAATCAGACAAAGATTTGAGTGCATCTGTAATAAATTTAATATCACGGACAACGTCACCGTCATTAAACACAGAAATAAAATCAGCAGGGTTCTGGCCGGATTGAGGAAATATGTTCAGTAAACGCTTCTCAACTCCCTTACCAATGTAGTTAACTTCATCGGCCAGTACGCCCGGTAAAAGCTTGATTGTGCTCAGTCGGCTATGTTGCTCATTCAGCCGGGAAACAGCCAGATGGTAACATCGTTCAGCATCCGCTCGTTCAGCATGCCCCGTTTTATTCGTTTTGGCTTCAGCAATGCTACTGACGCCGTTTTTTGAGAATGTGCTTTTCCATGCAACTTCCGCGTTTGTCACTTCACGCTGCCTGAAAGATAACTCTTCCTCTTCCTGACGACACAACTGGGCATAACGGCTCAGGAGCAGGTTGATCTCATTCGCCACAGCTTCCGTATCAGGTACTGTTAACCCCGTAAGTGAATACAGCTTTTCACCTTTAGCGCGCAGCTTATTCAGTGAATATATTTCAATAATACGCACAATACAGGCCGTGTCGCTATGAGACTCTTTAAATGGACTTACTTTGTAACTGTCTAACACCGACACATGTTCGTTCTTAATTGATGCCAATTTTTTCTTAAAAACATTGTCAACCATATAATTGCCACCTCAATTTAGGAGTTTAACTTTCTATTGAGAATATTCTTCTCTATCCATTCATTAACTTCATGCTCCACCCATGCAACAGAACGAGAACCGATAGAAACTTGGTTCGGAAATTCATCATTCTTTATCTTTAGATAAATTGTCGACTTGGGTAAGCCAGTCAAATTAATCACTTCTGATATTCTCAGAAGTCTATAGCTTTTTTGGGGTGCGTTTTCCCGAGGCAATAAGCTCATGGCTATGTCCTTCACATTAGATATTTATACTAAGACTTAATTAGTCTCTATTGGGTGTATATATACTTGCACAGAAGAATTAATACGTAAAGAATGACACTTTCAAACTTATTCAAATAATTTGAATGGTGAATAATAGTGAATGTTAGGGAATATTACTGAGTGACAACCTTTGCCAGTGCTTGTTAATCGCTGATAACAATGAAATTTGATGAACAAAGTATGTAACAATTTGTAAATCAACAGGCTGGGCTGGGCTGGGCTGGGCTGGGCTGGGCTGGGCTGGGCTGGGCTGGGGAAAATACACCCAGTACATAAAAAGCACTATTTTTTCTTATGTGTATAACTAAGTGTATAGAAATTTAATTCAAGTATTTTTATTTTCATAAAAATCAATTTATTAATTCATCAATCACATTCCTGCAGGGCACTCTGAACGCTCATATCCTCTGCTAAAAACCCTTTATCTTGTGACCCAAAACGGCAGGAAAAGGTCTCTTCAGCTCAGCCCTGAGCCAGGCGATAAAACGGAACATTTCTCACTGTTGCAGTGAGATTATCAGACACCATTGTCTGACCCGTCGCTACCCGCATCCCTGATTTTCGCAGCCTCAGTACGTCAGCCGCTATACGCTGGCTGCCAAACCAGAAAAGCCCGTCCAACGCCGTGACATCCAGCCCTGATTCGAGCGCCATCTTCAGGCGTTCCCGTGGAGATTTCACCGCTTTTGCGATCTGCTGGTAAGGGGCTTCGGTCAACCCTTCTGGATCTATGCGCCGGATACGATGCGACAGCCGGTACTGAAATTCATCCGGTATACCGTCAAGGCTCGCTTTCAGGGTATATACACACCCAAAGCGTTTACCATTGAAGATGACGTTTTTCTGGCTAAGCTGTAGCGCGTCACGCACGCTGGCAATCAATTGCGGGGTGCGAAGTAATAACAACCGAAAAGGCAGCTCAAAGCTGGTCACATAGTCCACGTTCAGTAAGGCAATACGCAAACGCTCTTCCGGGCCGGCCTTCATTTCCCGACATTCCGCAATGACGTCAGCCCATTGGCCGGTAAGACGAGAACTTTCAGCAGCCTCTGTAAAGCTGTACTTTTCAGCCTGATAATCAATACGTCCGGTCACACGGCATTCCCTTCTGGCCACATTCGGTATTTGCTGCTCACTTTACCAGCGACAGACGACTATCGAAAGCCCGGCAACATAACGAATATTGACTCAACTCATATACTTAATTGTTATCACACTGCTAATCTCACGGAATTCATTGGCTGGCGGACAGGGTCACCGTGTTAGAAATCTTTTCTTAACCCACTGAAAAATATCTAACAAATATTTTTCTCATATAAAAACGATGGTTCGTTCAATACGGATCCGAATTTATTTGGGTTAAAAAAGGTACGGTATGAAAGTCACATGGACTGTCACTCCTGCCGGGTACCAGCGAATTACCAAACGCTGTCCCGCATGCAATATAAAACGCGAGTTTGCACCTTCCGGTGCCTTCAGGGTTAATTCACAAAAAAAAGTGCTCGATATCTGGAGCATTTATAAATGCACGCATTGTGAATATACGTGGAATATCTCGCTGTTCTCACGGTTTCACATCAGCAAAATTAATCGAGAGCTGTACCATCGGTTTATCACGAACGATGCCAGTACGGCTCACTATTATTCTCATGATAAAGCCACTCTGAGCCGAAACAACGCTGAGCTTGCGGGTAAGCCTGATTTTCGTGTTCAGGAGCAATGGCAGGCCAGCATCAACATTGATCAGCACTTCGCCGTCAGCATCAGGCTTACCTGTGCTTTTCAGATCAGTGCGCTATCGATATTAAAGCGCCAGCTTTTACTCAGCACGGCGGAGATTAAGAAACTGATAGATGAAGGTCATATTCGTGGTATCACCATGAAAGAACTCAAATCCCGAACGTTACGGACAGCAAATGTCGATTTTCACTTGTCTGCGATAACGTTGTATGCCCGGCGAAGGGTGGTTTTGGCGCTACGTTAATAGAATAAGGCTCATCCTGAGGTAATGAGCCCTCCCGATCCGACACCTTTGCCGGATCGGGATAGCGGTTTTATGTCAGACAACAAAACGATTAACCAGATCCCTCATGGTTACGGAGAGATTATCCAACCGCTGGCTGTCATTCGCGGCCTGAGAAACCAACGCCGCGTTTTGCTGCGTGACCTGCTCCATGGGTCTCAACGCCTGGTTTATCTGGGAAACACCCAGCGATTGTTCCGTCGCCACCCGGGCGATATCGCCGATATATTGCTTCATACTGGTGGTATTATCCGCCGCCGCTTTTAGCGCGGTAGCTGACGCTGTAACCCGCTCAACGCCCTCGCTGATTTTTACCATATTCTGCACCACCAGCTCACGGATCTGATTCGCTTCTTTAGCACAGCGCTGTGAAAGATTGCGTACTTCACTGGCGACTACCGCAAATCCCCTGCCCATCTCTCCGGCGCGTGCCGCTTCAACAGCCGCATTCAGCGCTAGCAAATTCGTCTGAAAGGAAATATCATCAATTGAAGTAACGATATTTGAGATTTTCTCACTGGAGGAGCGAATCTCTCCCATGCTCTGGTTTGCCGCGCTGGCGACGTTACTTGCCTGGCGAACCTCTTTTTCCAATCTTATTGTCAGGAGCTCCGCTTCGCGGGCATTGTCCGCCGTTTGCGTAATCGTCGTTGAGAGCTGTTCCATACTGGCCACGGCTTCTACAATCGATGCGGCCTGTTCATCGGTGCGCTGGGCCAGATCCTGATTTCCCGCCGTGATACTGCTGCTGGCATCGTACAGCACCAGAGAGCCTTGTTTTATCTCCTGTACGATGTGCTGAATATTTTCCAGCATCGTGTTATAGGCGCGATTGAGTGAAGAAAGCTCGTCTTTCCCTGGCGTCGCCAGACGTTGAGTCAGATCGCCGTTCATACCCGCAATCTTGCTTAGCGTGTCGCTGAACTGACGGTGCATATTGAGTGCGATGGCCCCGGCGAACGCCAATGATGCCAGTAGCGCCAGCAGGCTCACGGCCATATATATCTGCCAGTTTTTACGTGCATCCTGTGCGAGTTTTATGGCACTCTCCCATAGAAGATTCGCCGCCACATTTTCTATCTGTCGCATCACTTCAATACGCTGGGTTTGTACCTTAAACCAGACAGTAGGATCGACGTCAAATCCACCGTTCGCCGCATGGCTAAACGCGGCTTCGCGTAATGAAAGCGCTTGTGTAGCTTCGGTGGATTGTAAGCGACTTTTCAGCATGGAGGCCTGTTCAGGTGAACTCAGGCGCAATGATTGTGCCAGCCAGACATTCTGTTTACTGACCACATCGCTAAGCTGATGTAATTGTCCGTCGGCGAAATGACCAGAGGAAAAGATATTTGACAGCAGCGCTCGCTCAATGCCCGCTTGCTCCTTCAAATTCAGCAAGTTGTAGTAGGCTGCAAATGAATTCGCCATCTCGCCGGAATCCGTCAACGTCCCCAACCGGCCAACAAAATGCAGTACATCAGCAATAACACTAGTATAAAACTCAACCACCTCGGAGGCTGGCAGACCCAATAGCGTCACCTTTTCCCGAATTGTCGCCAGCGACAGAATATTTTTCTTAAACGCGGCGACAGAGGTGGTCACATCCCCTGCCTGTAAGGCAGTATCGGACAGCGAACGCACAAATATCTCGATCTCGCGATCGGTTAACGCCCGTTGCGCGTTTAGTTCATCTTTGAACGTCTTCCCTTCGGCCCCAAGAAACCCGACACTCATTCCACGCTCTTTTTGCAGTTCATGCACCACATTTCCGGCACTGCGTGCGAGGGCTGTCAGTTGGGCAATATTCTCCATCTGTCGTTCTGTTTCGATGCGCGTCCATATTCCTGAACCAGCAAACCAACATAACGCCAATAATAGTGGTTGTAGCGCGATTATTAACTTCATTTTCATCGGCATTCGATAAACCCACCACATGCCACTTACCTCCCTTATCCATATTTTCGCCATGGTTATCGGCGTGACATAGCTGCACTTTACATCTTTTCAACAGACACATGGCTATTTATTTGGTTTAATATTAATCAATATACCTCTATATAATTAGAACAAACAGGATAAACATCCATTTATATGGCATTGCCGAATCTATATTTTATTATTTGATAATATATAGCATGTTATTTCTAATTCTAACGAGAGGCATTATTAACCCGATACCAAACGGGAATAAGACACAGGATCGCTCCCACCGCGGGTGTCGCCCAAAGAGCTACCTGCAGAGCGCGCGCCTCATCTGGCTTCCCACCGAACGTTAAGGTTATAATCCCTACAACGATTTTATTGGATTAGAAGCGACGATGACAAAACTTACCCTACAAGAACAGATGCTTAAGGCAGGTCTGGTCAGCAGTAAAAAAATGGCAAAAGTGCAGAGAACGGCGAAAAAATCGCGCGTTCAGGCTCGTGAAGCCAGAGAGGCGGTGGAAGAGAATAAAAAAGCACAGGTCGAACGTGATAAGCTGCTCAGCGAGCAGCAAAAGCAGGCTGCGCTGTCTAAAGAGTATAAAGCACAGATCAAGCAACTTATTGAAATGAACAAAATCACCATTACTCGTGGCGATATTGGTTACAACTTCACTGATAATAATCTGATCAAAAAAGTCTATGTTGATAAAGTGACCCAGTCACAGTTGATCAAGGGCCGCCTGGCCATTGCGCGTCTGACGGCTGAAAGCAGTAGCGATAGCGAATATGCCATCATTCCGGCTGTCGTCGCCGATAAAATTGCCCAGCGCGATGCAAACTATATTGTATTAAATTGCGAGCTGAGCCAGGAAGCGAAGGACGAAGACGATCCGTATGCTGATTTTGTCATCCCTGATGATTTAATGTGGTAAGAAAACAAACAGATAATTCAAACTTCCGTCGCGTATTTCGGTGAACGCCAACGTTACCACCGAAATACCGTTGACGTCACCTCTGCCCAATCCTGTCAGCTAAAACTTATAATGTTCTTTGCTCAGCCCGTATTTTCTCATGCGTAAATACAGTTTTTTACGCGGGATTTGTAAATACTCCGCCACTTCATTAATGCGCCCCTGATGAATATTTAACGCCTCGGTAATAATCTGCCGTTCGTACTCCTCCACCCGGCGATCGAGCGGCGTCGGTTCAGGCATATGCAGCTGCGGATTTGCGGTTTCAGCCAGCGGAAGTAGCCCAACGGCAAAAAGCTCAGCGGCGTTCGCCAGTTCCCGAACATTACTTAGCCACACGCGGCGCCGCATGCCTTTCAGGAGTTCCCCTTCAACGTCAGGTACAGGATGATTCAGGCGCAGACAGGCTTTTTGCAGATAATGGCGAAACAGTGGCTCAATATCATCGGGACGCTGCGACAACGACTGACAAGCGATTTGCGTCATCGCGAAACAGTAATAGAGTTCGGCCACAATTTGGTTAGTTGCCGCCAGTTCCACCAGCGATGTGGCGCCAATACCGATCAAGCGAAACGGACGCCTCTCCTGGCTTTGCAGGTGCACCAGTTGGTGCTGCTGTTCGCGCGTCAGGCATTCAATATGGCTCAGGACCAGCGTACCGCCTTGCGCCTGGGCAATAAGATCATTGAGTTGTCCCGCATTCGCGGGCGTCAGCTCACCGCGGATAAACGGTCCCTCGGTGCTGCGCCCAAGCTGATGCAAATAACGGGCTCCCGTCATACGCCCCGTTCCCGCCTCGCCATAAAACCAGACGGCGATATCCGTTTCCGCCAGTTGCTGCAGACGCTGACGGTACTGATTGACCCAGTCACTGTAACCGATCAGCTCAACCTGCAGCTTTTGCTGACAATAGTGGCGACGCGCAATCACAGATTTTCGCTGACGCAACGCATCTTCTACCAACAACAGTAGTTTGCCGGGGTCGACCGGTTTTTGCAGAAAATTCCATGCCCCTTTCTTCACCGCTTCCACGGCCATCGGGACGTCGCCATGCCCGGTGATCAACAGGATCGGCAGCTGATTATCATCCTGATGAAACAATGTCATTAGATCGATTCCATTGCAGCCAGGCATACACACGTCGCTCAGGACAATCCCCGGCCAGTCGGCCTGGAGCCAATTTCGGGCGTCAAAAGGGTTACTGCATGCGTATACACGATAACCCTCTTGTTCAAGCAACAGCGTGTAAGCGTCGAGAACATCAGCATCGTCATCAATCAGCAAAACAGCATATTCATCACACAACATCGTTTACATCCGTCAGATTAAATTCCAGCACGACGCAGGCATTCCGCCCCGGCGTCGAGGCCAGGCGCAGCTCGCCGTTCATTTGCGTCATTAACGATACACAAATCGATAAACCAATTCCGAGACCCACATCCTTACTGGTGGTAAACGGCTTTAATAGTGATGGCAACAACGCGCCTGGCCAGCCGGGGCCGTTATCACAGACTAAGACGCACAATCGGCGGCCCTCGGTCTGCCAGTGAACCTCTATTCCCGCGGCAGCCGGACAGGCATCCAGCGCATTTGCCAGTATGTTTACCAGTACCTGCTGAATACGCACTTCATCACCTGCCACCCACACGCTGTGAGCAGGAAGCGTCAGCGTGCCCTGCTGCTTATGGCGCATAGCCAGCAGTTCCCAGGCAGCCGCAAACGTTTGTCGCAGATCAACCGGATGTAAAGGCGCGCCCGGCTCAGCCCGACGCGCAAACTGACGTAGCGAACGGATAATGGCATCGATGCGGGTAATCAACCCCTCTGCTTTGGTTAAAGTGCTTCTGGCCTGAGCGGGTTGTCCCAGCTCAATTGCCCTTCCAGCCGTAAACAGGTACATCGACAGCGCATTCAGCGGTTGATTAATTTCGTGTGCCAGAGTGGTCATAGTCTGGCCGACGACCGCCAGTTTAGCCGTCTGGATCAGCTCATCCTGCGTCGCCCGGAGATCGGACTCAATCTCCTTACGCTCCGCCACTTCCTGCTCCAGCTGATTTTTTTGCGCATTCAACTGGCCCAGGGTATGGCGCAGCAAGCCCGCGATACGCCCCAATTCATCGCGCCCGTAAACCGGGATAGTGGCATCCGTTCGGCCAAGACCAATTTGCACCACGGCCTGGTTGAGCGCGGTAAAACGCTTCACCAGCCGGGAACGAATGAAATAATGGTTAAGTCCCCAGGCGAGAAGGAGCGCCAGCAGCGTCGCCAACAGAATAAGTCCGCCACTGACGCGAACAATTTGTTCCAGCCGCTGGTTAAACATCTGCATTTGCTGATGGCTACTTCCCAATTGCGCTTCAAGCAGTGTTCGAAAGCGCCCGAGCGTTGCCTCTCTGGCATGGTTGGCATCAATGAGCGCCTTTTGCGCAGCGACATAATCGCGCATCGTATCGGGCATTTTATTTTTCATCATCCCGATTTCCAGCAGTTCATCAATGGTTTGCCGCAGGGTGATTGTACTGGGCCAGTCATCGAGGGTACGGATGTTTTCATCGGCGGTTTTCTTCAGATTCTCCAGGTAGCGGATATGGTTCTCCACCAGCATCCCGTCGTCGCTGCCCGACTTCAGTTCATTAAGCCGGTCGCGTAAATCATCCACGATCTGGTTTTCAATTCTTGCCAGGGTGTACACCTGCTGCTGCTCGTTTTGCACCTCTCGCGCACGTTTGAGATACAGCGCCGCATCGCCACTTTTTGCCTCGATTTGATCCAACAACGTCCCCTGCTGCCAGGTGAAATCCTGCACCAGTGAATTCAGCTCGGTGTTAAAATCATCATGTAGCCAGTCGATGCGTGCGGAGAGTTCACTCACTTTTTCACGCACGAGGAACATGTTGTAGAGCACCCGGTCCAGTTCCGCCATCAGCGCCCGGCTGTCCTGCAAAATCACCGCCAGCTGCTGTTGTTCTGCGGGTTGTAGCCCCCGGCTCAGTGCCTCAATTTTATCCAGATGCGAGATTATCTGATTGCGCAGTTGCAGCCTCACCGTCGTATTGGGGGCCAGCAGGAATTCATTAAGCTGATCCACAACCAGGTTAAGATTGCCTTCAATCAAAAAAGCGGAATGCACGCGCGGGAAGTAATCATCAAGCGAATAGCGTATTTGCGAGCTCTGCTCGTGCCATGAGTACAAACTGACGCAGCTCACGCTCAACGTCAGTAGTGCGCCCGTCAGAAAGGCTCCCCGCAGGCTGCTGCTGATGTTGAGCTGCCGCAGGCGTTGCAGTATCGATCCACCTTTCATTTTAACTCTTCCAGTTTTGCTATCGCCTGACGTTGATTTTTAAGAAACCACAGCTGCCACTCCATCATCTGCTGTTCGGCAAAGCTTTTGTTATCGAATTGAGCAAGCCAGGCCTCATCTTCACTACGCCTGGCATCTATCGGGACGCTGGTCAGTAAGGCTCTGATTTCGGGTAACGGGCGTTTCAGGCGCGCTTCCGCACTGTAAAGCGCCCGCCAGGCATCTTTCAGCTGTGCGAGACGAAAACTGATGGCGGTATCAAACATTCGCTGCACCAGCCGCTGCCGCTTAAGGATCAGCCGATAATTAAGCGCAGGCTGGTTCATCAACATCGCCTGTTGAGCGGCCCGTGGGTTATCTGGCGCGAGCTGGGTAACCGGATATTTTCCCGTATTCGCATCCGCAAGGATCCGCTGTCCTTCCGGACTTAATAAGTAGCGGATAAAACGACGCGCTTCACTGGCGTGCTGGCTGTTCTTGAGCACGGCGACATAGGTTGGCGACACTGCCGAGCGTGGAAAATAGCTAAAAACCAGATGCGGATCGTTGAGCAACAGGTTGGCATAGTTATCAATGACCGGCCCGGCAACGCCAAGACCGCTCTTAATTTTGTCGGCTACGCCAAAACTGCGTGATGAAATCGTCACCAGATTACCGGCGCTCGCTAACAGCGTCGCCCAGCCCTCTTCCCACCCTTTTTGCTGCAACAGCGACTCAACCATCAAATGGTTGGTATCGGAACGAGACGGGCTACTCATCAACAACGCATTCTGATATTTAGGCTGCGTTAAATCCGCCCAGTCAGCAGGAGGAGAAAGGTGTCGCGCCGCCAGCGCAGAACGGTTAATTAGCAGGCCAAAACCGGATATCGCCACGGCCACGGAGGTAGAACGAATAGACTCAGGCACCAGCCTCTGGCTTTCCGGCAACGCATTATCAAAGAGCGCCAGCTTCTGATGCTCCTGAAGATGCTGTAACAGCATGGGCGATGAGGTCAAAATGAGATCAACGTTTTCCGCATTCGCGGTATCAAGCAGTTGTTCCAGCGAGCTGCTGGTCCGGTTTAACGTGCGAATCATCACCGACCCCGGCTCCGTCTGCCAGCGCTGGATAATCCAGGCCGTGGCGCCGGATGAGAAGGTTGTTGCCATCACCAGCTCTTTACCCAAAGCCTGGCAGCTCGCCGACAGCGACATGAAACAGAGCGAGATTGCCCAAAAACGCCGCCAACAGTAAAGTCTGTTTGTGATCCCGTTCATAAATACCAACATATGCAAAAAATAATATTGAGACAAAACTTACCCGTTTATCCCTACAGGAGAGAAGAATAAGGTTTTTCGCAATAATAACCATACGAAAAGTGACTACATCAGCTAAGAATACCCGAAAACACAGTCTGAATTTGTTAATATCCGCACATGCCAGCAATAAAACTTCGCGCAAAAGAACAGAAATAAAATGCCATTATTTAAAAAGAGTCAAAATCTGCCGCACCATCTATAAAATGAGTCAATAGTGACCCATTTCATCGACTTGAGTTTCTCTCCTGCCTATTTCACTCTTCACCACGAAAACTCCTGATATTCACATCAATATAAATTTAGGTGATGATATGTTATCAATATTTAAGGCAGGGCCAGCGGCAAATAAAGTCCCGGCAGAGAAAGTCCAGGAAACTTATGGCCGCTACCGCATTCAGGCATTACTCAGCGTATTCCTGGGCTATCTTGCGTACTATATTGTGCGCAATAACTTCACGCTCTCAACTCCATATCTGAAAGAGCATCTGGATCTCAGCGCCACGCAGATCGGTTTACTCAGCAGTTGTATGCTTATCGCCTATGGCATCAGTAAAGGCATTATGAGCAGCCTGGCAGACAAAGCCAGCCCCAAAGTATTTATGGCATGCGGTTTGATTCTGTGCGCCATCGTCAACGTAGGTTTAGGGTTCAGTACCGGATTCTGGATTTTTGCCGCGCTGGTTGTCTTCAACGGCTTGTTCCAGGGGATGGGCGTCGGCCCTTCATTTATTACTATCGCTAACTGGTTCCCGCGTAAAGAACGTGGACGCGTTGGCGCGTTCTGGAATATCTCACATAATGTCGGTGGTGGTATTGTTGCCCCGATCGTTGGTGCCGCCTTTGCCATTTTGGGAAGTGAACACTGGCAAAGCGCCAGCTATATTGTTCCGGCCGGCGTTGCCGTACTGTTTGCAGTTATCGTGCTGATGCTGGGGAAAGGCTCACCACGCCAGGAAGGTTTACCGGCTCTGGAACAAATGATGCCGGAAGAGAAAGTTGTATTAAATGCCCGACACGCTGTCCAGGCGCCAGAAAATATGAGCGCCTTCCAGATTTTCTGCACCTATGTCCTGCGTAATAAAAATGCCTGGTATGTTTCACTGGTAGATGTCTTTGTCTATATGGTGCGTTTTGGCATGATTAGCTGGTTGCCAATTTATCTGTTAACCGAAAAACATTTCTCGAAAGAGGAAATGAGCGTCGCGTTTTTGTTTTTCGAATGGGCGGCAATTCCTTCCACATTACTGGCGGGTTGGCTTACCGATAAACTGTTTAAAGGCCGCCGCATGCCATTGGCAATGATTTGTATGGCGCTGATTTTCGTCTGTCTGATCGGCTACTGGAAAAGCGAATCGCTGTTGATGGTGACTATTTTTGCCGCCATCGTTGGCTGCCTGATTTATGTTCCTCAGTTCCTGGCCTCCGTTCAGACCATGGAAATCGTACCCAGCTTCGCAGTGGGTTCCGCAGTAGGATTACGCGGATTTATGAGCTACATTTTTGGCGCATCATTGGGTACCAGCCTGTTTGGCGTAATGGTCGACAAAATGGGATGGCATGGCGGTTTCTATCTGCTGATGGGGGGAATTGTCTGTTGCATCCTGTTCTGCTACCTCTCTCATCGCGGGGCGCTGGAACTTGAGCAACAGCGGAAAAATGCTCAGCAAGAAGAAGCATCACTCCAGTTGGCTGACGCCCGTTAATCGATTCCAGTCTCGCAAAAAGTGCCAGCACCGCTGGCACTTCCCTACGCTCAGCTAAATAAATCTCTAACCGTGATAATTCATTTCCAATCGTAACGTGCCAGGTTATTGCCTACCGTCCCCCACCATAAAGCGAATGATCAAACCGCATGTCGGGGCAAGAAAAAGGAATAATCCGGTTACCATTTCGTTACCATTAGTCAACCGCATAGTGAAAACGTAAATTAAAGCCGTGAGTATGCCCATGCCGATAAAAGCGCTTATTGACGCCGCCGCGCCCATTACCTGCCAGATGTAGCAACTGACGCTCAGAATGCTCAATGCGAGAAAGATCCAAAAATAGAGCATTGCGATACCTCCTGTTTGCCGTAAAACTTTACGTAAGTCCTTACACTCCCTTGATTTTATATTCTAAGACAATTCCCATTAGTTCGCAATTTAAGCAACATTTACGTTACAAAAATCACTCATCTGCTTACTATTTAGATATTCACCTGGATTTTATTTATTCATCATAAAAACAATGGATTATATATAGGCTTTTTTTGTTCTTAATCGCCCCAAAAATATTTACGAAACTTGAGTAATTATTTCTGGCTGACATTAATCTTCGGGTGTACATTGTGCGTCCGATCATTCATGCCCCTCGTGGTTTTGTCCTGACTCAGTTTTACACTCTTTGCAGGAACCAATGTCGTTTATGGCGGCCTAACGATCTGTGCAGAGTGTAACGCGCCAGACCCAGCGTCTTCGCGATACATCTATTTCGTATCAACAACAGGTGCTTATGTTTCCCCAATGTAAATTTTCACGCGCGTTTTTGCATCCGCGCTATTGGCTCACGTGGTTTGGCGTCGGTGTGCTCTGGTTACTGGTACAACTTCCCTATCCCGTATTATGTTTTCTTGGTACCCGTACAGGAACACTGGCTCGCCCATTTTTAAAGCGCCGTGAATCTATTGCACGTAAAAACCTCGAACTCTGTTTCCCCAATCTGTCGCAGGAAGAAAGAGACAAACTGGTCGATGAGAACTTCCGTTCACTCGGTATGGGACTGCTTGAAACAGGCATGGCCTGGTTCTGGCCGGATCACCGGGTTCGCAAATGGTTTGATGTAGAAGGGTTAGACAACCTTAAACGCGCCCAGATGGAAGGCCGTGGCGTGATGGTTGTAGGCGTACATTTTATGTCGCTGGAATTAGGTGGCCGCGTAATGGGGCTTTGCCAGCCGATGATGGCAACCTATCGCCCACACAACAATAAGTTGATGGAGTGGATCCAAACCCGCGGTCGTATGCGTTCCAACAAAGCCATGATCGGCAGAAATAATCTGCGTGGCATTGTCGGCGCCCTGAAAAAAGGGGAAGCGGTATGGTTCGCTCCCGATCAGGACTACGGCCGTAAAGGAAGCTCGTTCGCGCCCTTCTTCGCTGTCAAAAACGTGGCAACCACCAATGGTACTTACGTGCTGTCACGACTATCGGGCGCAGCGATGCTGACCGTAACCATGGTGAGAAAAGCAGATAACTCAGGTTACCGCCTGTTTATCACACCACAAATGGAAGGTTACCCGGCAGATGAAAGCCAGGCTGCGGCTTATATGAATAAAATTATCGAAAAAGAGATCATGCGCGCGCCCGAGCAGTATCTCTGGATCCACCGTCGCTTCAAAACCCGCCCCATGGGTGAAGCCTCGTTATATATCTAAAAAGAAAGGCCTTACGGCCTTTCTTTTTGTCTGTGGCTGAATTACTTAACACCCCACTCGTTCTGTAGTTCAGCCATACGCTCATTGTAGTTACGAGCAATACAGGCTGGTTTATCCTGCTCTTTCCAGCACTCGTTTCGTCCTTTAACCCAGCCGCGCTGCTCCGCTTTCAGCGTTGGGTTATTTTTCGATTTAACCAACGCCTGTTTGTAGACCCCGTTCAACTTAACATCCAGCGCGGAGAGTGATGGACTCTGGCAAATAACCTCTTCAATACTTCCCTTTGCCACCGCTGAGCAAGAGAAAGAAGGACCGCTGTGGGTCAATTTTTCCCCCGGAGCATAGTCAATATTGTCTTCAGGCTGACAAATGCCGTGCTTACGATTTGGCCCTGTCCATGAAACTTCCGGGTTGCCGTCATCTTTACGGGAGATGGAAAGCGTATTTTTCCCGCTTTTGGCTTCCCAGTAGTTGTCATTGAAGCTCTTTACGGTTGCCTTTGAGCCATCAATCCAAACGTTGCCTTTACCATCACTATTCACACCACCAATACTTGCGCAGCTGAAATTAAACGCCAACGGAGAGGCCGCCATCGACGCCACTGGCGTAAGAACGAGTGCTAACATCATTAATCTGGTCATTTTTAACCTTTTCATTATTGAATTCCGCGAAAAATTAACCGTATTCATATTATGGTGATATGAGAATTCTCCGACTAATCATTACGTCGCTCAATAGCAATTTATTACCGGCAGAAATTAAACTGTCGCCGAATCACGACACTTGTAAGTTATTAAAATTAAATAGAAAAATGCCTCTTGTCTCACCTCATTTTTAGGCGTACATTAGCGCCGTCTGGAGCACTAAAGCTCAGAATTCTGAGGTGATGCCGCCAGGCAAACGAGGGATATTCTCCATTTCGTTTGCGCGTGCATCAGCTCTCTGTCAGGTAAGCATATGTTCATTCAGACGTACCCAGGTACGCGGAGAGATGAAAAGTGAAATATTTCTTTATGGGCATTTCTTTTATGGTCATCGTTTGGGCCGGTACGTTCGCCCTGATGATCTAAATAAAAGACGCAGCAAAAAAACAGGAGCCATCAGGCTCCTGTTTGCTTTTGGGGATCTCACGATTGGTTAGTCGGTACTTTCAATAGCCGATTTCGCACTGGCAGGCAGTAAGCCATCTGCGCGAAACATCGCTTTGATGCCGCGGATCGCCTGGCGGGTACGGTCACGGTTTTCAATTAAGGCAAAACGCACGTGTGTATCACCATAATCACCAAAGCCAATCCCCGGCGAAACGCATACTTTCGCTTCGTTCAGCAATTTTTTGGCAAACTCAAGTGACCCCATCGCGGCATATTGCTCAGGAATTTTCGCCCAAACGTACATTGAGGCCTTTGGCATCTCAACCATCCAACCGGCCTCATGCAGCCCTTTAACCAGCACATCGCGACGGCGTTTATACTGCTCGGCAATATCCCGTACGCATTGCTGATCGCCTTCCAGCGCCGCGATTGCCGCAACCTGCAACGGTGTAAACGTCCCGTAATCGTGATAGCTCTTGATGCGCGCCAGCGCATTGACCAGCGTTTTATTGCCGACCATAAAACCGATACGCCAGCCCGCCATGTTGTAGCTTTTCGACAGGGTGAAAAATTCAACCGCGACATCACGAGCGCCTGGTACCTGCATAATCGATGGCGCTTTCCAGCCATCGTAAACGATATCGGCATAGGCGAGATCGTGAACCACCAGCACGTCATAGCGTTTAGCCAGCGCGACGACTTTTTCGAAAAATTCCAGCTCGACGCACTGTGCTGTCGGGTTGGACGGGAAACCTAAGATCATCATCTTCGGTTTCGGGTAGCTTTCACGGATCGCGCGCTCCAACTCATTAAAGAAATCGACACCTTCCACCAGCGGCACTGACCGTACCTGCGCCCCGGCAATCACCGCGCCATAAATATGGATCGGATAGCTCGGGTTGGGTACGAGAACCGTATCACCATGATCGAGCGTTGCCAGCATCAGGTGCGCCAGTCCCTCTTTGGAACCAATAGTCACAATCGCTTCGGATTCGGGATCAATTTCAACGTCATAGCGTTCCTGATACCAGCGGGAAATCGCCCGACGCAGACGCGGGATGCCGCGAGACGTGGAATAGCCATGCGTGTCCGGGCGCTGCGCCACGGTACACAGTTTTTCAACAATGTGAGGAGGTGTGGCCCCATCCGGGTTCCCCATACTGAAATCGATAATATCTTCGCCGCGCCGACGCGCAGCCATTTTCAGTTCAGCTGTAATGTTAAAAACGTAAGGGGGAAGGCGATCAATACGCGTAAAGCGACGTTCAGGGCGGGAGTCAGCCATAATATCCTCAGATTAACGTTAGCGCCCGGACCGTCCGAGCGACGCTGCCACGATGGTGGCACGTTTAGAAAATAGCCTGAATAATTTCCTTCTGTCGAGAGGCAAAACAAAATATTTTTTTCGACACAAATGAGGAACAGGAAAACATAATGAGGAAATATTCATTTTCACACACAGCTAAAAATTACCATCATTTAACATTTTGTTGTTGAAAACATTACCTTGCTCTTTGCGCTTAGAAGACAGGTATTGTAAATACAACAACAATGCAACAATCCCCTTTTAATATTAAGGTTTTTCCTCATTAGCCGCAGACTGCGCGGGCGCTGGTCATCCAGACTCAGGTTGCCTATCATAGAGGTTTAACCCCTGCGCAAGAGTCACCCGTGCACGAAATATTTAATATGCTGCTGGCGGTATTTGACCGGGCAGCGCTGATGCTGTTTTGTCTGTTTTTCCTGATTCGTATCCGCCTGTTTCGCGAACTGTTGCACAAGTCAGCTCACTCCCCGAAAGAGTTGCTCGCCGTCACCGCGATTTTCTCGATGTTTGCCCTGTTCAGTACCTGGTCCGGCGTACCGGTTGAAGGCTCACTGGTTAACGTACGTATTATCGCGGTCATGTCAGGGGGAATTCTGTTCGGTCCGTGGGTCGGCATCATTACGGGGCTCATCGCCGGCACCCACCGCTACCTGATTGATATTGGCGGCGTCACCGCCCTACCCTGCTTTATTACCAGTATTCTGGCCGGCTGCATTGCCGGGTGGATCAACCGTAAGATCCCCAAAGCGCAGCACTGGCGCGCAGGTATTTTAGGCGGAATGCTATGCGAATCTCTGACCATGATCCTCGTCGTCGCCTGGGCACCCACCACCGAACTGGGGCTGGATATCGTCTCGAAAATCGGTATCCCAATGATCCTGGGCAGCGTCTGTATTGGCTTTATCGTTATGCTGGTTCAAAGCGTGGAAGGTGAGAAAGAAGCCAGCGCCGCGAAGCAGGCCAAGCTGGCGCTGGATATCGCCAACAAAACCCTGCCGCTTTTCCGTCACGTCAACAGCGAGTCGCTCCGCCAGGTATGCGAGATTATTCGCCATGATATTCATGCTGATGCCGTCGCTATTACCAATACCCAGCACGTTCTGGCCTACGTTGGCGTGGGTGAACTGAATTACCGCGATAACGATGATTTCGTCAGCCCTACCACGCGACAGGCGATCAATTACGGTAAAATCATCATAAAAAACAATGATGAAGCGCATCGGACACCGGAAATACACTCCATGCTGGTGATCCCGCTGTGGGAGAAAGGCGTTGTTACCGGCACGCTAAAGATCTACTACTGTCACGCTCACCAGATCACCTCCTCATTGCAGGAAATGGCCATCGGCCTGTCGCAAATTATCTCGACTCAGCTTGAGGTTTCTCGGGCGGAACAGTTACGCGAAATGGCAAATAAGGCAGAGCTAAGAGCACTGCAGAGTAAAATAAATCCCCATTTCCTGTTTAACGCCCTGAACGCTATTTCCTCGTCGGTGCGGCTTAACCCGGACACTGCGCGTCAGCTCATTTTTAATTTGTCGCGCTATCTTCGCTATAATATTGAATTAAAAGATGATGAGCAGATCGACATCAAGAAAGAGCTGTATCAAATCAAGGATTACATCGCCATCGAACAGGCCCGTTTTGGCGACAAGCTGACGGTTATTTATGATATTGATGAAGAGGTAAGCTGTTATATTCCCAGCCTACTGATTCAGCCGCTTGTTGAGAACGCCATCGTCCATGGTATTCAACCCTGCAAAGGGAAAGGCGTGGTCACCATCAGCGTTGCAGAGTGCGGGAACCGGGTACGGATTGCCGTGCGGGATACCGGTCATGGTATCGATCCGAAAGTGATTGAACGGGTCGAGTCCAATGAAATGCCGGGTAATAAAATTGGCCTGTTGAATGTGCATCATCGCGTTAAGCTGCTCTACGGTGAAGGATTACTGATCCGCCGTCTGGAGCCAGGCACAGAGATTGCCTTTTATGTGCCTAATCAGCACTCGCCCGCAGCCGCACCGGCCACATTATTGCTTTAACCAGGAGTGAAGTCGTGAAAGTCATCATTGTCGAAGATGAATTCCTGGCCCAACAGGAACTAAGCTGGCTGATAAAAGAGCACAGCCAGATGGAGATTGTCGGTACATTTGACGACGGTCTTGACGTGCTGAAATATCTCCAGCACAACCGCGTTGACGCTATTTTTCTGGATATCAATATTCCCTCGCTGGATGGTGTACTGTTGGCGCAAAACATCAGCCAGTTCGCGCATAAGCCCTTTATTGTGTTTATTACCGCATGGAAAGAGCACGCTGTAGAAGCTTTCGAACTGGAGGCCTTTGACTATATTTTGAAACCGTATCAGGAATCACGCATTGTCGGCATGCTGCAAAAGCTGGAGGCCGCCTGGCAACAGCAGCAAGCGGGAACCTCACCATCTGGCCCAGCGCCCCGTGAAAACGATACGATCAACCTGATCAAAGATGAGCGGATCATCGTAACCCCGATCAACGACATCTACTACGCTGAAGCCCATGAAAAGATGACGTTCGTCTATACCCGGCGCGAGTCGTATGTGATGCCAATGAACATCACCGAGTTTTGCAGCAAACTGCCTGCTGCGCATTTCTTCCGCTGCCACCGCTCATTCTGTGTGAATTTGAATAAAATCCGCGAGATCGAACCCTGGTTTAACAACACCTACATTTTGCGCTTAAAAGACCTGGAATTTGAAATCCCGGTGAGTCGGAGTAAAGTGAAAGAGTTCAGACAGTTAATGCACTTATAGCGCAGAGAAAGAGCAATGAAAGAGCCAGGCCTGCCCGCCGACCAACAGTTTTTTGCCGATCTGTTCAGCGGCCTGGTGTTAAACCCGCAGCGTCTGGGGCGCGTATGGTTCGCCAGGCAACTAGCCACATTACCGACCGGCAGTTTATGTATTGACCTGCCCCGCCTGGATATCGTGTTGCGCGGAGAGTACAGCAACCAACTGGAAAAACAGCAGCACAGCCTGGCGGAAGGCGACATGTTGTTCATCCCGGCGAAAGCGGCGAATTTACCAGGCAGCGATAAACCGGTGATGCTCTTGAGCCTGGTATTTTCACCGGCCTGGCTGGGCCTCTCTTTTTATGACAACCGAACCGCATCGCTGCTACGTCCCGTACGTCGCATTGAGTTACCGCATCCGCAGCGCGGTGAAGGCGAGGCGATGCTTACCGCATTAACCCATTTAAGCCGCTCACCACAGGCCCAGGATATTATTCAGCCGCTGGTGCTGAGCCTGCTGCACCTGTGCCGCAGCGTGGTAAACACCCGGCCTGATATAGCGCGCCCGCGCTCTGAATTTCTCTATCACAGCATATGTAATTGGGTCCAGGACAACTATGCCCAGCCGCTGAACCGGGAAAACGTAGCGCATTTTTTCAATATCACACCGAATCACTTATCAAAAGTATTTACCCAGCATGGCACCATGGGATTTGTTGAGTATTTGCGGTGGGTGAGAATGGCGAAGGCGCGCATTATCTTACAGAAATATCATTTGTCGATTAGCGAAGTCGCACAGCGTTGCGGGTATCAGGACAGTGATTATTTTTGCCGCCTGTTCCGCCGTCAGTTTGGCCTGACGCCGGGCGAGTACGGCGCCCGTTTTCAGTCAGCACGTTGATTGAGGCAACACCAACGCGTTAGTCATATCCACTTGTATCGTTGTAAAATAATGCCCTTTCGCGCATAACGTGCAGGCTTACTCAACAAAGTGAATATTCGATGAAAAACAGACGTGCACTTTCCCTGATATGTCTTCAGATGCTGGAATCAGGTGCGGATCGTCGGACCGTAAAAAGAGCGCTCACCGCCCGACGCGTAAAAGGTCGCCAGGCGGTAGTACTGCTCTGCAAACAAGAGATGACGTTGTTAAGGGCCGGGAAACTGTCGATTCAACACACCGCGGATTAATAAAATTCCTCTTGTAAAAGCGTTTTGCCCAGCCTGCAATCCCATTACCGTAGGCTGGAAAACGCTCCTCACAGTGGCGTTTAAAACGTCAGTTCCGCCTGCAGCAACGCCAGAATGCTTTCGGCATCGGTCGCGGCAAACAACGACTGGCGGAACTGCTTGTTCACCAGCTTACGCGCCAGCTGCGAGAAGACCTTCACGTGGTTAATGCCTTCATCAGCCCCCAGCGTTAGCATGATCACCAGCTCAACATCGCCCATCTCGGACTGCCAGTCTATCGGCTGAGCAAGCCGGGCAATGCTGATACTGGAATGGTTGATCCACTGGGATTTAGTATGTGGGATAGCAACCCCGAAACCAACGGCAGTAGTCACTATCTCTTCGCGCTGCCAGACATCTTCCTCCAGCTCAAACGGATGTTCGGTGCGTCCATTTACCCCAAGATTGCCACATAAGAACTGGATCACCTGCTCTTTGTTGGCAAGAGGCTCGCCAACAAAAATATTCTCCAGCGCCAGTAGCGGGCGCACGTCTTTCTGCGGTGCAAACTGGTTCAGCAAATCTTCTATCTCCTGAGCACTGCGACACTCGCAGGCCTGCATAGCGAGTTCGCGACACGCCTGGCCGTCAAGTTGACGAAGCTGACTTTTCACCGCCGGGATCCGTGGGCTGCTCATACTTAACTCGTCAAGCCCTAAGCCCAACAGCAGCGGTAGGTAACGACTTTCCCCGCCCAGTTCACCGCAAATGCCTACCCATTTACCGCGTTCGTGCGCCACGCGGATAATCTGCTGCAACATCCGCAAGAACGAGGGCGTAATCGGGTTATATAGCGGCGACACGCGAGGATTATTACGATCGACAGCGTACAGATACTGGGTCATGTCATTTGAACCAATGCTGAAGAAATCCACCTCGTCACAGAAGTGGTCGATGATGTAACACACCGACGGTACTTCAACCATAATCCCCAATGAAATTGTCGGAGCATGACGTAAACCCTCCGCTTTCAGCTCCACCAGCGCTTTTTGCAATTCGCTTTTTACCCATAAAATCTGGTCGAGGCTGTGCACCATCGGGATCATCAACTGCGCATTACCGAAGGTGGCCGCGCGTAAAATGGCGCGCAACTGCGTGCGAAACAGCCCGGCAAATTCGGGATAAATCCGCACCGCGCGATAGCCCAGGAACGGATTTTCTTCTTGCGGAATATTGAGATAACGGATGTTCTTATCGCCGCCAATGTCCATCGTGCGAAAGATAACCGGCTTGTCGCCTGCAGCCAACAACACCTGTTGGTAGGCTTCAAACTGTTCCTGCTCGTCGGGAGCGCTGTCGCGATCCATAAACAGCATTTCTGTGCGAAACAACCCAATCCCTTCCGCGCCATTGGCAAACGCCCCCGGCGCTTCCAGCGCGGTGCCAATATTCGCTGCAACGTCAATTCGTTGATTATCTTTGGTTAACGCGGGCTGGGCGGCGTCAAGCGCTTGCCGACGCTGGCATTCATCAGCCAGCTTCTGCGCAATCGCGTAGTAGCCGCGAACGGCATCGTTTGGATTAATGGCCAGGACGCCACATCGGGCATCCAGTACCGCGGGTTGCCCGGCATAGCGGCTAATCGCGTCCAGCGGCAAGCCGCTAAGCACCGGAATTGCCGACGCCCGAGCGAGGATCAGCGTATGCGAGGTGCGCCCTGTTTTCTCAAGGATCATGCCTGACAGATGCTGCAAATCGAGGCTCAAAAACTGACTGGGCGTCAGATCTTCAGCAACCAGAATCGTTGGTTTTTCCAGCACCAGCGCATGGCGTGGCCGCTTTTCAGGCCAGGTAATGTGCAACAATTGTTCGCTGATATCACGGATGTCGCTGACGCGTTCGCGCAAATAATCGCTGCCGGAAGCCGACAGCTTATCGCATACTTGTTCCATATTGGTGATAATCGCCGCCCCTAACCCCAGATGCTGCTCGAGCATTAATCGGCGAATATTCCCGGCGAACTCATCGTCCTGAATCAGAGACAGATGCGCGCTGAGAATGGTTTTACTCTCACCATCGCGCTCGCGGAGTTGCTGATTGAGCAGCTCCGCCAGCGTCGCCAGACTGTGCTCCAGCCTGGCGTTGTCTTCCGCACTCGCCGCAATCGCGCGATAGCTCTCCAGATTATCACTCTGCCACAGCGTGAGCTGACCTGCCCCCACGCCGCCTGCCAGCACGGTGCCATACAGCAAATCCGGGTTGAGCCGAATCAGCGAACGCGGCAACGGATGCGCCGCCAGTTCCGCCGCCCCAGGCTGAACGCTGTCGCTGTCGATAAACCGCTGCTGAATGTACTCCTCCAGCGCCCGTCTGGCCTGTTCTTCATCATGACCGGTGATGGTTAAGCTACAGCTGTCGTTAAACAGCGTCCCGGTGCCAATCAGCGCCAGCGAGCTTTTCGCATCCGCTTTGGCGTTTTGACGATGGTTGAAAAACATCACCTCACTTTGCCACTGGCTACACTGCTCTTTCAGCTCCCATGCTGGACGCGCATGCAGGCCATTGGGTAACGGGCAAAGAAATTGAATCGTTAGCATAACAACTCCTGATTAGCGCGAAATCAGCACCTGAAATCCGTCAGATGAGCCACGGTTTCGCACGTAAGATGTGAAATAAGCGCCGACAGCAACTGCTGCGTCTGGATGATGTCACGACAGTCGGCAATCGATGCCGCACAGTGCCCATGCCGTGTGGCTGGCCCCATAACAACCGTCGGGATCCCCGTTCCGCTGACGTGTACAGCCCCGCCATCGGTGCCGCCATTACTGAACATATCGAGCTGTAACGGTATACCCGCGTCAGCGGCCACACTTTCAATCCATGCCGTCAGCTTTGGCGGCGCAATCAGCGATTTATCGCTCAGCACCAGCATCGGGCCTTTGCCGAGCTGTCGGTGGTTGGCCGCGCCACAATCAAAATTTTTCGCCCAGCAGGCGGTGTCCAGCACGATCGCCACATCGGGGGCAACTGCACGCGCGGCCGTTTGCCCTCCGCGCAGTCCAACTTCCTCACTGGAACTGGCTACCAGCCACACCTCGCAAGGGAGATCGGCGCCATGCCATTCGCGCAGCAGCGCGACCAGCAAATAACATCCAAGCCGGTCATCAAAGGCTTTGCCCATGACGCGTTGGTGCGGCAAAACCTGAAAAGTCGTGTCAAAGGTAACGCGATCGCCTGGGTGCACGCCGGCCTGAAGTACTTCGTCATAAGACCGTGCGCCAATATCCACCCGTAGCGCATTCACCTCATTGCCACTGCGATCTCCGTCGAGCAGGCCCGGGATTTTGCTCTCTTCGCGAGTGGTAATTCGCACCGGCTGCAACTGTCTGGCCGCCATACGCACATTTCCCACCGGCAAGACATCGATCGCCCCGTCACTGGAGACACTGCGCACAATAAATCCCACTTCATCCATATGCGCACAGATCATTACCTTCGGACCGGTTGATTCATTCAGGCGGATCAACACCGATCCTAACCCATCGAAGCGCACTTCTTTGTGCAGACGATCTGCTTCTTCGAGCAAGATCTGCCGCACCTCCTGTTCTGAGGAGGCGATCGCATCAGCCTCGCTCAGCGCCTTCAGTAGCGATAAGTCCATCACGCCTCTCCCGTGTGTAACAATGTTTTCGCCATGGTGTAGAGCACCTCGCCGCCGTCTGGCGTAACCAGTACCACGTCCTCAATACGTACTCCGCCCTGCCCCGGCAGATAAATACCTGGCTCAACGGTGAGCAGCATTCCCGCCACCAAAGGTGTCGAATCGGTGGGCGAAAAACGTGGGTTTTCATGGACCTCAATGCCGATAGCGTGTCCGGTATTGTGACCAAACTCATTACCATAGCCCGCCTGCGTAATAACTTGCCTGGCGGCGGCGTCCACCTCATGGCAACGTACACCGGGTCGAATTGCCGCCACCGCCGCCAGTTGCGCTTCCAGAACAACCTGATAAATCGAAAATAGTGCGCTTTCTTCTGCAGATTGGTTGGCGTCGGGTATGCGAAACGTTCGCGTCATATCCGAACAATACCCCTGATACTGTGCGCCAAAATCCAGCGTAATGAACTCACCCGCCTCGACACGCTTGTCGCTGGCTTTGCCGTGCGGCAGCGCCCCGCGCCAGCCGCTGGCGACAATGGTGTCAAAAGAGGCTTTATCTGCGCCGAGCGTACGCATGTACCACTCCAGTTCGGCGGCAATCTCGCGCTCACGCAGACCAGGTTTAATAAAACGCCGTATGTGCTCAGCGCTGAGGTCGGCAATCCGACAGGCTTCTCGGATACAGGCTATTTCCTGTGCCGTTTTCACCTGCCGAAGCACGTCCGGCACGGCGCTCACCAGTCTTCCATGCAGTTTGTCTGCCCATGTCTTTGCCGTTTCCCAGCTTACCTGCTCGCCTTCGAACCCCACCGTTTGCAGCTTTTCGTCAGCAATGATGTGATTCACCCGTGAATACAACGTCTGCGTGCCATCGAGGAGATGGATCTGGTAGTCCTGAGTACGCGTAGCGACATCGGTGTAATAACGGGCATCGACGAGGATATGCGCGCTTTCATGGCTGATAAACACATACCCTGAACTGCTGGAGATCCCCATATGCGGCTGTTTATTCTGTCGCGATGACAGCAGCATCGCATCAAGATGTTGCGCCGTCAGCCAGTCACGCAGCGAGGCAAGTAAGCTCATGGTTACAATCCTTTTGATCAGAGGCTTTCAATCAGCAATTTGCCTTTGCGGTACATCAGATGACGCAGGAACACCACCATCAGCGCGGTAATCACCGCACCTAACAGGATCCCTGCCATATAGACACCGAGATTGGTCACCAGCGGCCATGCCCAGATCGCCGACTCAGGGAACCACTGCACCGCACCCAGCCAGACGGCAGCCGTCGATCCGACAATGGCGCCAACCATGTAGGAGGGAATTGCTGTGATGGGGCTTTCCAGCGCAAACGGGATAGCCCCTTCGCTGATGCCCATAAATGCGAGGAACATTGCCGTTTTTCCCTGCGGGTAGAGCTGGGCGCTGAACAGACGCTTACCCGTTAAGCGGCGGTCAAGCAGCGTTGCCAGCCCGAGGCCAATCGGCGGAATAACAATCGCAATAGAGCGCGCGGTGACCGGCAGAACGTGATCGGTGGTAAAGCTGAAGGCGACAAATCCAGCGGCTTTATTAATCGGCCCGCCGAGGTCAATCGCTGTGGCCGCGGAAATCCCCATCGCATACATCAGCGTGCCTTTCTCTCCTGCTGCAGTCAGCAGAGTACGGATGCCGCCGTTGATCCAGCCGCCAAACGGCGTGATCACGTAATACATCGCCAGCATGACGAAAATGGCAGAGAGAATGGGCAGCAAAAAGGTGGTCTTGAACGCCAGCAGGAAATCAGGGAGCTGGATTTTTTGGTTCATCCATTTCACCAGATACCCGGCAACAATCGAGATAATTAGCGCGCCAATAAAGGTAGAGGGTACGGGTGCACTGGTTACCCATTGCAGCGTTGATGGGTCAAAATTCAGCAGCTGCGTAGGCTGAGTAGACATCAGCCCACCGATGAACCCCGCCGGAAACGCCAGCTTGCCGCCGATGGAGTTGGCAACGAACGCGGCAAACATCGGAATAGCAAAACCAAACAGCACGCCGCCAAAAGATTGCGACAGCCAGGCAAACTTCAATAATGAGAGATTAAAACCGGTAAATTTTCCGCTGTTCAGCGCATCCATGATGCCAGTGTCAGCAGGAATATCGAGCCAGCTATAAGCGATCAGTTGCGAGAAGGCGAGAATTACCCCGCCCATAATTAACGTCGGCACCATGCGTGAAATACCCGACATCACATGTTGCGGAAGTTCGCCCCAGAAGCTGTTGCGGGAGGCCGGTGGATTTTTTATTGCCGCTGCCGCACCAGATGCGCCAGGCACAACGGTTGCACTGCGTTTTTTAATGGCCATACGTAGTTCCCTGTCGATGATTATTGTTGTTCAGCGGCAACCATCTCTTCGATCTCTTTAATGATGCCGGCCGCATTTTTTATCGCGTCCTGTAGCGTAATTTCGTAGACATCACGCGACTCAAAACGCTCGTTATCTTCCGGAGTTACGGCAACTGAATGGATGATTAACGTCGCCTCAGCAATATCCTGCGCCGTCAGACGATTTTGAATTCCGTCAGCGCCCTGAGTTTCGATTTTCACTTCATAACCGGCTTCAACCGCCGCTTCTTCCAGAGCCTGCGCCGCCATAAAGGTGTGAGCCAGCCCCATCGGACACGCACAGACAGCAATTAATTTTTTGCTCATATTCATTTCCTCGTAATAGTTAACGAGAGAAATTATGGTCCGAGGCAAGTAGCGACCGTTATCAGACAAATAATGCTTTTACTGGACATATAATCCAGCAATCAGGAAGTGTGACGAAGGTCGGAAAGCTGGGCGGCAGGCATAAAAAAACCGCGTCAGAAGCGTAATGCTTGTCAGTTAAGCATTATGGAGAGCATGTGATTCCGACTCAGGGTTCCGTTCACTTCAGCTTTTCACTTTTCTGAAGCACAGGTACCCGTGAACGTGCAAGGGAGGCTCACCGCCGCCTCCCTTGCAACCCAGGCTCCTGGCGGGAAAATCGTCGCGATGCGATTCATTCGTCTTATGCCGTCTGCCTGTCGGGTCGGGGGCGAGCCTGCGTCCATGCAGGCCGTCCCCTCTGCCCGCATCCCTGCGGGCAGACCCGGTCAGCCGTCAACGACTCATCGATTTTCAGCCGGACCGGAGTCATCGCTTCAACGCTCTGACTTCCAGTTAAATCTGTTTTGCTGTTTAAACAAAAAACGCAAATGGTCAGGTGTGGGCTGGTCCGGCGGGAAAATTGCCGACGTTTTTCCGTAAGGCCGGGAGAGCCAGCATGG